>CAZCQW010000015.1:6164-6978 GCA_964500975.1 uncultured Gammaproteobacteria bacterium | reverse complement strand
CATAATTATTTGAATTTTGTCATATTCTTCAAGAGTAATCATTGGCTTATGCTTGCCTTTATTTTCCTTGCCGGCATAGTTAATAATGCCAGCATAAAATGGGTTCGTAAAAATACGATATAGGGCACTTCGGGACATTGGCTTGCCGCCACGACTTTTAAATCTTTTTGTTTTAAATCCCCATTCATCATTCATTTTTTCTAAAACTTGAGGAACAGAATATCTTCCAGTTAGCATTTCATCAAAAGCACGTCGTAGAAGTGGGAAGGTGTTTGTATCTATTATTATACTGCTTTGACCTTTTATTTCGTCACGTTTGTTTAAATAACCTTCAGGAGCAATGTTTGGTTGCCAACCCATTTCAAATTTTTTCTCTAGTCCTCGCTTAACGTCCTTTCCTAGTTTAGAAGAAAAATATTGCGATTGACTAAGCGCCATTTGCAGCATCATTATTCCTTCAGGAGAATTATCAAAATTATAAGAACCAAATTTTAAGTCCTTAATCAAGCCAGTGCGAACCATGTAAGTAATAGTTGAGGCATCAATTTCATTTCTTGATAATCTATCAGGATGCCAGGCAATAATGCCTTGTGCTTCGCCCTTAGATATTCTTTTGATCATCTCAGCGAAGACGGGGCGACTATATGGTTTAAAGGCGGTGTGCTTTTCCACTAGCACCTCAACAATGTCTAAGCCGTGAAAAAATTCTTTAACCTTGTCTTTTTGACTGTCAATCGACAAAGCCTGGCGCTCATCGCCTTCGGTAGATTTTCGCACATAAGCAAAGTATTTAGTTTTATCTGTTGAGGTTTTC
>CAZCQW010000015.1:1283-6154 GCA_964500975.1 uncultured Gammaproteobacteria bacterium | reverse complement strand
ATCTTTTAGTACTTTAGCCTTGTCTTCTCGGTCGAAACGTTCATCGGGTAATTCAAAATCAATCCGAATCTCATTTAAAGCTTCAGCCATATTAAGAAGGGTGTTGCCCTCTAAATTTGATTTTGTGGTTTTTGGTTTTTTCATAACAAAAAGGGACGGCCCTGGACACCCAACAGAATATCGCCAAAGGCAATACTCGTCGGCAGAACCGCCCCTTTTTGGGGAAGAGTATAAAAAATCCTTTAGCGGATACTATTCTGTTGGGTGTCACTGTTATATTATCACAATTATTCATTATTTCAAGGGTAATAAATCTCCAGTTTGACGACGCCGAGCTTGAACCCGTTTATAATCCTTAAGTGTCATTGGATAATAAACGGTGCTAATTAAAAGAACTAATTGCCGACACTGTTCGAACGCTTCTTGATACGAAATCTTTTCGTGGAAAGTTTTTTCGTAGACGCTGATAAATTTATCAACGTGTTCTTTTTGTATATTCATTTCATAGCCAAGACTATGTTTATTTCTCAAAGGTAAATTTAGAAACCGTATAAACGGTATTGAATTTTTCCAAGCCAATCAGAGCGATATGATTTTTCAAATAGAGGCGGAATATTGCCAATCGCATTATTGATAAACTCTCTTACTTCCTTAAAGACGGTAATAATAATTGGTTGCTCAAGGTTTTTTGAGGCTAATATTTTTCTCATTCCAAAATAACGAATATCAAACAAATTTTTGCCAACATATTTTGAAACGTAAAGTCCAAGATGGTTAACGTGTTTAATTCTGTTTATTTTTACAAAGCCATTTTGCCAGATTGCTTTTAACTGATCAGAAGCCATTTCAAAATTAACTAATAAATGATAATGAACAGCACCACCATTTGGTTTTGGTCTACCGTAGTAATCGTTATCTGACTGAAATTCGGGAATAGCGATATATTTTAAATCTGGTCTTTTTCTCTTTAGTCTTTTAATAAACTTCTTAAATATTGGATTGGCTTCAACTAAACTAGGCACATCAGAATCAAAAGTTAAAGTAACAAAGACTTTTAAATCAGGGTTAGCATTTATCAAACGAACAATTCTTGATCTAGTCCGACGTAAAGAAAAATCTCGCATTACTTCAACTTCAAAAGCCTGGTTTTCATTCTCTTTAATCTGTTTCATTATCTCTTCTTTTGTGCGGCGTTTGGCGACTTTCTTCTTTTTCTTTTTTTGGCCAACATGAATAGGCGTCTCGTATTGATAGAGCTCCACTTTCTTCCCGGAAATTATTAGCTTGTTCTGATAGGTGGCCATCTTTGAGGAGAGAATATAATTCATCAGTAACAGAATTATATTCTTGTTGATATGATTTAAGTTTTAGAGTCAAAAGCTCGAAATCAGTCGTAGAGTCGGTTTTTATTCTTCTAGTAATTCCAAATTTTAAAGTTTTAATTCTTTCTCGAAGCCAAAGGATGTAATTGAACTCATTATTAATATTTTTATATATCATATATTTGATAGTTTTTTCGTTTTTAAGAGTCCGTTTTTACTGAGATGATTAGTTGGTCGTTTTTGTTAAAATATTTTTATCTAGAGCTAATATCATCTTATTTTTGACACGCCTCAGCTAGTTTTAGATACTTTTTAAAAAAGTTAGGATAGCCTTTTTGTCTTTTTTAAAGTAATCATCTTTTTCAACTAATTTATTGAACCAACGACAAATTATGGTGTGGTTAAAATTTTGCTGATGGATTGCTTCACTAAAACAAATATAAGTACTCCAGTCAGGGTGATTATTTAATAGTTTTTTAAATCTTATTTCAATAGTTTTCATATAATTATTGATTATATTTATCTAATATTCGTGGTGACGGCCCGGTGTGTGCGTATGGTCAAGTTAATTATATTAGGGGGCCGGGCCAACATTTCCAGTCTTAAATCTCATTTACCGGCTGCTGTTTTTCTTTTTTGGCTCCCCCAAGGGGATGCCGCCAAAAAAGAAAAAAAACTGCATTAGCCGGTCGTAATTTTAAATCTAAAAGGGGAGTTTGATTGTCTATCTGTGGCTTCTCATTTTAGCGTCAGCTTATCGCCCATCAAGGTAGTACAAGTCTCCACTTTGACTGTCGCAAGCCATCAGACGCTATCTCATTTCGTGCCGATAGATAATCTAAGGCGACGTTATCCGGCAATTTAAAATAAGTCGTCAATTTAAATTTATGACATTATCAGTCAAATCAAATTGGACAGGTTCGGAAAACACTTCCAGTCTTGTCCGCAAAGAAATTGCGAAACGTTGGGGCGAAGATGAAGCTAAACGTTATAATCCGTTTGAAAATTGCTTAACCTTCAAGAGATGGTTAGAAAACGGATATGTAGTTCGCAAGGACGAAAAGGCTATTCGGTCTTTTATCGTCATCGAGAAGAAAGATAGAAAAACCGGAACAGTCGTTGAGAGACGACTTAAAACAATTTATCTTTTCTACGAAAAACAAGTTGAGCCTCAAGCGGCTTAACACAATTAAGGAATCAATCCTTCGGGATTGGTTCCTTTTTTTGTATAGACAATTTAAAGAACTATTTTCTAATCGTTAATTCTCTTTGTTTTAAAAACTCTTCTACAGTTAAGACTCCTTTGTATCCACCCCTATCTTCTTTACCGCAATCATCGCAAATACTGACTGGTCTCCAAAAATGTTTCTTTGGACGGAGCTTAATGTCGTAGCAACTATCGTAAATACCAGATTTTTTTATAATCAATTTTTGCTTACACTTTGGACAAATATCTAAATTAAATTCTTGTCGTTCATGGCACTTTTCGCAAAACTTATGCTCTAGCTCTAATTTATATTTATCCCATTTTTTAAATAGCAGTTTTGATTTAACAAACATTCTTATTTCCGAAAGCCAAGAGAAAAAGCCATTGTCTTTTGGTTCTGGCTCTTCTTTTAACATTTGTGTTCTATCTATTGATCTCTCACGAAGTAATATAATTCCGGGAATAAAACTTAAGATACGGAAAGCATCCGTCCATTCATCAATTACAATACGAGCACTTTTAGCAACCAGGGTAATATTTTGTGTCGTCCCATAAATATCAATATGGTGATGACGGTGTTGTTGAAAAAATCTTCTTACACCAGAGCCTTCGTTTTCCCAATTCCTTGGATCTAGTGGTTCAGCAATTTCATCACAAATTACGATGCAATTTCTTACATCCGTTATATCTTCCATTTCTTGGTAGTAATGAAGATTATTTTTATCTGTATCCCATTCACCCAATACATCGTAGCGTTTCCAGTTAAGCCATAGATTAGAATAAACCTGATAACCAGCAATTAAATAGGGATAAACAAAAGTAGCCATCATTAACGATTTGCCGCTTCCAGGAAGCCCAGTAATTAATTTAAATTTTGAACCATCTAATGCCATATAATTATTCTCTTAAACCGGAGTTATTAATCAATATCTTTACTGCCATAATTGACCAGAGGAATGGATAAACAGAAAATATAATTCCTACTATTTGCCAGAGGGTGTCGGTTGGAAAAATAAAATCAATAAGACTAGACCACTGTCTAATCATTCCGAAAAAGATCGTAATGTTTGACCAGGGAATAAGATTATTAACCGCTTGGCCAATAGCATAGAGTAATCCTGCCAAGAAGGTTGTGACCAAGGTTATTTTTATTAGTTGTAGTAATGCGTTCATATATTTATTGACCGCCTGTCATTTTTTCAATAAAGGCTTTGCCGTTTTTAATTGCCCATAAACCAAACAAACCCCATAAAGCCCATTTGATAATGGTTTTAATAGCTAAAAATAATTGATTTGTTTTATGAGCATTAACTGTTCCTAGTGTTGAGCTAGAAGTAAAAATATCTTTACCCCATAAAACAACAGTGGCGGTTGAAGTACCAGTTGTTGGAATTTGAGCTGTTAGATTTCCATTAACGGGAGATAAAAATGATAATTCAGAAATGACCGCCGAGTTAGCGCTAGCCTTCCATGATGTATTAAGATTGGTGTAAATGTTGAAAGGGAAAACACTTTTTAAGATATTTCCTGCTTTATAAATTCCGTCAGTGGCGATGCTGGTAAATTTATTACCAGCAATAATAAAACCCAATTTAAATTTAGAGCTGGAACGTTAACGCCAAATATCTCCGGTGGAGGTGTTTGCCATTCTTCTTGAGAACAAGCAGCATCATACATTGCAGCGTCATCATAGAAAGGATTAGTTGAGCTAGCTGATAAAATATCAGCTACCGACGGAATTTCTGTTGAATGCCAATCAGCCACAATGACATAAGGGATTGTCGTTGTTGCTTCTACGTCTCCAAGCGTTGGTGACCAATAAGCTGAAAAGTGAGGAGTAGCTTCGTAATAAGTTAAGCCTGTGGTTGAGGCGCTTCCTGTAAGAGTAAAAAATGATTTGCCACCAGTCTTACCAAAATTACTATCAACAATAGTGCTTGTAGCAATAAAAGTACTGCTAGACCAATCAGCCGACATTTGTCTAATTTCTAAATAGTCATAAGGAGTGAAAATATTTTCGTTGTAATCGTAACGAACGATAGCGGTAGAATTAAAAGAAAATGAATAAGGATTAGAGAAGAAAAGACCAGTGCCATCATCGGGGGCGTTTCCATTATTACCGCCAAATTCACAAGTATTTAGTAAATTAGGAGTAACACCACCTTCACAATTTGCTGGATATTTTGAGGCAATATTTCTAACTTGATAACCATCTGGGTCGCAAGCGCTCCAACTGGTATAGGTATATGATTCGCAAAGAGGCGTTGGCGACAAAGTATTTATCTCAAAGATTCTTAAGCGCATTTCGCTATAATTCAAACCTCCAGCATTTAAAGTTACAT
>CAZCQW010000015.1:344-1273 GCA_964500975.1 uncultured Gammaproteobacteria bacterium | reverse complement strand
GCTGTTAACGTTATAAGCAAGTAAGATGCTCCATTGATAATCTGATCCATTATTTTTAAGTAAAATAGTTTGGTTTGTTGAGTTAGCTCCTGAATAATCCATTACTCTTTTATCTTGTCTGGTTAGGTAAGTAAAAATTAATGAATTAGAACTAGCTGGACCATACAAAAAGTCAAAACCAGTATTCCAGCTATACCATTCATCACCTGGTGAAGAATAAGAAACTAAATTATTCAGATTAACGCCATCGATTAGCCAGCACTTAGTTAAATTATCTTGCACGTTAGATGCGTCATGATAACCGCTTGATTTGAAAACAAAATTTCTAACTCCAGCGGCTGGATTTGTGACATAACCAAAATCATACCAACTATCCATAATCAAAGTTGAAGCAACGCTATTTAAAGTCCAAGTGCCAGCTCCAGCACCCCAGTTTTCTCCACTATCAACGTTACAAAATACGATGCTGTTTTCAGTGTGATCTGGTATAACTGCTGCTGCCCGAAAAATCATATTACCATCAACCCAACCATCAGAACTCCAATTAACTAATGAAAGTGGTGTGATAATGGTGTTAGCTTTAGCGGAAGTACTGGTAAAAAATACCCCGACCAAGAGCGTAGCAAAAACCAATAGCGATTGCCCAAAATATTTTTTTAAGCATATTTTATTTATTTTATTTTTCATCTTTTTGGTTCGTTATCTCGCGCCAATTCTTATAAATTTCATCCATCTTGAGCCGGTCGTGATAAAGCCTGGGCTCGGTGTAAGTTTTATAAAACTGATAATCCAAATGGACGAGAATAGCTATTAAAATCACGAGTAAAATATTAGTAAGCATAGAGTTATGTTAAGAAAGGAGTTTTCGCCCCGCCGATTAAAGCGGGGCGACAAACACCAAGTTTTACTCGGTGTTACCGGAAGCGGTA
>CAZCQW010000015.1:0-283 GCA_964500975.1 uncultured Gammaproteobacteria bacterium | reverse complement strand
GAGCGAAATTAGTACTTAAACCAAGAGCGCCTAAGAAAGCCATAAATCCGAGTCCAATTTTCTTAAACATAATTTTCACCCCCTTTCTAGTCTTTATTTTCGATTGTTAATAAAGAACGGAATAAGAATAATACCGACGAATCCTGCCCATAAACACCATTTAATTAGTTCGTTTGCTGCTTCAAATTCGGTCATATTATTTCAAACTATCTTTTATTTTTCTTAAGCCCCAAATTATCAAGATAAGCATAATTAGTGGCGTATAGATTTGTACAAACTCAAT
>CAZCQW010000014.1:3409-11576 GCA_964500975.1 uncultured Gammaproteobacteria bacterium | reverse complement strand
TACCTGAAACGAGGTGTCTTTTGTATTAAATTAAGCTTGGGACCAGAATGTAGGCTCCGCAGATTTACAAAATAGCAATAAAATGCTATTTTGTTTTTATATATAATTAAAATTCTATGATTAAAGCTTTATTGTTTTTTCCAATATTTATTGCGTTAACAGGGCTTGTGTTTGATTGGGCTTCTAAAAAAGATTCACAAAAATTGTTAGAAAAAAACATAGACATAAAACAGGTTCGTGAAAAATTTAAAAATTTTAAAATTTTTATAACAATTGGCTTCTTCACGATTCTCCCTCTTTTCGTCCTTACTCTAACATGGGGAATGCAGGCGGTTCAAAATTATTATCTAGAATTAATAAGCGCCGATGCCGCGTACTCAATCGGAGCATCTTCTTCTATTTTTGGGATACCCGCTATGTTTATGGCCATACTTTGTTATGCTTATTTGGTGGATTTAATTGGCTATTCTGTAAGTAATTCTATATTTCACAGTAAAGCGGAGTACTTAATATTTAGAGATGATATGAGTCGCAATAATAGCATAAACCAAAAAGAACTTGATCAAAGAAAGTTAAAAATAATCTCATCTTTGGTTATTTTGCCTTTATTTTTCATTGCGTTTTATTTAGGTGTTAATACTTATACTAAAGTTACTAATGATCATTTAATAAATAAAGAATATTTTTCTCTTAGTGAAGATAGTTATTCCTATAACGACGTAAATAATATATACTACTTTACTAAGTTTAAAAATTTACAAACAGGAGAAATTGAGAAACAAGATCCTTATTATTTCGTGATTATGAAAAATGGATATAAATGGAGTACTCTAAACCTAGTAATTAATGGAAATCCAAAAGAATTAGATGTTATTAATTTTATATCTAATAAGTCTGGTGTAAAAATAATTCACAAAACAGAGAACGTCGATTAATAATCAATTTCTATATTATCGTTCCAAGTGCGTCCCACCCTCTCCGCAGATTGTCAATATCATCATTGGCGCAACAATTAGCTAGGGTTTCAAAGGGCTCTTTGAAACTAACCTTAGCTAATTTTTTATTGTCTATCGATAAGTTCCAAAGTAGTCCAGAGAGCATTTTTCTTTTATTCTCTAAACTAGTTTTTAAAAACTCATTTTTCATGTTTTTTGGGCTTAAAAAGAAGTTTTTGGTAAGTTCCAAATCTTTTTCTGTTAAGATAACTTCTTGCTCATTTTCTAATTTTTTTAGAGATTCATTAAAATTATTAATCTCTACTAATATATTCTTTTCTCTTTCTTCATAACTCTCTTTAGTTATCGTTTTATCAAGCAAGAGATTAAGGAGTTCGTCTTTTCTATTTTTATATCTTCTAAGCTCATTTTCTAGCCCCTGCTTAGTCTCTAGATACTCACGTCTCTCCGGGTTATTGTTTATAAGTAGCTCTCTGGTATTATCATGCATTCTTTCTATCTCATCTTCATCAATAACTAATTTATCAAATACTTCTGACAAGGCGGAAATTGCCTCATCTTCTTTTAAGTAGTGATTATGTTCACTACATCCACCTCGCCCATTAGTACAATAATAATAAACATACTTTTTCTTCTTGCGAGAAGCAGTGAGTAAACAACCACATTTAGCACAAGTCATAAGCCCTCTAAAAGGGAAATAGATTCTTTTCTTCTTGGGATGCTGTTTTAATTCCATTGCTTTTTGGCATTCATCAAATAGTTTCCGAGAAATAATAGTTTCATGTTTGCCCTCATACACTTTTCCGTGAAACTGCATTTGCCCACAATAGAAAGAATCATTAATCAGTTTATATATCTTGCTATTATGATATTTAACATTACTTCTCCTCCTAAATCCCTCCTTATACATTAAATCCGCTAACTCTTTCATAGTATAGTTTCCAGTTGAATATAGTTTAAATATCTTCTTGATATAACGAGCCCTAACCCTATCAACTACTATTCCACCTTTCCCGTCATTTAAATAACCAATAGGTGCAAAGTTTGGCCATAGCCCCTTTTCTATTTTAGTTTGTATTCCTCTTTTAACATTCTTGCTCAAGTCTAAAATATATTGAGTAGCCATTGAACCCTCAATGTTTAACAAGAGCACATTATCACTAGGCAAATATTGCCTATCACTTGTTTGAATAACTTTAATATGCCCTTGTTGCAGTAGCCATTGAATCTTTCCGCTATCAATTGGATTCCTAGATAACCTATCTATCTTCCAACAGATAATTCCATATTCCTCAGAGCTATTTTCAAGCAACTTAATCATCTCAGAAAACAGCGGTCTATTGTTTGGTAGCTTTGCCGATTTGCTTTCGGTATAAGTCAGGGTAATATCTAGTCCCAAGTTAGTAGATAACTTCTTCATCTCAGCTACTTGGCTCTCAAGTGATAATATTTGTTTACTTTTATCTTCGCTAGACTTTCTAGCATATAGAATATATTTCATATTATTTTAGCTAAATTTATTAATTAGTTTAAATTATTGTCTTATCAAGACGGCTCGGTGTGTGCGTATAGTCAAGTTAATTATATTAGAGGGAACCGGACCGACATCTCTAGTCTCAACCCTCACTTGCCGTCTGCCTTTTTCTTTTTCAGCTCCCCCAAGGGAATGCCGCCAAAAAAGGAAAAAGGACAGCAGTCGGCCAACACTTAAGCTATATCAGAACAGAGTTAAGAAAAGTTATGGGCTATTTTTCTTAACTATCTAAAACAGGCTATTTTATTGGACTTTTTATAACTATGTTTACTTAATTACCATAGCAAATAAGAGTTCTGGAAAGTTCCTGTACCATTTTCCAAAACTCTCTAAATTTGCCACTTTTGTTGGGGTTTTTGCTCAAAACTTTGGGGAACTTTTTGAGTAAATTACAACCACAGCTTGACAATTATTGACTAGTATGCTATAATATGGTTGTTAAGTAGAACATTAAAAAATAAGGTTAAATTTGATTAATTACCAAGATCGTCTAGGGATAGGCGGTTTCAGTAATTAATCAAATAATTATTAATCTTTAAAAATGTAAAATCATGAAAAGAGTAATTTTTCTGTCAATAATTTTTGTTACGATTCTGTGTTCAAGTGTTTTTAGTCAAAATGATTCGGTTGCTACCAAAAAAATCGAACTTTCTAGTGTAGACTTGTCTACAGGTAGAAGTGCGTTATCGAGTGGCCTATCATTAGATTTTTTTCTCAAAGGAGAAAAAACTAATACACAAATCACGCTCCGACAGGACAGAATCTTCTTTAACCATCTATACGCTTTGCCAAAGTTAAAAATTAACGTTGGTCCAAGTGTTGGATACTTTCAGAATGTTCCATTCGGCGGTGTTATCGGTAAGTTTTCTCCATTCAAATTTTTTTCTACTCTTCATTGGGTGGGATATTCATTTGGAGAGCCAAACGGAAAAATGAATATCGAACCGAGTTTTTTATTCTTGGTAAATGGTGCAAGCATAAATGTTTGGAGGTTAAAAACCTCTTATTCTATTGTCAGTTTTATGAAGTTGCCAACAAAACATGTTATCAGTATTTGTTATCAACAGCAAATAGCAAAAAACTTTTCTGTGTATACGGACGCGGGGTACGATTTAACTAACAAGGAACAATTGTTAAAGTTTGGTGTTATTTGGAAACAGAAATAACAGTCAAGCTGTTCAAAATTTTAAGGAAGTCTATCAATGGCTTCCTTTTTTCTTTTTAAAGACTATTTTTATTACTAACCGTTCTTCCAATATAATACCAAGCTCACCGCACTAACAAAAATAAGCTAGTAATAGCTTATTTTTTGTTGTGTAGAGCAATTAAAAATATTGTAAAATAGTAGTATATTTTAGCTAATATTTATATAAATATAGTAAGTTCCAAAGTAAGTTATTTTATCTACTAATTGACATATTTAATAAAATATGCTATCATTTAATCATTAAAATAGAACGTTTACAAATAAGATTACATTTGATTAATTACTAAGTTCATCTGAAAAAGGTGTATTTAGTAATTAATCAAATGTTCATAATCATTAAAAAACAAGAAATCATGAAAAAAAAATTGTATTTTAGTATTCCTTTTTTACTAATAGCAGTTGTTTGTTATTTTTACGTCAACAACTGGTCGGCGCGTGCTAAGGCCTTGGAACATTTTAATGAGTTGGTTGCTCAAAAAAATGATTCTCTTTTTATGTCTGAATATCTTTCTGGTTTTCATTACGCCGGCAAGGTTGAAAAAATGGCTGATAGCATAGCATTTTTCAGGGTGACAGAAGAAAATGTAAATGAAATCTTTATTAAGCTTGCTCTTACCGTTCTCGAAAGAACCAGGGGTGTAGACAGCACTGCGAACATAATTTTTAATAGTCGCAGACTAGATTATGATTTTCTATGTAGTAATGATGGTTTTCGCCTTAATCCAAAATATTGGATTGTGGATATTACGGCTATCGAGAAAGCCTCATCCCCGAGTTTATTAATGGCATTAAAAATGCTAGTGACCAGAAAAAAAAATGATCCAGTATGGATGAGTAGACACATTTCAGCAAAAGAGATGCTGGAATTATGTTTGTCTGGCTCCTTTAGAGAAAAGGAACTAGTTGTTTATTCCGATGGTATATCTATTGAGGATAAAATGATTATTTTTGATAAATTTACTGATGAAAAAATCATCAAATACCAACTGGGTTCAGCAATAAAAGAAAAAAGGATGCTAGCAATAGCTAGCAAGTTAGAAAGAAAATCGATTAAAGAATCGTATGAATTCTTAAAAAATTCTGACGCCGACGAGAGGTATGGAAAAGATTTGATTGCCAGAAATATCAATCAGATGAGTATTCTTGATTTACTTTGGTATCATAATGAAGGAGTGATATCGACGACATTTTTAGAAAAAAGAATGTCACAATTAAGCACCAAGATCTTGGTGAAAGATCTAAGAAATAAACTTCCATATTTCTACTTTGCTTATCCGTTTAGGCGGTATGCGTATACAGTAATTGCGTCTATTAAAAACAGTAAAGACGCAGAAAATGCATTTCAAGTAATTGATTACTTCTCTGACGAGGAGGATAAAGATTATTTGTTAAAAGTACTAAGCGTGAAAACCGCTAGTACATTATAATTTTAAGCCTTGGAAAAAATAGCATAAAGCTATTTAATCCAAGGTTTTTATTTTTTAACGGCAATTATACAAATCTCAGTGTGAATAGAGTCCCGCCCTCTCCGTGGAAAGACAAAAATAAGGTTAAGCCATATTTTTTAGTATTAAAAACTCCAAAGATGGATAAGGAGTAAGTAAAAATATTACTTAAAAATAGTAAGCTCTTTAACTAATTTAGATAAATATTAAAACAAAAAAAGCTAGTAAAAAACAATAAGCTTGACAAATATCGGTTTAATTGCTAAATTATAGTTTCGCAATTCGTACTTTAATATAATTCACCAAAAAATTTTTTTTAAATGAGAAAAATTATTTTGCCTTTGAATGGCTATGCAACTGGCCAAGCGCTCCTGAGAGACATGAGAAGAATACTTTCTTCTACAGACATTTGTAATTTATTAGCTTTCGTTAAAATCAATGACGGCATCCATTTTATGGATTCCGGTGGTCCAAAAGTTTTTCAGTCAATTCATTTTGAGTTGGCTAATCGCAATTTACCGATCGGAATATTCCTGGATTTAAAAATCTTTGCTGTTTCGGCCACGCTGGAAAATGTTTTGAAGAAATATACAAATGTATTTTCTCCTGACGTTTTAACGGTTTGCTCTTCGTGTAGTGTTGACGGAATCATTAAACTACGCCAACTTCTGCCTAACACGAAACTTGCCATGGTAAGTGTTTTAACCGATATCAGCGAAAAAGAGTGTATCTCTCGGTATGGAAAAACTCCAACCGAAAAAATCACTGCCGATTTGCTAGGCATAAAACATTGCTACAGCAAAAAAATTTGTGATGATAAAAAACTTTCCAAACTAAACCAGGAACCGTTTGACATGATTTATTGTTCGCCGTATGAAGTGACAACTTTAAAAAGTTATTTCAATATGTACGAATTTATCATTCAGGGAGTTCGCGATGAGTGGATGAATAAACCCAATGAACACCAAAAACGTTTCACAGGCATTAGAATAGCCATAGAAAACGGAGCAACTTATGTGGTTATGAATGACCAACTTGTTAAAGGAAATCCGGAAAAAGGAGTTTCCTCTGAAAAAAGCTGCCAACAAACCAAGACTGAAATCCAATTGGCGCTCGCCAAAAAAGAAACAGCTTAATTTTCTCATTAGAAATAAAAGCGTCACTTGTGACGCTTTTTTTAATATGTTTAGTTATGTGATAGAATAAGAATGTATATCGTTAGATTTAAAAGTAATGAATTATGTTTTGGTCTTATTTTAAATTTTTTCTTAGCGCCCCAGGGATTATTGTTCATGAATTAGCTCATGCGTTTTTTTGTGTTTTATTTGGAGTTAGAATTCATAGAATAAATTTACTTCGTTATAATGAAGTAGCTGGATTTGTAATTCATGATGAGCCTAGAAGATTTTTACCGGCTTTTTTTATTTCTTTCGGGCCATTTATAATAAACTCGGCTTTAGCGATGTGGTTGTTTACAAAAGTAAGTTTAGTTTGGGATTTTCAAGTAATTTTGTGTTTTTGGCTGGGCTTTGCTTTGGCCCTTCAAGCAATACCATCGACTGGTGATGCTAAGTCATTGTTTAACAATGCTAATCATAATTTTTTTCACAACCCACTAGTTATTATTTTTTACCCCTTGGTTCTACTGCTATATATTTTAAATTTTTTGAAATATATTTTTATTGATATTATATATGCCGCCGCCTTATTTTATATCGCTCAAGTTTATTTAAAAGGAATAATTTAATAAATAACATAAAAGTTCCTATGGATTATCGAAAATTTCAGTCGTCTCGCGCCGCTTTGCATATTATTAGCGCTCCGTTCGTTTGGTTTCCTTTACCGTTTTTAATTATTTCCGATATTCTAGTCGAAATTTATCAAACAATTTGTTTTCCGATTTATAGAATCCCTAGAGTTAAGAGAAGTGAATATATTTTAATTTTTGATAGAAACAAGCTTCAATATTTAAACATGTTTGAAAAAGTTGGTTGCATGTATTGCGGTTATGCCAATGGTTTATTTCTGTATTTAAAAGAAGTTGCTGGTCAAACAGAGAAGTATTGGTGTGGGATTATGCATGAGGATAAACCCGGTTTTAAGGTTCAGACTGATCAAACTAAACAGGATTTCGCTAAGTTTAATGATAAGAATGATTTTGAGAGTAAATATCCCTTAAAATAGGGACAAATTTATAGGGGGTTTATATTTTGACAATCGTTTAAATTTTTATTATAGTACTAGAGTGAAAAGAATATATGGAGAGGGGCCACCTGCCTGCCGGCAGGCAGGGAGCGGTTTACCTCTAAGTTAACTGAGTTGAGTGCTAGTTAAAATAAAGAATACATGGAGAGGTGCCAGAGCGGTTTAATGGAACAGTCTTGAAAACTGTCGTCGGTGAAAGCCGACCCAGAGTTCGAATCTCTGCCTCTCCGCATTGACAAAAGCATACCAACGTGGTATGCTTTTTTGTTATAGAATTGAACCTTTACAAACAAGATAAGATTTGATTAATTACCAAGTTTGTCTAAAAATAGGCGAGTTTAGTAATTAATCAAATATATTAATCTTAAAAAAATGTAGTCATGAAAAAGCTATCACTTTCTAATATTCAGGCTCCGACAGAAGAGCTGAGAAAAAAAATTAATGAAGCAAGGTTATCCATGGAAGAACTGGAAAAAAAGTTCTTGCGAGAACGCTCAGCTATAACAAAAAAAATAACAAAAAAAATTAATGAAAGATTTAAAAATCAAATTTTTGTTTCTTTGCACGGGAACGGTTCTACAGTTGGAATAAGTACTTTCAAAAAAGAAAATTCTTTGAAAAATGTATTGATTACTTTTTGTAAAACGGGATATATTGATGTTTGTTATTGTGTCATGAGTGACACACATAATAATTGTTGTATCGAAGATCTTCGTTTAAATGGAGGTATCATTAAGTTGAGGGTAAAGCAGACAGATAAAAAAGACTTGACCCCAGAGCAATTATTTGGAGAAATAGCAGAAATACAGGATTATCTTTT
>CAZCQW010000014.1:0-3399 GCA_964500975.1 uncultured Gammaproteobacteria bacterium | reverse complement strand
GCCTGGTTCTGTTGACAACCCCATCTTATTTGAACTCGGTGGTCAGGAAAAATTAGAAACCAATTTGAGCGAGGTATTCGCGATGATGGAGCGTCAGGCTAATGGTGAAGCAGGCGAACTGCTTAATAACGGTTATGCCAACATCTTCTATGTTCGCGATATCACCGGTGAGCTGCGTGCCGTGTACGTGTACTGGCATGGCGCTGGTTGGCGCGTGTATGCGCACTCCATTGAGGACCCCAGTGAGTGGCGCGCTGGCTACCAGGTCTTTTCCCGCAATTACTTGGTTCCTCAGACCGCTTAATATTGTTCCTTTGGTTCTTTGACCCTTTGACTCTTTCTTTTTTCTTTTTTGAAAATTGAAATTGTCCGAGGGTCTTTTTATTTTTACCTGTTTATAATACATTGATATGAAACCAAGAATTGTGAAACGGTTACGGCTATTTCGCCATGATTTCAGAATTCTTACCTTCAGGGTCACGTCGGGTAAGCCTAACGCGAGAACAGGAAAGGCTTCTTCAAAAAATTTCAAGAATTGGTACTGAAAACTGGCGAGTGAACGTTTTGACACCCTTGGTTCTTTGGGTGTTTTACCCGAGGATCATAAAGCGATTGGTTCAACTCCGCCGCAAAGTTTACTTGATAATCCTGGAAAAACTCTCGATGAACTAATGTCTGACGAAGAAATTAGTGAATGGATTGAAGGAAACATAAAAGCTATCGATGAACTTTCAGAGCCAGAAGAAACTAACTCGTTTGTTAAGTCGGCACTTCCGGCTTTAAGAGAAGAGTTGGAGCTAGGTAAAAAATATCCGAAAAGCATTAATCGGCTGTAAGAAACTCTCATAAAGAAGCCTAGCTAGACTTCTTTTTTAATACCATTTTTACTAGGTGTATGTTATATTATTAGTGCATGCTAAGAAATAATAAAATGTTGGACGTAAAAATAGAAAA
This sequence comes from uncultured Gammaproteobacteria bacterium, assembly GCA_964500975.1. Lineage (GTDB taxonomy): Bacteria > Patescibacteriota > Patescibacteriia > Patescibacteriales > UBA12465 > UBA12465. The sequence goes on along the minus strand of CAZCQW010000014.1, from coordinate 2,445 downwards.
AGAATGGGGAGCTGCTTTGGCTGATTATTTTGAGACAGATAAATTTAAAAAATTGGCAGATTTTGTGAGAGAAGAATATAAAAGTAAAAAAATCTACCCTAAACCAGAAAATTTATTTGCCGCTTTTTCTTTAACTCCATTTTCGAAAGTTAAGGTTGTTATTTTAGGTCAGGATCCATATCATGGGATAGATCAGGCCCATGGTTTGTGTTTTTCCGTTCCGAAGGGGGTTAGTGTTCCGCCGTCACTTAAAAATATTTATAAAGAAATCGAAGAAGATTGTGGAATTAGAAAAGATTTTAGTGATGGGAATCTTGAATCTTGGGCAGAGCAGGGAGTGTTTCTACTTAATGCAATTTTAAGTGTCATTGCTCATCAGCCCGCTTCTCATCAAAAAATTGGTTGGGAAGATTTTAGTGATACAGTTATAAAAACATTATCCGACAAAAAAGATAATCTAGTTTTTATTCTTTGGGGAAATTATGCTCGTAGTAAAAAAAAGTTAATTGACTCTAAAAAGCATTTAATTTTAGAGGCCCCTCACCCTTCGCCGCTTTCAGCTTACTCGGGCTTCTTTAATTCTCGCCATTTTTCTAAGTGCAATAAACAACTTAAAATTTGGGGCGAAAACAAGATAAATTGGTGAAATTGTGATATAATTTAATATATAAATCAATTGAGAACATGAAAAATAAGTAATTGTAAAAGGTATGAAAAAAATAATACCAAAGGAGCTACTCTATTAGAAATCTTGTTAGTTGTCGTGATGATTGTTATTTTGTCTAGTGTTGTTATTTTAGCGATTAATCAAATGGGTTGAAAAATAAAGAATAATCTGCTATTCTGTTTGGGTTATAAATAATAAGTGAAATAAATATGGCAGAAGAAGTTGTTTTGAGATTTGATGAAGTTAAATTTGAATATATAAACAAGCGCCCAATTTTAGATGAGGCGTGTTTTAGTATTCGTCGAGGCGCTAAAATGACTCTAATGGGCCAGAATGGAGCCGGAAAAAGCACAATTTTTGGACTAATTAAGAAGGAGCTGAGCCCTAAATCTGGTCAAATTTCCATCGCGGGTGGCGCGACTATTGGCACCGCTAGTCAGACCATGGCTAGAGAATACGCCTCCTTAACTGTAGAGGATTATTTTGGAACCGCTTTTCATGAAGTTCCGGGAAATATTAAGAGTCGCATTAGCAAAGCTTTGGAAGCAGTTAACTTTAATATTCCCCTAGATAAAATTGTTGGCGATTTGTCTGGCGGCCAGCAAGCACGATTACTTTTAGCTTATTCTTTAATTCAGAACCCAGATATCTTGCTACTGGACGAGCCCACTAATAATTTAGATAAAGAAGGGATTGATCACTTAATAACATTCCTAGTCATGTATGATAAAACGGTTTTAGTTATTTCTCATGATGCTGATTTTTTAAACTGTTTTACAGAAGGCGTTGTTTACTTAAATAATTTTACCCACAAAACAGAAATGTATGTTGGTGACTATTATTCCGTGGTTGAAGAAATTGAAAAAAGAGTAGAAAGAGAAAGACGTGAAAATGCTCAACTTGAAAAACAGATTTTAGACCGTAAAGAAAAAGTTAATTTCTTTGCTCATAAAGGCGGTAAGATGCGTAAGTTAGCCAAGAAATTAAAGGATGAAACTGAGGACTTAGAAGCTAATAAGGTTGACGTCCGTCAAGAAGATAGAACTATTCGTGATTTTGATATTCCAGTCCAGGATGTTACCGGAGAACTAGTTGATATTAAAAAAGTTAAAGTAGTTATTAATCATGAACCAGTTTTGAAAGATATTAATAAAACTTTAAGGAAGAAAGACAGACTATTAGTTGTTGGACCAAATGGAATCGGCAAGAGCACTCTACTTCGTTCTTTAGTATCAGGGAAACAAGAAGGTCAAATAATTCACAATGGCGTTAGAGTCGGTTATTACAGTCAAGATTTTTCTACTTTAAATTTTGATGAAAAAGTTTTTGATTCTTTAAAGAATGTAATGGCGGACGGTCATGATGAACAGAGCTTGCGTTCGATTGCGGCCGGATTTTTAATTACAGGTGATTTAATGGGTCATAAAATTGGTGATTTATCGGAAGGGCAGAAAGGACTATTATCATTTGCTCGTTTGGTTTTAATGGAGCCAGGACTTTTAATTTTAGATGAACCGACAAACCACATTAATTTTCGTCATATTCCGGTGATTGCCGAAGCAATTAATAACTTTGAAGGAGGTATTATTATGGTTAGTCACATGCCGGAGTTTGTTTCTACTATAAAGATTACTGAAGAACTAGATTTGGGTAAATTGAAATAAATCTTCAAAACATATTCAAACCCAGCTCTTTGGCTGGGTTTTTTTGTTTGGTCGATATTTCCCCAGTTCAATAAGTAAGTGCAACACTTTGATATAATTAAGGGCATAATCAAA
>CAZCQW010000013.1:13598-21377 GCA_964500975.1 uncultured Gammaproteobacteria bacterium | reverse complement strand
TAGCAAATAAAGATGTTATCTTAAAGAAACGAATATCTATTATTTAAGTTATATCTTGTTTTATGCCGAAGAGAACCTACCAACCGAACAAACGTCGGGCTAGTAAAAAACATGGATTTCTAAAGAGAATGCTGACCGCAGCTGGTCGTGTAGTGCTTAAGAGACGCCGTGATAAAGGTCGTAAAAAGCTTTCAAAATAGAGTAAAGCGGCTTTCATGCTAGAGAAAAAAAATAGAATATGTAAAAACAAAGAGTTTGACCAAGTTTTTAAAACTGGCCAATCTTTTTATGCTAAGGAATTTGGTATAAAATCGGCTAACAATAATCAGATTTTTACTAGAATGGGGTTGCTGGTTGGCTTAAAAATAAGTAAAAAAGCGGTTGTAAGAAATAAACTTAAAAGACAAATTCGCTCTATTATTAGCCAAGAAATGCCGAAGATAAAAGATGGAAAAGATATAGTTATTATTGCTTTGCCGCAAATTATAAATATAAAGTTTTCTGATTTGAAAATTTCCGTTAGTGGTGGTTTAAAAAAGCTTAACTTATATAAATAGGCTAATATTAAATAAATATGCTCAATATTATCTCAAAACTGCCAAGCCGTTTTGTGGTTTTTTTTATTAAAATATATCAAAGAACCATTTCTTTTGATCATGGTATTTTGAAAATCTTTTACCCTAACGGATTTTGTCGTTTCTACCCGACCTGTTCAGACTACGGTATTCAAGCAATTGAGAAGTATGGTATCATAAAAGGTGGTCTTATGACTTCTTGGAGAATTTTAAGATGTAATCCTTGGAATAAAGGAGGAAACGATCCAGTTAAATAAAATTTATTAACTTTTATATATTATAAATAATATGGGAAACCTTTTTACAACCATTTTTTATCAACCTATTCTAAATCTTTTAGTCTTTTTATATAATACGATTTCTTTTCAGGACTTAGGTATTGCGATTATCTTGTTAACAATAATTATTAAATTACTTCTTTGGCCACTTGGTCAAAAGGCAATTAAATCACAGAAAGCTCTTCAAGAGCTTCAGCCAAGAATAGAAGAGCTTAAGAAAAAATACGCCGACAATAAAGTTGAGTTAAGTAAGGCAACAATGGAGTTGTATAAAGAGAGCAAGATAAATCCCCTATCATCTTGTCTTCCCCTTTTAATCCAGTTACCATTTTTGTTTGCTGTTTACCAAGTCTTTCGCGACGGTTTAAATAGTAAGCTAGATTTAGTATATTCTTTTGTTTATAAACCAGAAGTTATTCAGGGGGTGTCGTTTGGCTTTTTAGATCTTAATAAGCCTAATATTTATTTAGCTGTTTTAGCGGGTTTAGCTCAGTTTGCTCAAGCAAAAATGATGATGACTAAACAACCGCCAATTAAAACAGATGGCGCCAAGGATGAAAGCATGACGGCAATTATGAACAAACAAATGCTTTATTTTATGCCAGCTATTACTATTTTTATTGGTATATCCTTGCCAGGCGGCCTAACTCTCTATTGGTTTGTTATTACTGCGCTAACCGCTTTGCAGCAAGTAGTAGTTTTCAAGCTTGATAAAAAGAAGAATGATAAAAAAATGATTGAAGGGGAAATTGTTAAATAATTTGTAAAAAATGTAAAACAAAAAACATTCCGTTTGTCCGGAATGTTTTTTGTTTAGTTTAAATTTGTGTTTTATGGAGTAGTGGTGGCGGTACTTGTGCTACTTGAATTTGTTATTGGACTACTACTAGATATGCTAGAGGAAGGGCTTGCACTTTTTCCCACTAAGCAGACTTCTTGCCATGGAACATAATGAGAGCTGAAGCGCTTTTCTTTGACGGGCGTTGTGGTTGCCTTGTCTGGATAAATTACCTTGTAGTCAAAGTAGGCGTCAGCACCGTTGTGTGGTTTTTCAGTACATTTTTTCTGTCCAGGCGCTAGTTCACTACTTTCAATATACTTGGTCGGCGCGGGCTTTGTAATATTGTAAATAACTGGTTTTGTTGTTGTCGCGATACGACCGTCTTTTGTTCCCCAAAAATCAAAGTAAATATCATTTTTTACAATACGAGACTGAATTAAGATATAATTTGCGGTATCATTTATAAACCTTATATCAGGGTTGGGAATGTAAACAGCTGCGTCGGTTCCAGCTGGCTCATAATACGAAACGCGGTAAGAGTGGTTGCGACGCGCAGTAATTGGTAGCCCGGAAGCAAGGGCGGATCGGAAAATAGTTGTTGCTACTTGGCATAAGCCGCCACCGTATTCAGGAATTGTTTTGTTGTCTTTAATTACTAGCTCTGGGAAATATCCACTTTCTTTACTAACGTCGCCTAGGACTTTTACTAGAGAAAACTCTTCTCCGGGGGCAAGTAAAATTCCATTAACAGATTTAGCGCCAACTTCGATATTTTTCCTTCTATTAGTTGGTGAGCCAACAAAATTTGAATGGCCCGTTCCGATTATCTCTTTAATGTTATAGGTGTCTTCTGAACTTATAGTTTCGCTTACCTGTTCTTCGACAATCAGGCTAATTTCTTTTTGTCCGCTAAGAAATTCATTAGAAATTTTTTCAACGCTTTTTTCTAAATTTAATTTTCTTCCATTTATACCTTTTTCCCAGGTGCTAACCCGTCCATTTTTTATTTCAAAACGAGGCCGAACCGCTTTTACGTCTATTTCGGGCACAGCGTTAAGAGTTAAATATTCTGTTAGTCTTTCTTTATCAAGAGATAAAACCAGTTTGTCGTTTTTTTTGTCGACACTGATCCATGATGTTAATTTGTTTGCTTTAATTAGCCATGAAGCGCTGCTAGTTCCCGTCTTGTCTTCTATAAAAACTAGTTTAATTCCACCTTGGTTAATTATTTTTTTTGCGTCATTTTCAATTGATTTTAAATCAAGACTTTTTACTTCTGGATATTTTGAATGAGTCTTTAAGTTAACCTCAGGTTTTGTTAAATTTTCTAAACTATTTTTTATGTCCGTTAATGCTAGTTCGTAGTTTATTTCTTTGCCTACTTTTTCTGGACTAATTTCTAGCCCTTGTTTTTCAGACACAGAAAAAGAAGCATTAGTTGGGGGTATGTTTAGTTCTTTATAAATTTCGCCTAGCATGCTAATAATTTTTTGCTCATCGATAGTATAAGTTATAATGATCTTATTTTGTTCTTTTCCCCTGACTTGAGACATTAAATAATTAATAAATGAATTTGATTTGTTGTAAGAGAAAATTTTTTCAAGCGCTTCATCTATATTAAAATTTATTAATTGATAGTTTAAATCAGGGCTGAGTTCGTTCGAATTTAAGGCGATGTTTGTTCTTTTATTTTCATAAACAAAATCCACCCCCTGTTTAGTTAGAGTATCAATTTTTATATTTAATAAAGATTGAACCTCTTCATAACTTTTTTTAGACAAATCAAGACCGCCAACGCTAATGCCAGGATAAACCCGATTTTGGTAGTTATTTTTCCAGTTAAAATAGCTAGCTATAAGCCCCACAAAAAGCAAAAAAACCACCAAAATTACTAGTGATTTTATAATTATTGATTTCTTTTTCATATTATATTTCAACGCTATTCTTTAATTTTAACTTTAATTTGATTAGGAGTGTTTTTGTATAAGTTTATCGTTAAGACTCCGTTTTCTAGTTCTGCTTCAACCCGTTTATTATCGACTTCGTTTGGTAAAATAATTGAGCGAGAAAATGAGCCCCAGTAGCACTCGCGAAACAGATAATTTTCTTCAAATACATCCTCTTTTATTGAACGACTGCCTTTAATTGTTAGTAGGTCGTGGTGAAGTGAAATTTTTAAATCTTCTGGGTTTACGCCTGCCATAGTAGATTTAACAATAATTTGGTCTTCAGTTTGAAAAACATCTATCGCAAGCTGACCCTCTGTCTCAACCTCTTCGCTAAACCATTCGTTGATAGATGGCTCTGAGTCTTCTCGGATTAGTTTAGTTTGATTATTTTTTTTATTGAAAAGCATATGTTTAATATTCTTATTTCAATTTATCAATTTTTGATGTAAATGTAAATGTTGTTAATAAAAAAACTTCGCTGTTAACGAAGTTTTTTTTGTGGGCCCGACAGAACTCGAATCTGTGACCTCTACGATGTCAACGTAGCGCTCTAACCAACTGAGCTACGAGCCCCTTTTATTCGGTGTGGGCATAGATGGATTTGAACCATCGACCCCCGCTTTATAAGAGCGGTGCTCTAACCACTGAGCTATATGCCCATTATAAAGTTCATGTCACGGGATTTCAAGCAGAACTCAATAATAGTTTCGCTTTATTTTATACCACTAAGCACTTAATTTTTCAAGTTTATTTTTTAATTCAGGAATAACGTCACTAATTACTGTTTCAATATCTTTATTTATGTGTGCCGTGGCTAATTTGCTGTTACCAAGCGGCTTGTATATCTCTAAAATATCTAGAGCATTTAAATTTTTTAAAGAATACAGAATTATTTTTGTTTCTGATAGTGCGCTTTCACAGATAATCGCAACCAGCTTAGCGCTCGGAACGTTGATAATTAATTCATCAATAATATCATTTAAAATATCTGTTGAAGAGTTGGTTTCTAAAAAGTCTTGGTTTCTTAGTTTAGACCAAATTAACTCTTCTTTATGTTCTGCGTGTAAACCGTTTAAAACCCTTCCCCAAAGCTTTAAAGTATTTATGTCTCGAGAGCGGAAAAGATGAGTAACTATATCTTCGCGATTTGCTCCACTTGATATTAACTCAGAGGTACTAAGAAGGGTTCTTGGTGTTAGATTGGGGGTTTTAAAGTTTTTAGTTTTTTGTATGATTCCGGCCAAGAGACAGGTTGATATCTCTTCATTTATATCTGTTTCTTTGTAGTTTTTTAGGAGGTAAAATATTATTTCTGAAACAGCAACCGCATTTAGATCTATAAAGTTTATTTGACCAAACTCTTCATTGCTAGCTTTATTGTCAATGTTAATGATAGAGGTTTTGTAGAAGAATTCAACATTATTGTCATATAAGTCGCCCAAGGACTCTAAGTCGCTTAATCCTATAGTAATTATTAGATCATATTTAAATTCTCCTGCTCGAGCACTAACGTCTTCTGGCCTAAACCAACCCTCGGAAGGAGAGATTATAAAATTTAGTATATTATTTTCAACCTGATATTTTATTTGATTTACTTTGGCCGAGCTAATATCGACTGAAACAATAAAGCGCCGTAAATTGTCTAATTTTGTTTTAATGTCGCTGTAATTAGGCAAAAAAGAAAAGCTGTGTTTGGTTTCGTCTAGGCCGTGAGCCGCAACGTCAACTTCATATTTTTGTTTTTTTAAAAACAAAAAAAGAGCTAAAGCGGAAGATATTGAGTCTCCGCCCTTGTCGGCAGCCAAAATAATCAAAATGTTTTTTGATTTTTCAATTTGTTTAAATATTTGTTGTTCTAAATTCAGCATTTTTTTGCATTAAAGCTTGGATAATACCAGAAGGGTCGATTATTAAATATATAAGTATTTATTGCTAAAGTCAAGGTTAATTTTTATTGACTTAAGGTGGTTTTTTTGTTAATTTTAAGTTATGAAAAGAGAACTTGATAAGGCCTATAACCCGGGCGACAATGAGGATAAAATCTATAAAAAATGGAATGAGTCTGGATATTTTAATCCGGATAATTTAGGTTTAGATGATAAGGCTCCTGGTTATACAATCATGCTCCCTCCACCCAACATCACAGCGAAACTTCACATTGGTCATAGTTGCATGTTAGCGATTGAAGATTTACTAATTCGTTACCGCCGTATGGCTGGTTATCGAGCTCTTTGGCTGCCAGGAACTGATCATGCCGCTATTGCTACTCAAATGGTTGTTGAAAAGAGGATTTTTCAAGAAACCGGAAAGACTCGTCATGATTTAGGTAGAGAAAAACTTTTAGAAGAGATTTGGAAATTTTTGACCAATACTCAAGCAGAAATCCTTCATCAAACAAAAAAGATGGGCTCATCTTTGGATTGGTCGCGCGTTGCCTTTACTTTTGACGAAGAACGACAGCGGGCGGTAAATCGCATGTTTGTTGATATGTATAAAGAGGGCGTAATATATCGTGGTGAAAGAATTGTTAATTGGTGTCCTCATTGCCACTCGACTTTAGCTGATGATGAGGTTGAGTATAAAGAACAACAGGGAAAATTATATACTTTTAAATATAGTAAAGATTTTCCAATTTCAATTTCCACAACTCGTCCAGAAACTAAGCTGGGCGATACTGCGGTTGCCGTTAACCCTAAAGATGAAAGATATAAAAAATATATCGGTCAAGAATTTATTGTAGATTTTTGTGGCCAAACTTTGAATATTAAAATTATCGCCGACCGTAACGTTGAATCTGATTTTGGAACCGGCGCTTTGGGTGTGACCCCGGCCCACTCCATGGTTGATTGGCAAATGGCAACTGCTAATGATTTACCAATTATTAAAGTTATTGATGAGGACGGCTTAATTCATGAGGGCTTTGGTAAATATTCTGGACTAAAAGCAGATGCTGCTCGTGAACTTATATTAGAAGAATTGAGAAATAGAGGTTTGATGGAGGCTGAAGACGATCTGACCAATAATCTATCTGTTTGTTATCGTTGCGATACTCCGATTGAACCCTTACCATCTAAACAGTGGTTTGTCGGCGTTGATGTTAAGCTTGATAGACTTGGAGGTAAATCTTTGAAAGAAAAAGCTTTGGAAGCCGCTAAAACTAAAGAAATTGAATTTATTCCTGAACGTTTTAACAAGCGTTATCAAGACTGGATGGAGAATCTTCATGATTGGTGTATTTCTCGTCAGATTTGGTTTGGTCATGGTATTCCGGTTTGGTATAAGGGTGAAGAAATTTATTGCAGTGAAACCGCTCCTGAAGGACACGATTGGATTAAGGATGAAGATACTTTAGACACCTGGTTCTCTTCTGGTATGTGGACCTTCTCAACTTTAGGCTGGCCCGATAATTATAAGGACGGTGTTAAGCTTAATGATTTGGCTAAATTCCATCCAACCCAAATTATCGAGACTGGTTATGAAATTTTAACGCTTTGGGTTTCACGTATGGTAATGATGTCATTTTTTGCACTTGGTGAAATCCCTTTTGAGAAAGTCTACCTTCACGGAACAATTTTAGATGCCAAGGGCAAGAAGATGAGCAAGAGTAAGGGCAATGGGGTTGACCCCTTAGACGCGATTAATGAATATGGCGCCGACGCTTTAAGATTATCACTGCTTATGGGGGCTACTCCGGGAAATGATAGTCGCTATAGTGCTGAAAAAATTGAATCAAAGCGTAATTTCATAAATAAGCTTTGGAACATCTCTCGTTTTATTTTGTCGTCTTGTGATGAAAAATATTTTTCTACTTTATATAGTAATGAACCCGTTGCTAAAACAGAAAGTGATAAATGGATACTTAGTGAATTTTCTGGGACAAGGTACTCAGTGACTAACTATCTTGAGAGTTTTAATTTTTCTTTAGCTGCTGAAGAGTTAAGTGATTTTACGTACACTAAACTCGCAGATTGGTATTTAGAAATTGCTAAGGTTGAAAAAGATAATGCCATTCTATGATCATCATATGTATTAATAAGTTTGTTAGATGTATCTAATTTATTACTAGGGCTAATAAATAAACTATCATCAGTATAAGAGACATTAACTCCTATTTTAGTTAATTCATTTGCTAAAGCAATAATTCTATCAGTTTCTTTTATTTTCAAACTTTCAAGACCATAGAGTTTTGCTTCTAT
>CAZCQW010000013.1:0-13588 GCA_964500975.1 uncultured Gammaproteobacteria bacterium | reverse complement strand
AAGATAAAGAAGAGATTTTAATTTATCTATTAAAAAATTTATTGATTCTTTGGCATCCGTTCATTCCTTTTGTTACAGAAACTATCTGGGAGAGTTTCAATGATAGTATTTTAATGGTTGAAAAATGGGCTAAGAATGAAGCAGTGTCTTTAAATAAAAGTTTTGTAGAATATTCTGGCGCAAAAGAGAGTTGTAAGTTAATTCAAGACATTATTGTTGCTATCCGCAACGCTCGCAGTGAAAATAAAATTGAACCGGCTAAAAAATTAGATGCCGTTATTTATGCTCATAAGTTTGTTGATTTAATTAAGGATCAAAAAGAGCTTATTAAGAATTTAAAAACAGGCTTAAGCAGTTTAGAGGTTAAAGAGTCTGGGGAGCTTCTTGATAAGGCAATTATGATTCCAGTGGGAGAAATTGAAGTCTATTTACTAGGAGCGATTGATGAAGCTAAAGAAAAAGAACGTCTAATTAAAGAAAGAAATAATTTAGAAAAATTAATTAGCCTCCAAGAACAAAAATTAAATAATCCTGAATTTGTCTCTCGCGCCCCGGAAAAGATTGTTAGTGCTGAAAAAGAAAAATTAACTAATTATAAACAAGAGTTAACTAAAATAGTTAATATAATTAATAGTCTATGACCTTAAAAAGCTATTTATTTGTTATGTCTGCCCTAACGGCATTCTGTTGGGGTATTTTTATCTTTGTAGCTAGCCTAGTTGATCCAACAACGACCAATTGGCTAGGTTTTGGTTTATTTTATATTTCGCTTTTCCTTGCTTTAAGTGGAACGAGCGCATTAGTTGGATTTATTTTTAGATTTGTCGCCTTGAAAAAGGAGTTGGCATTTAATTTAGTAAAGATTGCCTTCCGTCAATCATTTTTATTTTCTTTGTTTGTTGTTCTTTTGCTTATTTTAAAATCACAGCAGCTATTTAACTGGTTGAATTTATTTTTACTAGTAATTATTTTTGCGATTTTAGAATTATTTTTTATTAGTTACAAGAAGAGCCGTTAAGTATAATAATATGAAGAATAAAATTGAAAAATTACGCGATGAATTTCTTAATCAATTGGCCAGTATTAAAACCAATGAGGCTTTGCGCGGATTAGAATTAAAATATTTATCCAGAAAGGGTGAATTTAGTGAAGTTATGCATGGCTTAAAGGATTTAAGCATTGATCTCCGTAAAGAGTTAGGAGAATTAGCTAATGCAGCTAAAAACGAAATGCAGGAAAAGTTTGAAGAGGCTAGAAATTTATTAGAAACCTATGGTAAAAAAAGTGAATTTATCGACGCAACCTTGCCGGGTGAAAAATTTTCTAACGGCCATTTAAATCCAATTACATTAGTACAGAATGAGTTAGAAGATTTATTTACTTCCCTGGGCTTTATTATTGGAGATGGGCCAGAGCTAGAAAGTGATTATTTTAACTTTACCGCTTTAAACATTCCTCCTTATCATCCAGCGCGTGATATGCAAGATACTTTTTATATTGATTCTAAAAATAAAGAAGGTCAGTATGATTTGTTAATGCGAACCCAAACCTCTCCGGTTCAAATTAGAATGATGCAAAAGTATGGTGCACCCTTAAAGGCTATTATTCCTGGACGCTGTTTTAGAAATGAAGCCACTGATGCTAGACATGAGCATACTTTTTATCAAGTTGAGGGCTTAATGATTGGAAAAGACATAAACTTTGCTAATTTAAAGAGCATGCTAGAAATAGTCGGCAAAAAATTATTTGGACCAAACACTGAACTTCGCATGCGTCCTAAATTTTATCCATTTGTTGAGCCAGGAAATAATGGCGAGTATACTTGTTTCTTGTGCCAAGGAAAGGGTTGCCGTGTTTGTAAACACACTGGCTGGTTAGAAATTGTTGGTGCCGGACTTGTTCATCCTGATGTTATAAGAGCGGGCGGGTTGGATCCAGAAGTTTATTCGGGTTTTGCTTTCGGCTTTGGCTTAAATCGTTTAGCGATGCTTAAATATGGTATTAATGACGTTCGCTTATTTAATAGTGGCGACATTAAATTTTTAGAACAATTTTAATTATATGTATATATCCCTTAATTTATTAAAAGACTTTATAAAAATTCCCGCCAAGCTTGGTGCGGCTGAAATTTCCAAAGAATTAACTAACCACACTGTTGAGGTTGAGGGCTTTGTTAACCAGGCCGAACAATTTGATAAAGTTGTTGTAGGTCGTGTTTTAGAAGTTAAAAAACATCCTAATGCTGATCGTTTACGTCTTGCTTTAGTTGATGTCAAAACTGAAAAATTAAATATTGTTTGCGGTGCTCCAAATCTTGCTGAAGGGCAATTGGTCCCAGTGGCGCTAGTCGGCGCAATTCTTCCTGGTAATTTTGAGATTAAGGAATCAGAAATTCGGGGCGAAAAATCGAGCGGTATGATTTGTGCTGAGGATGAGCTGGGAATTGGAAAAAATCATGAAGGCATTATTGTTTTGCAAGACGGCGCTAAAGTGGGCGAACCATTCGCTAAATATTTAAAAGCGGATGATATTATTTTAGAGGTTGATAATAAGTCATTATCAAATCGTCCAGATTTATTAAGTCATTACGGCATTGCTCGCGAACTTGGCGTTATTTTTGATTTAGCTCTTAAGCCGTATGAAAAATTAATTGATAAAAAAATTAAATTTTTAAGTGATAAGCAAAATAAGTTAGAAGTTAAAGTTGATGACAAGGACGCAAGTCCTCGTTATATGGCCGTTAAAATTGACGGTATTGAAATTAAAGAATCTCCGGCTTGGTTAAAAGAAAGATTAATCGCTCTAAACCAAAAACCAATAAATAATATTGTTGATTTAACAAACTTTATCATGCTTGAGTGTGGTCAACCTTTGCATGCTTTTTCGGCTGACAAGGTTGAGAAAATTTTAGTTAGATATGCGAATAAGAATGAGGTTTTAGAAACACTCGACGAAAAAGAAAGACATTTAAATGAAGATGACTTAGTAATTAGTGATGGTAAAAATGTTCTAGCTATTGCTGGTATTATGGGCGGCAAGGACAGTGGAGTTAAGGATGAAACAACTAGCATTATTTTAGAATCGGCTAATTTCAAAGCGGCGATGATTAGAAAAACATCACAAAAGTTAGGCTTGAGAACTGAGGCCTCGTCCCGCTACGAAAAATCACTTGATCCAGAGTTAACTGAAGTGGCTTTATTTAGATTTTTAACACTACTAAAAGAAGTTTGCCCAGAATATAAGATTGCAAGCGGGCTTGTTGATCTTAATCAAACATCCACCCAAGGCGGAGCAAGCAAAAAAGAGTTTAAAGAGATTGATTTAGATTTAGAGTGGTTAACAAAAAAAATCGGTCAAGAAATTCCAAGTGATTTTGTTATTAAAACGTTAAAACAATTAGGTTTTAGTATTAACGATGAAAAAGCTGACGTTTTAAGGGTAATTATTCCTTCATGGCGCGCCACTAAAGATATTTCGACAAAAGAAGATTTAGTTGAAGAGGTGCTTCGTATTTATGGTTACGATAATATTGTTTCACAATTGCCAGTTGAAACTTTAAGCTTGCCTGAAGTTAATGAGGAAAGGTTGCTGGAAAGAAAAATTAAAAATATTTTGGCACTTAGACATGGCTTAAGCGAGGTTTATAATTATTCTTTTGTAGGCGAAGAACAACTTAAAAAATTAAATATTGATTTCTTTAACCACTTAAGACTAGCCAACCCATTAACCGATATTCAGACAATGTTAAGACAAAGCTTGGTTCCCGGTTTAGTTTCTAATGTTAAAACTAATCAAGCTAAAGTCGATACTTTAGGGTTTTTTGAATTTGGTAGTGTATTTTTTAATGCCCCAGGTAACTTAAAGAAGGAAATATCTGGTGACGGCGTGCTTCCATACCAAGAAAAACACTTGGGGCTTGTTGTTGCGGCCGATGAAGGAGATCTATTAGTTAATCTTAAGGGCATCATAAACAACCTTTTAAAGAATTTAATTAACTTTGATTTAGAGCTGGAATTTTTAGTTCCTTCTGAACTGCCAACTTGGGCAGATAAAAATGCGGTCGCAAAAATTAAATTATTTAATGAAGATTTGGGAGTGGTAGCTCTCTTGGGTGCTGAAGCAATTAGTAATCTTAATTTAAAAAAGAAGGTTGCTCTTGCTGAAATTAGTTATGCGACTTTATTTAGAATAGTTTCTGGACTAAAGACAAAAACTTTTAAGGAATTAAGTAAATATCCAATCGTTATTCGAGATTTAGCTTTTGTTTTAAATGAAAAAATATTGTATAATGAAGTTAAGAGTGAAATAATTAATTTTAATTATTTAATTAAGGAAGTCGAATTATTTGATATCTATAGCGGTAATAAGTTGGCGAGTGATGAAAAAAGCTTAGCATATCACATCAGCCTTTCCTCTGAAGAAAAAACTTTAACGACTATCGAGGTTGATGATGTGATCAATAATTTAATTAAACACTTGGCAGAAAAATTTGAGGCGAGGTTAAGAGATTAATTTTATTACAATAAAAATATGTTTTCTACTTCTTTAGACATTCTTAATTTAGTTTTAGCGATTAGCGTTTTTGCCTTAACAATCTTTCTTTGCTGGGCGCTTTATAATCTTATTGTAAGTCTGCAAAGAGTTAATAAAATTACTAAATTACTTGAAACAGGAATTGTTAAAATCGATGAAGTTGTGACTATGGCTCAAGAGAAGCTTCACAGCAGCTCTGCTTACTTTATGATTTTAGTTGAACTTGCTAAAAAGGCGATGGACTTTGTTCAAGAAAAACGTGGTGATTTAAAAGAAGCGAAAAAGGCAAAGAAGAAATAAACTCAATAAAATTTCAAAATAAAAAAAGTCCGCGCGTAGTGGACTTTTTATATTTCTTTTTATTTTATTCCTCTATGCGTTCGTCTTTAGCGGTCTTAACTTTCTTTTCTTTCTTGGGTTTATCAATATATCCGCAATCTTTATTACTACACTTTATTTTTCCACTCTTAGTATCATTAATCATTAAAGCGCTACATTCAGGACAATCTTTTCCAGTTGGTTCACCCCAATAAGCATTTTTACATTTAGGATAGTTATTGCAAGCCCAGAAAGCGCCACGCTTACTGAACTTTTTAACAATATTCCCTTCGCCGCAAACAGGGCACTTAACTTCAACCCCACTAGATCCTTCTTCGGCAATATTTTTAATATTTTTACATTTTGGATAACCTGAACAACCCAAGAATGGTCCGAATTTTCCAGCTCGCACTTTCATTGCTGAGCCACATTTTTCACAAACCTCACCATCATACTTCTTTTGCATTTCAGCAATCTTTGGATCAACTTCTTTTTTCTCGTAAACATTAGCGCCTTCGCCGGTATATTTTTTAATATTTTTACAGTCTGGATAACCAGTGCAAGCTAAGAATTTTCCAAAGCGTCCGGTTTTAATAATCATTGGTTTAGAACATTTATCGCAAACCTCAGTTGATGTTTCTTCTGGCATAATATCACTTTTATTAATTTCCCCTTCTTTTATTTTTAAATTAGTATGAAAATCTTCGTAGAAATCTCCGATAACTGGTTGCCATTTCTTTTTGCCCTCAGCAATGGAATCTAAATCATCTTCCATTTTAGCGGTAAAAGCGTAATCAACAATTTTTGGGAAATGGTTTATTAATAAATCAGTAACGACAAAAGCTATGCTAGTTGGTTTTAGTTTTTTATTTTCATCTCTGTCAACATAGTTTCTAGTAATAATGGTGTTGATAGTTGGAGCATAGGTTGATGGGCGACCAATGCCATACTTTTCCAATTCTTTAACTAAACTAGCGTCTGAATAACGAGCGGGTGGATTAGTTGAGTGCTCATCAGAACGGAGTTCTAATAAATTTAAATTATCACTCTCAACTAAAGGTGGTAATTCTTGTTCCTTGGTTTTTTCTGGCCAAACCTTCAAATATCCATCAAAGATTAACATTTGTCCATTAGCTCTAAAAATATATGACTCCTTATCTTTTTCTGCTTTAACATCAATAGTTGTAGCAGCTAATCTAGCGGCTGTCATTTGACTAGCAACTGAGCGTTGCCAGATTAAGCGATAAAGACGCTCTTGGTTCTTATCAAGCTTGCTAGCAAGCATTTCTGGAGTATTGCTAGCTTCGGTTGGCCTGACAGCTTCATGGGCTTCTTGGGCGTTTTTACTTTTACCTTTAAAAACGCGACCACCTTTAACCGCATAATTAGCTCCTAAATTTTTTGTTAGCCACTCGTAAGCATCGCCAATAAATTTTGGAGATAGATTTAAAGAGTCAGTACGCATGTAAGTGATAAAACCAAGTTCATATAATTTCTGAGCAACCATCATAGTCTGTTTTGCGCTGAAACCTAAATGACGATTAGCGGACTGTTGTAGGGTTGAGGTTGTAAATGGTGCGCCGGCATTTTTATTAATCTCCTTCTTCTCAATTTTATCTACTATATAAGTAGCTTTCTGGAGAGTTTCTTTTATTTCTTCAACTTTATCTTTTTTAAGTGATAATTTATTAAAAGTTTTATTATCTATCTTATAAAGGTCCGCGGTAAATTTATCTTGCTCTTTATTTTTACTTAAATCAGCTGACAGACTCCAATAATTTTCAATTATAAAAGCTTTAATTTCTCTTTCTCTTTCAACAATTAATCGAGTAGCAACACTTTGAACGCGGCCAGCCGATAATCCCATAGCTACCTTCTTCCAAAGAAATGGTGATAATTCGTAACCAACAAGTCTATCAAGAATACGACGAGCTTGTTGAGCGTCAACCATATTTATATCAAGTTGGCGTGGTTTTTTTAAAGCCTCTAAAATGGCAGTCTTGGTAATTTCATGAAAAACAATTCTTTTAGTTTTTTTAATATCAAGCCCAAGGGATTCAACTAAATGCCAGGCGATCGCTTCTCCTTCGCGGTCTTCATCAGACGCCAAAATAACTTCCGCACATTTTTTGGCGGCAGATTTTAAAGTCGTAACAGTTTTTTTTGCCTTATCAGGAATAATATAAGTAGGCTCAAAATTATTTTTGATATCAATACCCATTTTGCTTGTCGGCAGATCGCGAATATGACCAACAGATGATTCAACTTTATAATTTTTATCTAAAAACTTTGCTATAGTCTTGGCTTTAGTTGGTGACTCAACGATAATTAAATCCATATATTAAATAATTTAATTGATATAGTAGCCTATTTCGTTACTTTTTGCAATTCCGCGCAATTCTAATATACTTAGTGTACTATTTATGACCGCAGTGTCAAGTTTGCTTATTTTGATGATTTCATCGCTCGTTAGCGTCTCAGATTTTTCTCCAGCAGTTTTTAAAATTTTATAGACCAGTTCTTCGGTTTTATTTTTTAAGTCGATTTTATCTTTTAGATTTAACGTTGTTGGACTTTTTTTATGGTTGCTGATTAGAAAAACCTCAAGAATATCTTCAACACTTAACACGGCCTTAGCCCCGCATTTAATAAGATTATTAGTTCCGCTTGAATAATCAGAAAAAATATTTCCAGGAATGGCTAGAACTTCGCGATTTTGATCTAGCGCATGATGTGCCGTGATTAAAGAACCGGATTTTTCTTGCGCCTCAATAACTAGGGTTGCTTGGCATAATCCAGAGATAATCCGATTTCTTTGGGGGAAATTTTGTCGTAGCGGTTGGGTGCCGGGTGGAAATTCGGAAATTAAGAGCCCTTTTCTATTAAATATGTTTTTTGCTAATTGCTTATTTAGTTCAGGATATAAACTACTATTATCAATTCCTGTTCCTAGAACTGCAATCGTGGCACCGCCACTATCAAGGGTTTTTTGATGAGCTAAAGTATCAAGTCCAAGTGCAAGACCGCTAATAATTTCAATATTATTGCTAATTAAATCGGGAATAAACTCATTTATTATTTTCTCTCCATAGGCACTATGTTTTCTTGAGCCAACTATCGCTAGGCGATTTTTATTTAAATCATTAAGAATGTTAATATCGCCTCTATAGTAAAGAAGATAAGGAGGAGAGGTTATTTCTTTTAATAGGTTTGGATAATTTTTCTCGCGTATGGTTATGAAATTAATATTTTCTTGTTTTAGTTTATTAATTATTTTTTCAAAATCAAAATTTTTTCGCCAAAAAATAAATTCGGAAACTAATTTTTGTCCTAAGCCGGCCCTTTCTAGGTTATATGACGAGGCATAAAAAGCCTCGCTAAAATTTAGAAAATAATTTTCCAGCAGCTTAAGCTTTACTGGTCCAATTTTTTGAAAATAGCTAAAACCAAGAAGGGCAAATTCGTTGTTGATATTTTTCATAGATTAAAATAAAATCCCCCTAAATTTTTTAGGAGGATTTTATGTTTACTTAATATTTTCTATATTTATTTTTTCGAACACGTCTTTCAGTCGTTCTTTTTCATCGTGATTGAACGGCTGGAGAACAAATTTTTCCGTCGGAATATGGATGCGCAATAAGTCATTTTTAATTCCTAGGCGTATTCGTGTAAACTTTTTTGTTTTTAAATAATTGATAATTGATTGAATGCCGCGATGACCAGCGCTGGACGAGTCAGTTGCGATTTTAGTATTCCCAAACTCCAGATCAAGATCGTCTTGTATTACTATTAAAGAATTATTTAAATCAGAGTCTTTTTTGTTTATAATGCCAAAACTCTTAGGAATTAATCCGTAATAATTTAAAACTTTTTGAACAGACTGACCTGAATTATTCATGAAAGTATTTGGTTTAACGTATAAATAATCGCCACTTTCATAAATAAACGCATTAAACTTTTTATTTTCCGTCCATTTTACATTGCCTAGTAAATTATCTAAAAAAAGCCAGCCAATATTGTGGCGAGTATTTTTATATTGTTCCCCGGGGTTTCCCAGGCCGACAATTATTTTCATAGTTTACTCATTATAAGTTGTATGTGATTTTTTCTCTTTATGGACAGAGGTATGAATAGGTGTGCCAGTAAAACCATATTTTTCTCGTAAACGATTTTCCATAAATCTGACATAAGAAAAATGAAGATCATCATTTGGGCCTATACGAATAACAAAAACTGGTGGATTAAATTTAACTTGGGTAAATTCATAAATACGCGGTGCTTTTGTGCCCTTACCTTTAGCTGGCCTATGAATTTTAACAACGTGATTTAAAAATTTATTACATTGTGAATCACTTAACTGTAGCGCTCTGTCCTTAGCAATTGTTAAAATTAAATCTAGAATTTTATTTACCTTCTCGCCGGTTTTGGCAGAAATAAATTGAAGTGGGGCCCAGGTTGCAAATGGAAGCTTGTCATAAATTTTTTCCGTCCATTTTTTTGTGTTTCTTTCTTCAATTAAATCCCATTTATTAGCAATGAAGATTAAACTTTTTTGACGGTCAACAATTTCTTGAATAATTTTGGCATCTTGGTGAGTTATCGGCTCACTTATATCCATAACCAAGATAGCAATGTCCGCCTTGTCTAGCGATTTTAATGATTTTAAAATTCCTGGTTTTTCTAACCCCTTGCTCTTTGTTCCTTGCCTGGAAATCCCAGCAGTATCAACAAGAGTAATTTTTTTCTCTTTATAAACTAGGTCTGTATTTTGAGGTTCACGGGTTGTGTGAGGAATTGGACTAACAATAACTCTTTCGTAGCCGAGAATGGAATTCAATAAAGATGATTTCCCAACGTTCGGTTTACCAATAATACAAACATTGATTGGTTTATCATTTTCATCAATAATAGTTTTTTTATTTTTCTTTAGTTTATCTATTTTATTGATAATGATATCAAGTAGATCTCCTGTACCCATACTGCTGGCGGCCGAAATTGTAATTGGCTCGCCAAGCCCTAGTTTATTAAATGGTGCGGCTTCAGAGGCAGTTTTAAAATTATCAACTTTATTTGCGATTAACATCACCTTTTTTCTGTAAACGGGACTCTTTTTTAGAGCGGCCGCCAACTCTTTGTCTTCTGGAAGTAAGCCGACTTTGTTATCAACAATAAATAGAATTAAGGTTGCCTTGTCTAAATATGTGCGAGCTTGTTTTTGTGTTTGAGTGTCAATGTCATTGCTGGCAAGTTTGGTTGTTAGTAAATATCGCCAATCTAAAATACCAGCCGTATCAACTAGTTCAAAAGCACTGCCATCCCACTCAACTACGCCAAGATTACTGTCGCGAGTGGTGCCAGCAATATCTGATACTAGGGCTTGTTTTCTTTCAGTTAAACAATTGAAAAGAGTAGACTTGCCAACGTTTGTTCGCCCACACATAACCACTAACGGTAGTTTGTTTTTTGTAGAGCTATTCATATAATTATTGTTTATTAGCGTCTGTTCCAAGTATTATTAAAAAATCAGATTCTTTTTCTCCGCTCTTATACTCTTCTAGCCAGGCAGGAGAGTTGAAGGCTTGGGTTGCACCAGTTAATTTTTTTAAAGCGATTAACGATTCGTTCTTTGCGCCAGCACTTAAATCATAAATAACGGTTTGCTCATAATTTCTTTCAACTGCATTCCCGGTTCCACTAGTTTCAAAATTATATTCAGTTAGAGTGGTTGCTGTTTTGCTTGCTAGACCAGTTACCCAAGTCCCATTTGCAATAAATACTTTTGAACTTTCGCTAATTGGTTCAACTTTTTTTTCTGGTGCAATATAATTTGTTTCAAAAATTGTTTGGACCATATTTTCGATTTCGGAAAAATTTCCAGAGCGAGGAGTTAGGATATAGGCGCCATCTTGACCTTTTCCGGAAATTAAATAACCATCAGGAGCATCACTTAAAACTTTGTTAATAATTTGATCTCTTTTTGTATCTTTAAATAAATCCCATAGACGTATCATTTCCCAAGTAGTTAAATTAGTGGAAACATCTTTGTTGAATTCAGTTAACAACTTTGTTAAAACAACTGGGTTTAGTAATGTTTGGCGAGATAGCAATTTATCTTTAACGGCCTCAAGTAGTAATTGCTGACGACGAGCTCGAGCAAAATCAGATCCTTCTGGACCAAGGGCGTGACGACTACGAGCATACTTTAAGGCGCGAGCGCCGTCCATTTTTTGCAGGCCAGTGTCGAAATGCAGATGTTCGAAGCGAGAATAGTAGTCTGGGTTATCTTCCCTTCCTTTTACTGGGTAAGTGTAGTCATCAAACTCATTTTCAACATTAACCTCAACTCCTCCAAGTTCATCAATAATTCTTTCAAAGCCCGAAAAGTCAACACGGACGTAATAAGTAATTGGAATTTGAAATAGTTCGCTTACCGCTTTTGTTGTGACATCGCTACCTGAACCGGGGGTTTCTTTCTCTGCGTAAGCGTTTATACTGTTTATTTTTCGCCAACCGCTAACTGGAGCTGTTAAATCGCGAGGAATAGAGATCATTGCGACTTGCTTAGTCGATGGTTTTAAGCTAGTAACCATCATGGTGTCTGTTAAATAACCGCCATCATGATTTTCTCCGCCCATGCCTAAAAGCATGATATTAATACGGTCAATATCTTCACCGATTAATAGTTTGTCGGCGATTGGGACTAATTTTTTGAGTTTGTTGAAAAAATTTATACCAGGAATCCAGCTGGTTGCGCTTGGGCTAGACATTATTATCTTTCCAGAAAAAACCAAACCAATAACTATTGTAGTTACAATATATACAGTGAATCGTTTTTTTTTCTTATCAGCTAAAAACAACTCATTGTCATGAAGTTGATTTCTATTTTCAAGCCTCTCGGCCTCTTGCATTTTTTGTTTAAAATTTATCATAAATACTAAAAAATTCTCTCAATCTGAAGAATTGTTTTTTTTGTTTATTTCTAAGTACAATTATAGTCGTCGTGACCCCTTTTGTCAAAGTTGTCAAAAATAAAAAAGCCCCTAATTTTATTGGCTTTTTTATTAAATTTTATGTTTTAAATTGTCGGGCTGCCCGGAATCGGACCGGGGCTACATGCACCCCATGCACGCGTACTGCCATTATACTACAGCCCGGCGTGAATTTAGTGGACTTGAGGAGACTCGAACTCCTCACCTCTGCAATGCGAATGCAGCGCTCTACCAGATGAGCTACAAGCCCTTTGTGTTATAAATATTAGCATACGAGTGTGGATTTTCAAGTCTATTGACAAAAGAAAGAATAAGCCTTAACATAACTATATTAAAAATGTTCTTTCTTGAAAAATGCGGAGGTAGCTCAGTTGATAGAGCGCCTGTTTGCAAAACAGGAAGTCGCGAGTTTGAGTCTCGCCCGCCGCTCACAACCTCAGTTTTTATACTGAGGTTTTTTATTTGCTAAAAAGGCTCAGGTAAATTACAATATTATTATAAATTAAACAATTACTTATATGGTTAAAGAACAAAGAGGTAGAAAATTAAGTATTTTCTCAGGCATCAAGCCATCCGGTCAAATCAATATTGGAGGTTATATTGGTGCTATTTCTCAATGGGTGGAAATGCAAGATAGATATAATTGTATATTCTCTGTTGTTGATTACCACGCTATTACTGTTAAACAGAACCCCGAAGACCTGCGTCGTCGAATTATTGATGTAACAAAAACATATTTAGCCGCTGGAATTGATCCTGAAAAATCAATTATTTTCCAGCAATCAGCTATCCCTGCTCACACAGAACTAGCATGGATTTTAAATTGTTATGGTGCTCATATCGCTGATTTAAATAAGATGACCCAGTTTAAAGATAAGGCTGGGAAAAATCAGGAATCAGTCAGCGTAGGTTTGTATGATTATCCTGTCCTAATGGCTGCCGACATCTTATTATATGATACTGAAATTGTTCCAGTTGGAGAAGATCAAAAACAGCACGTTGCACTGGCGCGCGATATTCAAAATTCCTCAGGCAATTGTTAAAAAAGAAGGATCTCGTGTAATGAGCCTACAGGACCCAAATAAAAAAATGAGCAAAAGTGATGAGATCGGATTGGGTTGTATAGAGCTACTTGATAATTTAGATTTAGCTAGAAAAAAAATTATGCGCGCTGTTACTGATTCGGGTTCAGAAATTGAGTATAATACAGAGGAAAAGCCTGCTTTATCTAATCTTTTAACGATTTATGCGATGCTTGGTAATCGTGAAATTAAACGTCTCGTTAAAGACTTTAAAGGCAAGGGCTATGGTGATTTTAAAAAAGATTTGGCTGAAGTAGTTGTAAAATTTTTGGATAATTTTCAAAAAAAATATAATAGCATTAGTGATGATGAAGTAATGGTTATTTTAGAAGAAGGAAAAGAGAAGCTAAATAAAATTGCTGAAGAAAAAATGGAAATAGTAAGACGTGCAATTGGGGTGAGATAAATTAAATTTATATTTGAATTATAAAAAAGGTCTTCCAATGAAGGCCTTTTTAACAAAAAAAAACCACTAATAATAGAGGTTTTTTTATATCATGTTGTAATGTATTATGAGTCTAATTGGCACCAATTCGGTTGTTGTCTTGCGACAACCTCTCCAGCATCATGCCGGAGGCGACTAATTTCTGTTACCACGTGGGTAAAGAAATTTTCTCCCTAGAAAGGAGGTGATCCATCCACAGCTTCCGCTACGGATGCCTTGTT
>CAZCQW010000012.1:7438-26805 GCA_964500975.1 uncultured Gammaproteobacteria bacterium | reverse complement strand
AGAAGAAGGGGATGAAGAAGAAGAGGAGGAAGAAGAAGAGGAGAAGGAGGAGGAAGAAGAAGAAGAAGAGGAGGAGGAAGAAGAAGAAGAAGAGGAGGAGAAAGAAGAAGGGGATGAAGAAGAAGAGGAGGAAGAAGAAGAGGAGAAGGAGGAGGAAGAAGAAGAAGAAGAGGAGGAGGAAGAAGAAGAAGAAGAGGAGGAGAAAGAAGAAGGGGATGAAGAAGAAGAGGAGGAAGAAGAAGAGGAGAAGGAGGAGGAAGAAGAAGAAGAAGAGGAGGAGGAAGAAGAAGAAGAAGAGGAGGAGAAAGAAGAAGGGGATGAAGAAGAAGAGGAGGAAGAAGAAGAGGAGAAGGAGGAGGAATCTGAAAAAGAATCCGAGGAAGATGATGAAGATAGTTGGTAAGATTAGAATTGGGGTAGTTTTTTAAAACTAAGTTTTTAAAAGTCATTAGATTAGATTCCAAAAAGCTTAGCTTTTAAAAATCATCTGCTTGGTTTTTAAAGAACTCCGGTTTTTAAAACTTGTTAGGTCGGTTTTTAAAATCGAGACCCCAGTTTTTAAAACCGAAAGGGCGGTCTGTAAAAACTGCATATAAGTATATTAATATAGATTTACTAAATAGTTGTATGAAGCCATTTTGCTCTTTCAGAGCAATCCGCTTCCAAAAAAATAGAAACTGAAAACAAATAATAATTTAGTTCAGTATATTCAGTATTTATATGACCGCCCCGACCTTGGTTTTTAAAGACTAGCCAAAAATGTAACGTAAATTAATTATGAAAAATATGTCTAAAAAAGTTTTTTGTTATTTAAGAGTTGAAAATGTTAAAGATAAGGAGGTGTATACAGAAACAGAATCCTATAAGAATCAGGTTAGTGTTATGGAAGACTATTGCAGAAAAAATAGACTGGAAATATCTAAGCGGTGTTATGGTTGCGAAACAGAGACAAGAGCTAGTGAAAACGATTATTCCGTTGTCGATGATTTATTAGATTTAGTTCTTAGTCACGGACGTAATATTGTTTTATTTGATAAATTGGAAAGATTTTCAAATGACCCTCTTGTTATTTTGGATTTAATACTAAAGTTAAAAAGACACAATATTGACTTTGAATGCGTAGCTGGTGAGTTAGGGACATTAACACATATCGGGCGAAGTAATCTTTTTAGCTATTTATCTTTAATGGAATTTAGAAAAGGATTGGTGTCAAAAAAATAATAATTATCTTAATCTTATGAGAAAAAATAAAAGTATAGCAACGAAATCATCGATGGATAAATTTCAGAAAGTTATGGATATTCATCTTGCTGAATATTATCGTGATACGTTAAAAATAGCAGTTGATAAAGCTCTAAGTAGAACCTCTGATAAAACAGTTGAAAAAGCTTTAAACGAAATACTTGGCGAGGCAGAAGAAAAATATAAAATCCTAAGTAAATTAGTTTAACATTTACTTTAATTGGCAAATATTGTATCATTTTAGTGCGAAACAACAATCAAATATCGTAAAGTACGCGCCCATTAATGGGTAGCTTTGCTTAATTGTATACAGTAATGGGTATCCCAACCGCATACAATTAAGCGTCTTTACGGGCACTGATTGTTGTTTCGCGACAAGGTTGGGTGCCCATTTTTGTTTTTGGTGGGCTTCTGACTATTTATAATTATTTAATTAAAATTATGAACAAGAGATTGCCCGTTTTTATTTTTAGTCTAGCTATTGCAGTTAGTCTAATTCCGTTTCAGTCTTCAAAAGCTGAAGATTTATCTAGTAAGTTAAAAGGAAGAATATTGTTGCAAGTGGAGTCTAAAGGAGAGGCTTGGTATGTTAATCCTAAGGACAGCAAACGCTATTATATGGCAAATGGTTCAGAAGCCTACAATATAATGAGAAACTTAGGTGTGGGTGTTACTAATAATAATCTAGAAAAGATTAAAACCAACAAAGCTTTTGCAAAAAAGAATAGCGGTAAAATATTTCTTCAAGTAGAGTCTAAAGGAGAAGCTTATTATATAGATGTAAATGGCGTGGCTCATTATTTGAAAGACGGTGAAGCTGCTTATGGCGTGATGAGAGAACTTGGACTTGGTATAAAAACAGCTGATTTAAATAAAATTAGTGCAAGTGCCACAAATAATGTAAATTCTACTGATAGCACTAACTCGACAAATACCACGGATAGTTCAGGTGATATTAATATTAATAAGAGTATAAATGAAGTTGTAAAATTAGCCACTCTAGATGTTAAAGTCAATTCTGCTGG
Source organism: uncultured Gammaproteobacteria bacterium (assembly GCA_964500975.1). Lineage (GTDB taxonomy): Bacteria > Patescibacteriota > Patescibacteriia > Patescibacteriales > UBA12465 > UBA12465. The sequence continues at coordinate 24,538 of CAZCQW010000012.1, read as the reverse complement.
GCGTTCAAATGATATAAGCGGAGCACTAGGAACAAAGACGGCCGATGCTAATACCAAATTCATTCAGTTTAATTTAGAAGTTACTAATACTACAAATAACGGTTTTACATTTTTGCCAGATGTTTTTGAGTTAGTAGACGGAAAAGGAAGAGTCTATTCTCCATTAGAGGATTCAATTCTTTATCTCTATAACTATTTAAGTATGAGAACTCTAGCTCCAGGCATTAAGGAGACTGGAAACATTGTATTTAAACTTCCTCTAGATTCTTTTGACTATAAGCTTAGAGTTAGAAAAATGGGAACAAATGAAGTCTATTTAATCAATATTCCAGCATCATCAGTTTATGATAAAAATGGTGGCGTGGAGAAGGTTGATTCAGTAAGCTCTACTACTTCAGTTAGTTCCACAAGTGATTATGCTAATAGGGTTGCTGAAATCAATAAAGAATACGACAAAACCGTTGCTGATATATTAAGTAAATATAATACTAACGTTGCCTATGCCTCTAAGGTGATCGATGATATTTCTTTATCCGGGTACGGTCAAAAAGCAACAGATAGCTTCAGTTTAGATTCTGGCCTTTCAGTTATTACACTTAATCATACTGGCAGTTCGAATTTTATAGTAAAGTTATATGATAGTAATGGTGATTATGTAAGTTCTTTGGCTAATGAGATAGGGCAATATAATGGTGAAATTGCTATTGGAATTAAAACATCAGGTAGTTATCGTTTAAGCGTTATTGCTGATGGTAGCTGGGGAGTTAAGATTAAACAACCTAGAAACATATCAGGTAGCTCAATCCCAACAACAATAAGTGGGTATGGCAATAAGGTTAATTACATTTCTACTCTTGACGGTGGTTTAATGAAATTTGATGCAACTCATTCAGGTACTTCAAACTTCATTGTAAAAGTATTAGATAATAATGGGCAATTAGTTAAGACAATGATTAATGAAATAGGTAGCTATTCAGGGTCAACTTTGTATAAACTTAGCGGAGGTGTTTACGTTGTTCCAGTTATCGCTGACGGTAGTTGGAGTATTAATATAACCAAGTAATCCAAGATAAAATAGATAAATAAAAAAGAAGAAAATATTATTTCTTCTTTTTTTGACTTTTTTCTCGATTGGTGGGATTATTTTCTGTTAATAGTAATATAAGATTTTATGAATATAACTACTACAACACCAATGCTTGGGGCAGAATTTGCAAAGTCCATTATCGATATGGCTTTAAAAACTATGGATGATACTAGCAAGGAATTTGCTCAAATATTGTGGAACCAACTTTTATTGTCTTTATCTCAAAATCTGGTTTCAGTTATAATATTTTTAGTTAGCCTGTTACTAGTTTCTTTTGTGATCGCCTTAAACGGTCGCTGGGGGATGTTTGGGAGCGTGCTCTACAATTATCTATATTTCGGGATATTGTTTGTTGCTGGTCTGATATTTGGTTCATATATATTTGTAAATATATTTTTTGATTTATTCGCTGCAATTTTATATGTAGTTTGTTTCTTAATGGTAGGTAAAGTGTTAAAAGGTTTAGGATTAAAGCGTTAAGCAAAAGGGTAATAATGAAAGGTTTTCATTTTTTTGTTAGGATGTTATAGTATAATTACAATTGAATAATCGTTTTATAAAGAGTGCAGCGAGGGAACTAGCCCTAAGACCTGCCAGCAACCCCAAAAGAATCCATTTGGAAGGTGCTACTTCTAGCCCGATGAGGGAAAGATAAAGGTCGATTTTTTTATTTCTAAATAAAAACTCTTTCCTTTTTCGGGGAGAGCTTTTTTATTATTAATAATTAAATTGTATGGAAAACGAAATAGATATGAATACCCCAAAGTTTAGGGGCTTTGTTGGTTTTATTCCTAAACCATTAGAATTAGCTGAAAAACCAGAGCTTTCAGTCTTTCCTTTGAATGTACTTATAGGTCGCTATACTGTCAGAGAAGACAAACAGGTATTGGGTTCCGTGCTTTACGAGCCAGATTTATCTAGTTTGATTATAAATAGCGAAGGTAGCTTGATTCTGACTTATCGTAGTCGTTATGATTCTCGTTATTTTCTAAAGTTATCATTGGATAAAACATTTAAAAAAAGAAAATGCGAGAAATACAAAGAATCGGAATTACTTGGAACCACACACGGAACAATTGATTGGCAAAAGCAAAATGAAAGTTGGCATAACTTTTTTAGACACGTTGCAATACTTGGGTTAGACAATGGTGAGAAATGTAATTTTAATTAAATAGTCTGAAATTGATATTTTAGCCAAAAAATGTTAATTTAAGGTTAAGTAAAATGTAATAACTTATATGAATACCAATAAACTTACCGACCAACAATTATTAGAAGAATACTCCTTGATTATGGAGGAATTGAAAGAAAGGAAAATAATCAGAACATCCAATAATCCTGTTGGGGATTTTGCTGAATATTTAGTTGCTAAGAAAATGGATTTAAAATTAGCGGTTAGTTCTAACGCTGGATATGATGCAAAAGATGATGAAGGGGTCAGATATCAAATAAAATGCAGAAGAATTACCAATCACCCAAGACGAAGGCAGTTAGGGGTGATGAGAAATTTAGAAAAAAAAGACTTTGATTATCTTATTGCCCTGATATTTGATAATAATTTTATTGTTCTTGAGGCATATCAAATACCCTTTGATATTATTGACACCTATGCTAAATACAGCGAACATCAACACGGACACATTTTACAGTTAAAAGGCGGTGTTCTAAGTGATAATCAAACTAAAGATTTAACTTCGTTATTTAGATAAAAAAGAAGTGGCAAATAATTATAGTAAAATTATGAATTCAGAACAATTAAACGAATATGGAGCAAAATTATGCGAGGAAATAAAATTACATTATCTTAAGGATTTTATGTTATGTGTCGAAGGTGAAAATTGGGCTTTTAAGTCTGAAGCTTCAATGCGTAATTTTGTTTTATCTCGTCCTGATTGGAAACAAGGCGATCAATCAAATGAATTATTCGTATTTAAAGGAAAACATCCAATTATAGTAAATATTATATATTGTGGTTCAGCTGGAATGCTTTTGATAACAACTGCTATTAATATTGCCAAGGCAGAGCTTGTCGATGAGTTTAAGGAGGGCGATATTGAGGAAAATATAAACACTATTACTGAATGTATAAACAAACAAGACTGGATAATTCCTTTTGTTCGAAAGCGCAATAATTAAGGGTTCATATGGCAACGGACTGTAATGCTTTAACTATTTATACTGACGGTTCATTTTATCCAGCCAATAGATGTGGTGGTTTTAGTATGTTGTTTATTTTTCCTGAGCGCTTAAATAAAGATAATATTAATGTTACACCTTATGGTTATCAGAAAACCACAAACAACCAGATGGAATTAAAAGCCTGTTGCTCTGCTTTATATGAGAGTCTCAATTTTGAAAAAGAATGGCAAAGAATAATTATATACACTGACTCTTCTTACGTCTGTAATAATTATGATTCCGCTAGGTATCGTTGGTGTAATAATCATTGGTGCAATGATTCTGGAAGACCCGTTAGTAACCCTGGTATATGGAAAGAATTATTGGTTAATGTTAAGAAAACAAAATGCGGTGTCGATATACGTTGGGTAAAAGGACATAGTAAAAGTGAGAATAATAAGTTGGTTGATAGAATGGCAAAAGTTTCTGCTAAGAAGGCTGTAAATAAGCCATTAACACTTGTTGGTGTTAGGAGAAAGATATCAGACAAAAAGACAGAACTAGGGTCCGTTTCTGTATTGGGTCAAATAATTTCTATAAGAATTATAACTGCTGAATATTTGCCACAAGGGGTTTATAAGTATAAATATGAGGTTATTGCTAATTCAAACCCTTATTATAGGTGTGTTGATATGATATATAGCGATATTTCTTTGAGAATTGGTCATAAATTTTCCGTAAGATTTAATGATGATAAGAAATTTCCTCAAATTATTAAGGTTTATAAAGATATCACTAAAATAGAAAGAAAAATAAAAGAAGAAAAGGGTAAAAGTGAAGAAGAATAAATCTATAGTCCTAATGGTGAAATTGGTAGACACGCCACCCTGTCACAACTCCTAAACAATGTTTGGGGGTTGTCCAAGGTGGAGTCTTCGGACAGTGCGGGTTCGAGTCCCGCTTAGGACACAACTCAGATTAAACAGAAGGGTAATAATTGAAGATTTTAAGGTCTTCAGTTATTGACTTCCAATTTAAAGTTCTAAAGGCGTTCAAGATAGGGAGCTCTATTGACAAAAGAGTATACTTATGGTATACTTTTTTGCTGTATGGAACTTTAACAAATATTTGTTTTTAGTTAATAATTATTGGATTTTTTGAGCTTCTGTGTGGCGGGAGTTGAAATAATTCAATAATATAAATTTAATAAAAACAAAAGCAATGAAAAGAATCAAAGTTAGTAAGGGTAATATCCCAACAGTCTGTGATCATATAAGAAGAACGGTATTGGCGGCTGGTAATGTTAGTTTTGCCGAAAAATCTGGCTCAATGAGCAGCAAACAAATAAAAGCATTAATGCATAATCTTAATAGCATAGCCAATGCCAAGGGGTTGGTTGAAGTTCAGATAGTTACGAATATTTTCGGAGGCGATGATAGAATTTCTATTTCAAAAGAATTTGGAACGAATCACATTTCGGCTACTATTGTCCCCGGCGACTGTTTAATAATTAATTGTTTGGGTATAGCTATTATTAGGGAAAATTACCGTCAACTTATAAGTTTTGTTAAAGCCTAATAAGGCTAAGGTTATAATAATAAACCCTGAAATTAACAGTTTAAGTTAGTTTCAGGGTTTTTAATTTGTCTAAACTAATTTTAATCGCAGGGAATATATTATATAATTCTGAAAATATATAATCCGCAGAGCAGATATTGACAAAAATAATACCTTTGTGGTATTATTTTTTATTACATTAACAATTTGTTTAACTAAAATAGGAGAAAAAAGAAATGGAAGTATTGAACACAGAGACTGAAATCAAAAAAATTAAACATGTCTTTAAGTATATAAAGAATGACTTGAGAAAAAAAAGTGGTATTCAAGTTATTTTTTATCATTTTGAAGATGTTAATGATTTCCGCGATGGCGATGCTATTGCTAATTTTATGACCGACCAGTTAGTAAAAGACTGCTTTCAAAAAATAGTTCTATTTGCAGCACTAATTAAAAACGATGAAGTTAGTTACCGGCTTTCAATTGTTGGTGAGCCAGGAGAAAATGATGGCCCGATAGTTACTATTGATTGTTTTTTAAAAGATGTCCAAGAAATAAGTGGGGAATTTCATGTTCCTCAGATTTCTAAAGAGATTTCACTTCAAACAGTTAGGACTGTTCTGTGGAATGCTTATAAATTTTTTGGTTGGTATGGAGTTCATACAGATCTTGAGGCCGATATAATAAAAACATTTCAGTAAGACGTTTGTCTAAAATCATTGGTAAACATTAAACCCTGAAGCTAACAAAGTTTCAGGGTTTTTAATTTGTCTAAACTAATCTTCCCGGCAGGGAATATGTTAAATAGTTCGGAAAATATGTAATCCGCAGAGCCAAATACAAAAGCAGGTTTTATAGACCTGTTTTTGTTTTAATATAAGTAATAATTTTGGTTCTAAAGTGCCATTTATTTTTAAAATATTGATTTTAATATATAATAAGCATATATGAAAAATGCAATTATAATACACGGCACCTATGGTAATCCTGATGAAAATTGGTTTCCGTGGTTAAAAACTTAATTAGAGAAAATTGGTTATCAAGTTTATGTGCCGACATTTCCAACGCCAGAAAATCAGAATCTAGAATCTTGGTTAAAAGTGATTGGTGATTTGCATAATAACATCGGAGCACACACAATTTTTATTGGACATAGTGTTGGAGCTTCTTTTATTTTATCAATTATAGAAGCATTATATTTACCTGTTAGGGCCGCTTTCTTGGTTTCTGGATTTTTAGGACTTTTAGATAATGAAGAATTTGATAATCTTAATAAAGAATTTGTTAACCGAAAATTTGATTGGGGAAAGATCAATAGAAATGTTCAAGACATCTATTTATACCACTCTAATAATGACCCATATGTTCCTGTTGAGAGAGCTTACGAGCTGGCAACTAATCTCGGTGTAGAGCCAATAATCATAGAAAATGGTGGACACTTTAATGAGAAGGCCGGCTATAAGGAATTTCCTAGATTATTATCTGATATAAAAAATATTTAATATAAAAACATGGATTTAAATAATAAAGTTGTCGGTATTACCGGAGTAAGTATGGGCTTTGGGAAATCTTAACTATTATAACTCATGCTATTTCTCAATATATGTCAAAATCTAAAATAACTGTTTTAATCACAGGCGCCCGAGGCGGAATCGGTCGTGATACGGCCGTAGCTTTGGCTACTTTAGGATATCACGTCATTGCCACAGTTCATCGCGAGGAATCAGTCTCTGATTTAAAGGCTTATGCTAGTGAGCGAGGAGTGGCTTTGGATGTTTTTAAGTTAGATATAAGCAAAGTAGAAGATAGACAGCAATTACAAAACTTAAATATTGATATCTTAATTAATAATGCTGCGATAGGGGAGTCGGGATCATTGGCGGAGGTACCACTAGAGAGATTACGAACTAATTTTGATGTTAATTTATTTGGGACCCTAGAATTGACCCAACTGGTTTTGAAGAAAATGATCAAAAATGATTCTGGTCGTATTATATTTATCAGTTCAATCGCCGGTCGGATGCCAATGACATTTTGGGGTTCTTATTGCATGACTAAATACTCTTTATCAGCGGCAGCGGATATCTTAAGGCAAGAATTAAATATAATTACTTCTAATGTTCATATTTCAGTCGTTGAGCCAGGAACCTATCACACCGGTTTTAATCAAAGAGTAATGGCTACTAAATATGTTTGGTTAAATGAATCATCTTATTTTTATTCGATGATTGATAAATTGAGAAATCAAGAAGAAAGGACCTTTAATTTTTTAGAAAGAAAGAGCGCAAAGTCGATTGTTAATAAAATTGTACGAGCGGTTAGTTCTGCAAAACCTCGTCTGCGATATGTAGCCCCATGGTGGCAAGCCTTGTTTGTGAGGGTGATAAGAATTTTTGGGAAATAAAAAAGTTTAAATGCAAAAATGTGCTGCAAGAAGTAGACGCAGTACCAATTAATGAATTAAAGTAGGTACAGTGTTGCTTTTCTAAAATAAAATTATTTCTCATAAAGTTTAAATATTTTTCATAGTCCATAATTTATAATAGAGTTTATTAACTATATTATAATATGAGCAAAAATATTTATTCCATATTTGAAGATCATAACCATTTTGTAGGAAAAGAACTTAGGAGGTCAAATAATACTGATTTTATTAGTTTAACAAAATTATTGATTTCCAAAGGAAAAGTAATAAAAGAAATATATAAGATAAATTTAGCTGGCAATCTTCTTGTCTCAAAACAAGAAAATGATGTATAATATATATGTTGACATTATCTAATATTAATGATAATCTGCCGTATTATGTCTATTTTAAAACAAACAAAAGATTATATTGTTAAGTACTTTTGGGACGGCTCCGATTTAGTTCCCGCTGGTCTTTTTGAGATGTCTCAGTACTTCAGAGTTAATGACAGCATCGCTTTTGATTATAAGGTAGAAGAGGGAAAGATTATTGCTATCAGCAAAAATTTTAGACATGGATCAATTATAACCTCAGCTAGTTCATATGAAGAGCTTGATAAAAATATTAAAGATGCGATATTAACCTCATTTGATATCCCGTCTTCTTACGCGAAGGAGGCTAAAATTTATCAAGTTGGCTCAGAATCTAAGGTTTATGCCCTCGCTTAGCGAGTTGCCGGGCGGCTTAAGCAGGAAGAATTTGATCAAGGCATTGGTACGCCTTGGTTTTATTTTATGCACGAAAGGTGGAAAGGGTAGTCATGTTAAAATTACGTATAAAAATCAAAAATCAATAACTATTCCTTCCGAAAATCTTTCTAAAAATATTTTATATTATGTTTTAAAAGAAATAGAAGCGAATACAGGAGTAACTTGGGAAGATATAAAAAAAGAGCTATGATATATATAGGTTCATTAGAATAGATTGTATTTACTTTAAACAAGACTCGGTCATGAAAAAAAATGTTTACTCTCTGTAATTGTCGTTTTAGCGATTTTTCTGCTATTTTCTCTGGAGGTATTAGCAAAGAAAAATCAGAAAAGAATGTGGGTTAATGGCAGCGAATTTGCTGCGTATATACCTAAAGATGGGGCCAGGGAATCAATCCGTTATCGCTACGATTTAAATCGTCAGCTAGTTTTCGCGGTTTGCGTTAAAGGTGATAGTTTAATAACTATCCGTTATAACATTGGAAAAAAAGAAAAAAAAATGTCTCTGAAAAGAGATTCTGAAAATTCATCGGTATTCTGTCTTACTAGCCCTAAAATCAGCCAGAAAAAATTTGACGGCGAGATTAAACAGGTTTTGAGTATTTTAAATGTTAATTAAATGAGTTTAAGCGATTTTTAACTAAATCGCTTTTAATTTGATTAAATAAATATTTTAGAGATAATTTTTAATAAAATATAAAAAATTCGGATAGATTAATTTCACCCACCTCCTGTATTGATAACAAAACCAAAAACGGTGACGTTATTACTAAAATATATAGTGAGTTACCTAGGGGCATAATTAACTCATCAAACAGGTTCTAATAAGCTTCAGTTCGCGGAGCCAAGCATAAATAGACTAATATTAGTCTATTTTTTGTTATAAAATTGAATAAATATATTCTTATCTGGATTATACCTCTAATTCTCATCTAATATTAGCCACACTATTTCGAACTTTGCCCACGACCCCGAACTATCTTGACAAAAATAATATCATTGTGGTATTATTTTTTGTTACTTTAACAATTTGTTTAACTAAAAATAGGAAGTTATTATGACAAAGAAAAGACATATTATAGGAATGTTTAATTATGCTGATTTACCTATTCCGGGGGATTACAAGTGTGATCATTGCGGTGCTGATAAGGTAAAATTATGGATAAACCAGCTTGCAGAAAATATTAATATTCTTCTTTGCGCTAAATGTTCTGAAAACCATCAGAAAATAGGAAGAGAAGATAATTGGAAAAGTTTGTTTTCTGTTGGTGAAGGTGTCCAAATAGGCTGGATGACCCCGGCGGTCCCTATCGGCGGCGAAGATGCTTATTGGCTTTTTACCTCTATTCCCGAAGAAGGAATGCGTTGGTGGGAAAAATTGTCAGTGGAAAAAAACTAAAATAAATTTCTGAAGGGGTTATAGCGAGTAATATATATTACTCGTTTTTTAATTTACTTTATTTACAATTTTGATAATTGAAAGCCTATAACTAATAAAATTTCAGGGTTGTTAATTTATCTAAACTAATTTTAACGACCGGATAGATATTAAATAGTTCGGTAAATATGTAATCTGCGGCTCTATTGACAAAAAAGTATATCTATGATATACTTTTTTTGTTGTTAAAACAATTTCTTCTTTAAAAACAAAATAATAAATTATATAAGCACGACTCAATAATTAAATTTCTTTTCTTTTGATAGTTGTAATTATTAGCTAAACAATTAGCTCATAATTACAACTATCAAAAGATATCCAACGGATGTCTTGCCCGTAAACTCTATTCCTCACGACGTCTCTGCGACAGGGTGTGAGGTGCGATGGTTGTTGATTGCTGGTAAATAAAATCAGTACTGTTCCTTTCCAATAACAAAAAAAAATCTCCTTAGAAAGGAAGGAGTGTTATCATTATGAATAAAAAAAATAATCAAGCAGAATTAAGCAATCTCCTAAAATCACTTAAAAATGTGATTATTAGTGAAAAAGATGTTGAAGTAGAAGTTCAAAAAGGCTTAGGATCCGGTTTTGATGTATTTCGCCCAGGAATTGTAGTATTTAATTATGCCGGTGGGTATAATGAAAACTATAGTATGGTGAAAGGAGGAATGAGCATAGGTTTACATAGTAGGGTTATGGAATCTGATACAGAGCCTATTATTATAGATTCTGTTAAATCTTCAGATTTTAAAAATCTATTTCGAAATGGTTATACAGTTGGTAACGGCAGAGATTCAGCTGATATTATTTCTACGGAAAAAATATATTTAGCTGCTTTGGTGGTTGCCGATTTTCTATCAGGTATTGAAAAGGAGACCAATCAAGAATTGGGTCGGAAGTCTAAAAAGGCAGGTGTAGATTTTTACCTGTCAAAAATTATTGGACTTGAAGAAGCTACAGAACTTATGCAGAGGCTAAAAAAAATTCCTGATGGGTCCGCTTCGGGATTGTATTCAAAGGATAACATTACTTCGGCAAAGGCCTGGTATGTTAATAAAGAGTTAATCGAAAGTTTCTGGATATTTGGTAAAGATAGAAGAGCGGATTTATTTGAGAGAAGAACAGGGGTGAAAATTCCTTCATCAAACAAGGAAATGCCACTTCTAAAGGCAGAAATTATTAGGTTGCTAACACCTAACAATACTTTTGAATCAAACATTAAGTCAACATTGATTGGCGATGTCGTTGATTTTGATAGAATAAAAAGAATAATGAAATTTTAATTTTTCATTTTTCATAAGGGCTTTGGTATAAAAACCGAAGCCTTTTTAATTACATAATAGTATTTTTATAGGATCTATTTTTGAATAACCTTTGTTTTGTCAATCCCTAAGAGCCGAATTTATGGGCACTATAAAGCAAGAGTTACAGGCGATAATGAATTTTTAATAAAAGCTAGCGGAAATTCGAATAATTCTTTCTGTGAAAAACGAGCCTCAAATTCAGCTACTGTTTTAGCTAGATATTTCACAGTAATATGATGATACATTCGTCTAACATAGGTAAGGCTGAAGCCATCGTAATGCATAAAGATTTCGTCATGTTACCGGAGAAGAAAACGGTGAAGTTAATTTACAGGACCGTCGCCGATATGGGGTTTACCGATGATAAAATGGTTTTCAATGTGGTCGTGGAAACGTGCTTTCATTGATAAATTACGAAAAATTGTAGAGAAATAAACATATTTTTGTCTATGAGTTCTGAAGTGCTATCATTGGAAAAATTTCAAAAATCTTAGAAAATTCAATATTTCTTTATATTTGAACTCAGCTCAGAGTCCTGAATGCATCCACAAAAGGGAGCAAGCATAAATAGACTAATATTAGCCTATTTTTGTTAAAAATGAGTAGGTTAACTTACGTTGAGGTAAAATGGCGACGCTATGGTGACGTAGATTAATATTAACTATCATTTACTTTAAGGTATATTTGTGAAAAAATATACCTATAAAAATATCTAACTCAAATATTATGATAAATGAAAGTGTTTTTTCTAAAATAAATAAAGTTAATGATATTCCTCAGAAAAAAGAATATAGTGATGAAGAAATAACCGAAAGACTCTCACAAGGAGTGGATTTAGATAATGATTTTGCTTTGTATCTTTTAGAAAAAAATGAGATTAAACTCCTTATTAGGAATATTGATAAATTTCAAAATTTAAATCAAGAAATTGCTTTAAAGTTAATTGAATCCAGTGAGGGATGTGAAGTCGCTGATAATTTAGAAAAATTCCAAGGTTTAAATCAAGAGGTTGCGATGAGATTAATTAATGATGGACGTAGTCAATCAGTTGCCTGGAATTTAAAGAAATTCAAAGGCCTAAATCAGGAAGTTGCGATGATGTTGATTAAAAATGGGGAAGAAGAACTAATTACTAATAATCTAGACAAATTTGAGAGCTTAGATGTTAAAGAAATTGCAATAAGTTTGATTGGGGTTGGATTAGGTGATTATGTTATTAAAAAAATAGATAATTTTAAGGGCTTAAAATATCCAGAAGTTGCTTTAATGTTAATAAAAGCGAATCAATGGGCGAAAATAGCTTCTAATCTAGAAAAATTTCAAGAACTAAACTTAGATCAAGAGGTTGCCTTGAACTTGATTAAAGATAATTGGCTTAATGCTTTTGATAATAATATAAAAAAATTTAAAAATTTAAGTCGAGAAATAGCCTTCTATTTAATTGAACATCATAGAGGTTACTTAGTTGCTCGTAATTTAGATAAATTTAGAGACTTAGATCAAGAAGTCGCAATGAGATTAATTAATGATGGAGACAGTGAATTTGTTGCCGATAATCTGAGTAAGTTTAAAGGGCTAAATCAAGAAGTTGCTTTTAAATTGCTGGAAGCTAAACATAGTTATTGTGTTTTTCGGAGCATAGAAGAATTTCAAGGACTAGAATTGGATCAAGAATTTGCTTTAAAGTTAATTGAGTGTGATTGCAGTAAGGTGCTTATTGAAAATTTAGCCAAGTTTAAAGGGTTAAATCAAGAGGTTGCGATGATGTTTATTAAAACAGGAGAAGGGTATCTAGTTGTCAATAATCTAAATAAATTTCAAGACTTAAATCATCAACAAATAGCATTAAAGTTAATTGAGTTAGGGTCTGGATCAGCGGTTGCCAGTAATCTAAATAAATTTCAAGGCTTAAATCAAGAAGTGGTCTTAAAGTTAATTGAGTTAGGGTCAGAATCAGCGGTTGCCAATAATCTAAATAAATTTCAAGGCTTAAATCAAGAAGTGGCCTTAAAGTTGATTGAGACTGGTTATTGGTCTGTCGTTATTAAAAATTTAGAAAAATTTCAAGACTTGAATTACTCAGATATAGCTTTCAAAATTATTGAATTCGGAGACCTTAATGCAAGAGAGGATGTAGCGTTAAATTTAGAAAAATTTCAAGGCTTAAATCATCAAAAAGTAGCATCAAAATTAATTGAATTTAATTGTGGTGGCTACTGTATTGCTCCTAATCTAGAAAAGTTTCAAGGTTTAAATCATCAAGAATTGGCTTTAAAACTGATTGAGTTAGGAGATGGAAATTATGTTGTTGATGATTTAGAAAAGTTTCAAGGTTTAAATTATCAAGAAATAGTTCTAAAGTTAATTGAGTGTGGGGATGTAAATGGCCTTGCTGATAACTTAGATAAGTTTCAAGGTTTAAATCATAAAGATATAGCTTCAAGTATTGTTAAAATGGGAAAATTAGATGAACTTGCTAGTAATCTAGATAAATTCCAAGGTTTAAATCATCAAGAAATAGCCTTAAAATTAATTGAATCTGGATTGACTAAATCAATTGCCGAGAACCTAGATAAATTCCAACTATCACCCGAAAAATTATATCAGGCAGTTAAAGAAAAATACTATGATTTCATTACTAAAGTTGAAACGAAATTTCCCAAACTAGCCGAACAATCATCCAAATCGACTGAACTATTACTAGATGTTTTAAACATCAAAGACAATTTCAGTAAATTAGAAAAAAACATTTCTGATAATCCATTTCTTCTAGAAGCTCTAGAAGAAAACCCTCGCTATGGCAGTAAGCTGATTTTAAAATATCAAGGGTTTGATGATACCTCTAAGAATAACATTAAAGAGTTATTCGACAATGAATCTAAGATACTAAAAAACAACCCCAATATTGATAAAGACTCAGTTGAATTTAGAAAGTTGATGCAAGAAAAACTGACTTCCCATGTAGATAACAAAGAAATACTTGAGGAGTTAGAAAACCATGATGTTAATACTCAGGAATGGCTAAACTACGACAAGCAAACCTATTTTACTCTCGGTGAAAGTGAAGATGTTAAATTCTCTGATCAAATTAAAACTCCAATAACTCGTATTAAAGAAACACTAAATAAGTATCAAGATTCAATTATTAATGTTCTCTCGGATTATAAAACAGAACTCCAGGAATCATTTATCCCTAACCCAGAGTTAGAAGAACTAAAACAAAAGATATCTAAGCAAAAATCCAGAATCGCCTCAGAAACTGACGAAAAGAGAATCCAAGGAATGCAAAGAGGTCTTGTTAGTTTAGAAGCCAAAGAAGCAACTCTTAAGCCGGCCAGTGTCTGGAGCAAAGTGCAAAGTGATATTTTCAGACTAAAATCAATGATTGATAATATCTTCAAATTTCATGATGCTTGTACTGATAATGAAACTAAAATTGAAAACACTAAGGATAGAAAAGAATTAATTAAAGAAAAAGATAATTTAGAAAAGAATAAAACCCAACTCCGTGATAATTTCAAAGAATTTGAGCTATTCTTTGAGTCCTGTGAATCAAAGCTTCAAGAACTAATTAGCCCTAGTCTGGGTCAAGAGAGATCAGAGGCCCTTCTTCAAGAAATTAAAGAAACAATCGGTGAAGAATTAAATCACTACGACACCGACAAAAACACATTAAAAAACATTTTCAACGAAAAACCAGAGAATGAAAATAAGTTAAACGGCAGGGAAATGAAAATCTCTATTTCCTCTCGTAGTACTCAAGACCTCTATCTCGGTAACTATTGCCCTTGCTGCGTTCGTATTGATAGCGAATATCATGGTGCTGAGTCGCCAATCTCTGATTACGTAACTGATTTAGGCATGCAAAACATTGTTGTCTATGATGAAAAAACAAATTCCCCAGTAGTTGTCTGTTGGACCTTTATTGGCGAAGATAGTCCCAATGGTAAACCAATAATGGTAATTGATAACATTGAGGCTAATACTGATTATACCAATAATTATCCGGGTCAGTTAAAAGAAGTAATCTCTAAATACATTAATGATTATGCTAAATCAGTGAATATTAAGACTATCATTCAAGGTCCTCATAACAATGACTTAATAGTTTTTCCTTTGGGTAGTGTTGGTCAGAAACTTGGCGGCAGGTATAATCGTGAAAGCGGATACTTCTTAGAGGCGGAAATTGACGATGAAGAAGATGACGATTGGGAAGACGAAGATGATGACAATTAATTATTTTTAACACCTCTCTCTATATTACTAGTGAAAACCAAAAAGTGTGACGTTATTACTAAAACATATAGTGTAATATTATTAAAAATATGAATGAATTAAATTTTGGTTTAAAACAAAATATTGATAATCTGGCTAAACATGATAATCAAGAAGATATAATTGAAGAAGCTAAAGAAGAATTGAAAATACTGGCCGAGAGTCTTTCAAAAAATTCTTCAGAAGCTCCTGAATTATTAAAGATAAAAGAAGCTTTTATTAAAATTCAACCAACAGTTGAGAAAGAAATATTGAATTATATAGAAAGAGAAGAGGGGTCAGATCTTCATTTTGCGATAGACCATGAATATGAATTATACTTTGAGCTAATAGATAGGTTGGGCTTGATTACCGAAGATAATAAAGAAATGACTGCTCGGCTATTTATGATAACAGATGGCATTGACCGCACGATTGCAGCTGAAATACTACGAAAAAGAGAGCTGTATAATTCTAAAGAAAAAAATATAAACCAGAAGGATCATTTAGCTGGATACATATTAGAAAAATTTGATTTTTCGGAAGAGGAGGTGTCTGATCTTATTAAAAGCTGGCTTTCAGTAGAAGATGATGATGAGGCTAACTGGTATATATATCAAAATTTAAAAAATATAAAAAGTCTTGAAAAATATGAAAATCAATCAGCTAAGTACTTGTATGGTAATTTCGGCATTCGTGGTTTCGGTAGATATAGAATTCATGAGTTAAAAAAGCAATACGACGAAAGAGATGACATGGGCTCATATGGTGTATTTTGTCAGGCTGTTATGGATTGGAACGGGTCTTTCTCGCAATCAAATCAATCAGAGGAGATAAGAGAAAAGGTTGAAGAAAATTCCTTTATTATGAGAGTAATAGAAACTAATGGGAAAATTGATTTAGCAAAAAGATTGCTATCATTGCGAGATAAGTATGATCAAAAAATAAAATTCATGTATATTCATGCGCATGGCAATACTGATGTCATTGGTCTTGGCGATAGAGATGGTAGTGATAGAAAATTAGTTCAAGAAGATTTGAAGGGTAAGGGCGTGCAAAGAATAAAAGAATTATTCGAAGATGATGCAGAACTAATAGTATCTAGCTGTTTGACCGGTGCAGAAGGCGGTCTAGCTGATGAGATGTCTAGTGTTTATAATGTTAAAGTTATAGCTTCTGATAAAGCGACTGAAGGCGAACCAAAGTCAGTTGATATTAGAAAAAATGCTGCTGGCACTAATTTAGAATTTAGTATCGTATTTAATACCTATGATCACGATGATGAAGAAGGTGGTGAAATAAAAAAAGGCACGGTAATTTATCAACCAAAAAAATAATATCAATAAAATATGAAATCAAAAAAACACATTGTAATTTATTCTCACGGTTTTGGAGTTCGCAAGGACGATAACGGTTTGCTTAGTGATATTGCCAGTGCCTTGCCTGAAGTAGAATCAGTCTTGTTTGATTATTACGAGATGGATGAAGTTAAAAAAACGCTAACAACTTGCGCTTTTAGCGAACAGGTAGAAAAACTAACCAAGGTTATTAGTGAAACTAGACTAGCTAATCCTGACGCAGTAATTGATTTAATTGCGCACTCACAAGGAACTATTGTTGCCGCGCTTGCTAATCCGGAGGGAATTAGAAAAGCAATTTTTCTAGCATCAGTTTTTGATATGAGTTTGGGTCGTACGCTTGAGAGATATAAATTAAATCCTGATGCGGTAATTGATTTAGACGGAGTTTCAATATTTCCATCTCGCACAACTGGACTTACAAGAATTATTCCAGCTAAATACTGGAAAGAACGGGCTGAGATTAAATCTTTTGAGGCTTACAATAGTTTTGCGCAGAAATCGGAAATTATTTTTATTGAAGCGAATCAAGATCAGCTGCTACCAAAAGTAGATTTATCCGAGCTTAGCCCTAAGACTAAAGTAATTAATTTAGACGGTAATCATGGCTTTGAAGGGGAAGCACGACAATCACTAATTAATGTTATTAAAGAAGAAATTAAGTTGTAATTATATGTCAGAAGAATATTTAGACTTAGTTGACGAAAATAATAATTTAACAGGAGAAAAAGAATTAAGAAAAATAGTTCATTCTTCGGGTTTATGGCATAGAGTCGTTCATGTTTATTATTTTATGAAGAAAAGTGG
>CAZCQW010000012.1:0-7428 GCA_964500975.1 uncultured Gammaproteobacteria bacterium | reverse complement strand
TGTTCATCTTCGTTCAAAAGAAAAGGATTTGCACCCTAATACCTGGGACACTCGTTTTGGTGGACA
Organism: uncultured Gammaproteobacteria bacterium; assembly: GCA_964500975.1. GTDB lineage: Bacteria > Patescibacteriota > Patescibacteriia > Patescibacteriales > UBA12465 > UBA12465. The sequence continues at coordinate 7,362 of CAZCQW010000012.1, read as the reverse complement.
TTTAAAATCAGGAACAACAATAGAAGAAACAGTTACGACTGAGCTAGAGGAAGAAATCGGGATTAAAGAAGATTTTAAATCTTTTATCGCTGGTCCTATTAGTAAAACAGGTAATGAGTTAAATAATGAATTTACGTATTCATTTTATTATCAAGGCGACGAAGATTTGAAAAAGATTAAATTTAATGACAATGAAGTTCAAGAGGTTAAATGGTTGCCGGCTAATGAGATAATGAAACAGATAAAAAATAACCCGGAAAATTGGGCAGCCGACATAAAAGGGTTTGAAAGTATTTATAATTATTTAGTAAAAAAACATTCTCTTAAATAATATGAAACTCTATCTAACTTCAACTGGGTTTGAAAATAATGCCGTCGCTAACTATTTTAAAACTATAGTTTCGCCACGAGATGTAAAAGATTTATCCTTTTTAGTTGTCTCCGTTCAGGATAATGGTTCAGATGCTTTTTATCTTCAAAAAACTACTAGTGAATTAAATAAAATTGGCGCGACTGATATTGAGGTTTTTGAGTTGAGAGAAGAGAAGTTTGTGACTAGCAAAGATTATGATGTAATTTATGTTTGTGGTGGTAATACTTTTATTTATTTAGATAGAATTAGAAAAAATGGCTTAGATAAATTTATTGTTGATTCAGTTAGAAGTGATAAGAGTATTTATGTTGGTGTTAGCGCGGGTAGTATTGTCGCTGGACCGGATATTGCGATTGCTGGTGATGAAGACCCTAATGATATTGAGTTAGTTGATTTAAGAGGGCTTGGTTTAACAAATTATCTTGTTTATCCGCATTATACAGAAGATAGTCTAGAATATTTAAATGATTTTAAGAAAACCTGTAAGTATTCAGTAATAGAAATAAATAACGCTCAGGCGGTGTATTTAAATTATTCCGATATTGGAAAATTAAAAGATGTTGAGCATAGAATAATTGTTAATGAATAATCATATGACAAAAAGAATAACTAAAAAAATTCTGCCCGATTATTTTCAAGATATCTTAGACGGAAAGAAAAAATATGAACTTCGTCTTGATGATTTTGAAATTGAGGTTGGAGATACGCTTGTTTTAGAGGAATGGACATCGTCTGATCATGAAACTAGAAAAGCGACTGGCAGGGTTTTAGAAAAAGAAGTTACCTATATTCAGAAGTTCTCAGCTGAAAACTTATGGTTTAGTGCCGAAGAGATGATGGAAAGGGGAATACAGATAATTTCTTTTGAATAAAAAATATATGATAAAAGTCGCTGTTGGATCGCAAAATCCGGTTAAGGTAAACGCCGTAGAATCAGCTTTTACTAAGATGATGGGGGAATGTGAGATTATAGGCGTGTCTGTACCTTCCGGGGTTTCTGATATGCCGATGTCGCATGATGAAATAGTAAAAGGTGCTAAGAATAGGGCACAAGCAGCCTTAGAATTGGTTGACGCAGATTACGGCGTTGGTCTTGAGGGTGGCATGGAAGACAGTGGTCTTGGAACTTTCTTGGTTGGCTTTGTGGCGATTGTTAATAAAGAAGGACAGTGGGGCTACTCTTTAGGCGGCGGCTTGTATATGCCGGAAAAAATTGTAAAAATAGTTAAAGAGAGCGGCCGTGAATTAGGTTGTATCATGGATGAATTACGTGGAGTAAATAATAGTAAACAACATGAAGGGTGTGTTGGCTACTTTACAGATAATTTAATAGACAGACAAGAATCTTTTGAGAAACCAACTATCAGCGCTCTATCAAGATTTAAGAAAAAAGAATGGTTTGAATAAAATATTTTTTTATGAACATCAGACCATGTAAAACAAGTGACTTAAAACAATGTGAAGATTTATGTAATTCACCTGAATTATTTTATCCTAATGGCGGGCATTTTACTGTTGGGCATTTAAAACATTTGCTCAGTGATAATTATTTTCTAGTAGCTGAAGAAGATGATAAAATTCTTGGACTTATTTTTGGTGAAAAGTTAAAAGCTGGCGGTTCTATTGTTTGGGTTATTGTGGTTTCTAAAGAGTTGCGTGGCACGAAAATAGGGAGCAAGCTTTTGAAGCAATTTGAAAAGAATGCAAAAAGTGATGGTTGTCATTGGAGTGTTTTATATGCCGGGACTAATAGTAAAAAAGTCGTAGAGTTCTATAAACAGAATAAATATGATATTGGCCAGAAATATATTGAATGCGCTAAGGATTGGTAATAAATTAAAATTATGAAAGCTCAAATTGAACAAATAAAAACTAAAGAAGAATTTTTTTCCGTCTTCAATGGATTATGTAAAATTGCCGAGGCCGCTTTCAATGATTTTGATAATCAGGATATTGCGACTTTGTCATCACAAAACATTGCTAAAGAATTATCATATCTCATGAGTGCTGTTTTTGTGATTGCTGGTATGCGCGGGGAATATCATGGTTTTGTTAGAGAAGATTTTTCTCCATTTTTTGTGGTTGTCGACGGACAGGAATATGATCAGAATTATTTATATAAAATGAGTGATTATTTTGTTGGTCGTTTTGACGGGGCATTAAATAAAGTAAAAGACATAAGCCCTGATAATTACGAGACTTATAAAAAAGTTTGGGGGAATTACTAGGCTGAATTTAATTTTATACATATTGACAAAAAACATGCCTTGTGGTATGCTTTTTTATTACATTAACAATAAATAAGTATTAAATAGAGAAAAATGAAAACGGACAGCAACAGCCCGAGTAATGTTAAAACCGGGTGGAATCAGACATTTTTTTACAGCGTCGAAAAAGACGGTATGTTGGATATTATCATTGGGATATTTACCGAGAATGGTAATAATTGGTCAATGAAAAGAGTACTTTTTGAGGAAATTATTGCTAAAAAACGCTTAGACGCATGCCACACGTTTACTCCTGTTTGCGAACAAACTCTCGAAGTAGAGGGCGACAATATTCGCTTTCAAGAATATGTCGCAGAAACTCTTTTAGCACATAGTTGGCATTGGTCATTTAAAAATGAATGGAAAAATTTTAAAAAAACTGCGCTGGTTGAGCTGTGCGTTGATGCCTGGGCTTTCGTTACTGACCCTGAAGCGAGAACTGCTTCTGAATTTAAATATACCAATGGATATCCAATGTCTATCCGGTGTGCGAAAAAAGTCGGCCTTATAAAGAAATGATAAAATCGTCGAATAAACCCCTGAAGCTAATATAGTTTCAGGGTTTTTTATTGCGTTGACAAAAAAGTGAATACATGATAAATTTTTTTGATTGTTAAAATTAGTTTTGAACTTTTAAAACAATAAATATATGGAAGTAATCGGATGGATTTTGTATGGATTATTTGTAGTCATTTTTACCTTTTATGGTGAAATTTCTCTGGGAACAAAAGTTTTAGAAAATAAACTTAATAAGATCATTGCGTGTTTAGTAGCGTATCCGCTTATAGGTTTAATTTTTTGGTTGTTTGGTTGGATCTTCGCTTTTTTGAGCAAACTTATCTTGGCGCCTTTTGCTAACATATTTTAATGCCAAAGCGCAAAGAAAATTGCTTAAACGATTGAAGAATATTAAATAGTTTTAATAAAGGTAACTTTGTATTAGCATAGTTAATAAAAATTCCTCTATGTATGTAGAGGTGGCTCAATTTGAGTAACGGAGGCACGTCTTTTACTTCAACCTTAAAGACATCGTTAAAAAATTATTCGTATGAATAAAAGTGATTATCATGAGTATGCTGGGCATGTTGTTAATGGACCATCAAGAGAGACATTATTTGATTCATTGCGCCTTGGTGTTACTACAAGATTTGAATTTGTTTTTTCAAGCGGGATGCCTAATCCTTTAAATGCGGTGGTTACTGGCATTAAGAAAAATACCCCGATTGTTGAGTTGGATTTTGATAATTGGATTATTGAGATTTTAATTCAGGGTAACGGAGTTAGCGGAAAAAAAGGAAAAACTTATCAATGGAGTGGCCACTATTCTACTTATCAAAGAGAAGGAAGAATTATTGGGGAATTACCAGTTTGCTTAATAAGCAAGTAAGTTAAATTCTAATATCTTAAACCCTGAAGCTATATAGTTTCGGGGTTTTTTAATTTCCCAATAATTTGGTACAATTAAAACATAGTAAACTTAAGAAATTTTATTCAAAACGATTTACATAAATATTAAAAAAATGCCGAACGTCGCCGCTAGTTCAATAATAGTAAATTCTGACGGAAGAGTTTTGATTGGAAAAAGAAGCTTAGATAAAAAGATGGGCCCAGGTAAATGGGAGACCATTGGTGGTTCAGTAGAAAATAATGAAACGCCAGAGGAATGTATTAAAGGGGAAATAAAAGAAGAATTAAATTCAGAAGTAAAAACTTGTGTATATTTTAAAGATTATAAATCAGATAAAGGTGAAATTGCCGTGTTTATAATTACAATAGATTCTGAACCAGTTTTTAGTAAAAAAGATTTTGAAGAAATCAGATGGGTCTCAATGGAGGATGTAGAAAATTTTGACTTTGTTCTTGATTGCGGACAAAGAATTTTAGATTATTTTAAATCACAATATTAACCTTTATTATTACTGATGCATTTTTAAAATCCGCAAAAAAGCGGTTTTTTTGTATTTTTTATTACATTGACAAAAAACATTTATCATGATAATTTGTTTGATGGTTAAAATTAAGTACGAACATTAAAAAAATATATAAGATGGAAAAAAATATTAGATTTTGTGATAAACAACATTGGTTAAGGCTTTGGCGTAGATTAGGTGTTTATTCTTACGACAAGACAGTTTACGCCTACATGGATCTTTTAGAGCACTACAATGAACCACACCGTAAATACCATAATTTAGAACATATTAATCATTGTTTGGCCGAGTTTAGCTCAGTCTGGCTATTAACAAAAGAACCAAGTGTTCTGGAGTTAGCTATTTGGTATCATGATGCAATTTATGATATTGGTGCTAGTGATAACGAAGAGCGCAGCGCTGATTTAGTCGCTAGTGTAATGAGAAGTTTTTCCTTGCCCGAAGACTTAATTAAGCGAGTGTGTGATATTATAATCGCCACTAAACACAACGAAATTCCGGAAAGTATTGATGCTAAGTTAATGTTAGATATTGATATTTCTAACATCGGTTCGGCCGACAAATTTAAAGAAACTAATCGTTTAGTCCGAGAAGAATATTCTTTGACTTCCGATGAAGTTTTTAAACAGGGTCGTTCAAATATTTTGCAGTCATTTCTAGAGAGGCCAAGTGTTTACTTAACTAAATTTTTTCAAGAAAAGTATGAAAAAACAGCTAGGGAAAATATTCTGTCTTCAATTAAAGATTTGAATTCTAAAATGCCTGTAACGCAAAGTAGTGGCTGGGATTATTTTTATGATTTAGTAAAACAAAATCCTGGCAAAAGATTGTCTGGATTTCCTTTTAACGAAAAGTTTCCAAAAATGTATTCAGGGAAAAAGTATCAAATAATTTTAGTTTCTGGAATTATAATTGATGCAAAAGTTGATGACAGTCGGGAGTTTATGAGTGAGGGGCTGGAATGGAAAACGTTAGATGGAAATAAAAGCCAGTCATTAGTAGCGGCTTGGAACTTATTAGTTTAAATAGATTTATCGCGCCCTGGAGCTATCATAGTTCCAGGGTTTTTTAATATATTGACAAAAAGCCGTCTTTTAAGGTAATATTTTCTATTACTTTAACAAATAAATATCTATCCTCCCAAGGCGGAGTAAACAAATAATTGTCCAACTTAAAAAACCCCATTAATCATGGAAGAAGTAAAAAAGCTTATTGAAAAGGGAATCGGTAGAATTACCGTTCTTATTGTGTTTTGGAATGTATTATCTCAGGAGTATAAAGAAGCTCTTGATTTCAAAACTTTGTCTAAAATTTGGGAATCTCCGAGCATGAACGGAAAAGACGAAATTTGGGCGTTAATTAAAAATAAAGCCAAGAGATTTAATGACTATGTGTATGTTTTAGAAGAAACTTTTGGCGACAAATATGTTTACTTTTATATCTTGAAAAAGAAGGCAAAAACGTTTAATCAGAAAATGTGGCTTTGGAATAATATTGATTATTATTCCGAAGAAAAAAATAGTAATGAAAAAGAAGAAATTTGGAATGATCTCAAAAAGACGGCTAAGACGCTGAGCCACTGGACCGACTTATGGATTAATAGCGATAATAGTGATGATAAGGACGAAGCCTTTCTTATGCTTAAAGGAAAAATAGAGACTTTTGAAAACTGTCAGGATTTATTATATTATATATTTTTTTCCGGATCAAAAGAATGGAACGAAGTTTATTCAATAGCTAAAGAAAAAGCTGAGAGCTTTGAAGATTACTATTATGTTTATGAAAAAGAATCCGGTGCGGAAAATATGAAATCTCTCTGGGAAATTGTGAAATCTAAAGCCGAAACACTTGAACAGCGCATTATTCTTTTTGAAATGGCAAATGAAGAGCATTCTGAAGAATGTTTAAATTTTGCAAGATTGAAATTGTAAAAAATCAAATAATGTCTAATTAAAAAAATCTAAAAAATGGCAATATACAAACAAATTCATTATCCATGTCGTCATAAAAAAGACGGCCTTGATGGAGAAATTATCGTTTCAGATTTTCACCCACTCAGTAAAAGGCAAATTCACAATTTGCTTTGTCACGCTCGACAAACCCCTCTGGCAAGAATAAGAAATAGCATATTGATGCGTTTTTGGCAGGGAATGATTGGCGCCGTCTGTCCGTACCCGATTAGTGGCGAACGTTTTGAAAAGCAGCAGGCTATTCGCAAGTTGTATGAAGATAGTAAATATACTGGTCCCAGTAAAACGCTGGTAAACAGTATATACAAAATCATGAATAGTCCTTACAAGGAACTTAAGTCTGAACCGGAAGAAGAGAAAAAAGAAATCACACGTGATGACTTTCATGAGCTGGCTAAAATAATTGCGGCATTTTCGGGTGGTAAAATACGTATTGCTTTTAAAGAAGAAGATGATTCAACTACTCAGAATAAGGAAGCGGGTCACTTTTTGAAGCTTAATGAAAAACGACTGGCCAGAGATATTCCAGTTTATGGAATTATGGCAAAAGCTAGCCCGGAGCAAGCATTGCCAAATTTTTTAGGCGAAGTGCTTTTCCCTATAGAAAATGAATGTCCGGAAAGCTTTGAAAAGGCTGCCTTTCAGTTAAAAGAAATGGGTCTTAGAGTTTATGCAGACGATTTTATAAACGACTGGAATAAACTTTTTGAGTGAAACAATAAAATTCTTATAAGAGGTTTAAATTAAACCTCTTTTTTATTTGTTCTCCCCAGTTCAATAAGTAAGTGCAACACTTTGATATAATTAAGGGCATAATCAAA
>CAZCQW010000011.1:29277-36456 GCA_964500975.1 uncultured Gammaproteobacteria bacterium | reverse complement strand
ACAAGCCCCTCAAGCTTGTGTGTCTACCAATTCCACCATCCGCCCGAAACCGAAAAAAGCCGCTTATTTAACGACCTTTTCTTTCAATTTCTTCTTATAACCATCACGTAAGAAATAAAGTTTTGCTCTCTTAACTTCAGCAATTTTCTTAATTTCAATTTTAGTAATAGTTGGTAAGTTTAATGGAAAAATCTTCTCAACGCCAATACCTTCGGAAACTTTACGTACAGTAATAGTAGAACCGATTTCTTTATTGTGTTTGCGAGCAATTATCATTCCTTCAAAATACTGAATTCTTTCTTTTTCTTCACCTTTTGAATTCAATTCTTTAATCTTTTGATGAACACGAATCGTCATGCCCGGTTTTAATTCAAATTTTGTCTCAACCATATGGTTAAAAATTATAAAAACGAAACTAATTACATCTCGCTTGGAAATACTTATTTAATAAGGCAAATCTTGTCTAATATTATAATTAAATTTTCCCCTTGTCAAGGCTGTTTTTCACATATTCATAAACTGCTTGAAAAACTGCTTCCGGGCTCATATTTGTTGTATCTAAGTAGAAATCGTAATTTTTAGGGTCATATACATCAATATTGTAATATTGGCGATATCTTAGCCTGTCACTAGTTAACCTCTTTTGGTTGCTTTCTAGCACATCTTCCCAACTATTTAAGCCTTCAGCCTCATTTCTATCATTTTTATGCTGTAAATTGCCAAAAATACGCTTAGCGCCATCTTCCAAACTAACATCTAAATAGATTTTTAGAGAATGAGGGATAAAATACCAAGAGGTTCGGCCCTCAATAATAAAGTTATCTTCTTTTTTCCCTAAATCTTCTTGATAATCATCAACTTCTTTGTCAGTCTGCGGGTCAGTTTCTCCTAATTCATTGTATTCAGCGAGAGTCATTCCCTTCTTTTTGGCAATTTCCCGCCTTAAACCGCCGATATAATAGCGTGGCCACGCTAATTTATCAGCCAACATTTGAGCAATTGTGCTTTTTCCTGATCCTAGAGCTCCACTAAAAGAGATAATCATATTTGTGTTGTCATTTTAGTCTTTATCCTTTATCATATTATTATATAGGAAAAAGTTTAAATCAAAAAGTAGTGTTTTATATATCCTAATTTATGTATTTAGAAAGATTAGAAATCCAAGGCTTCAAATCCTTTGCTAATAAAAATAAATTAATCTTCTCTGGTTTAATAGGCGACCAAAAAAGAGGCTTAACGGCCATCGTTGGTCCTAATGGTTCCGGAAAATCAAATGTTGCCGATTCTATTCGTTGGGCACTCGGTGAACAAAGTTTAAAAACTATTCGTGGTAAAAAAAGTGAAGACGTTATCTTTTCAGGGTCAGATAAAAAGGGTCAACTTGGAATGGCTGAGGTTTCTTTGTGTTTAAATAACTCTGAAGTTTTAAAAAATAAAAAAGACTCTCCCGAAAAAATTGAAAAAGAAGAAGATCTTGATCAAATGATTTTAAGCTGTCCGGAAATAATTATTACTCGTCGTGTTTACCGTAGTGGTGAAAGTGAATATTTAATTAATAATCATCGCGTCCGTCTATCTGATATTCAGATGCTACTTGCGAAAGCTAATTTTGGTCAAAAAACTTACAGTGTTATCGGCCAAGGGATGGTAGAAAATTTTCTAAACTCTTCTGCCGCTGAACGTAAAGATTTTTTTGATGAAGCAACCGGCGTTAAACAATTTCAAATCAAGAGAGACTCTGCTTTAAATAAATTAGAAACAAGTTACGAAAATCTTCAACAGGTTGAAATGCTTTTAACAGAAATTAGACCAAGATTAAAAAGTTTAACTCGCCAAGTTGAAAAATTAAAACGTCGTGATGAAATTTCAAATAATTTACATGAAGTTCAATTAAATTATTATGGTTGGCTTTGGCAGGATATTAATCAAAAACTAGATAAAGCTAACACGAGTTTTTTAAGTTTAGAAAAAAATAAAATTGAGGCTGAGAAAAAATTAGATAAGCTAAATGAAGATTTAAATAAAATTAGAAACACAAATAATTTTCAAGAAATTAACGAGCTTCAACCTCGTCTCAAAGAATTAGAAAATCTAAAAAGCCAATTCCAAAAACAATTGAACAAATTACAGATTGAACTTGAAGTTCAACTCGAGTCCCAGGGTCAGTTTGATGTTTCTTGGTTAAATAATAAACAAGGCGAACTTAGCGCCGAACTTGAAACTTTAAGCACAGAGCTCTCAAATATTAATACTGATATTTTCGCTCAAGAAGAAACTAATTTACGGGCCGAACTTCAAACAGTTAATCAAGAAATTGAAAAAATTAACAATACTCGTCGCCAAATCGATAAACTTGAATACGACAAATCTATTTACTTCAAGCAAATAGCTAAATTAGAGGCAGTTTTAGAAGCTAATTTAGAGGTTCAGGGTCAATTTGATGTTTCTTGGTTAAATAGCAAGAACGAAGAACTGGGCGCCGATATAATTAAACTAAAAGAAGAAATAAATAATCTAAGACAAGAAAATAATCGTGATCACGAAAACGCTGAAGCTAAAAAGCTTAATTCAATTCAAGAAAATCTTAGCGGATTAAATGGACAGTTAGAAGATTTAAATCATGAACTCCGAAAAGCTGGGAAAAACGAGGGTCAAAACGAGGCGATCAGTAAGTTAATTGATGAATTTTTATCACAGCTAGAAATAGTTGAAAAAGAAACTGACTTAGTTAAAATCAAAAAGTTAATTGCGGAAGCGAAAACTGATTTTCAGAAAAAAATTACTACCTTAATTAGCGGACTTGATGATGATAAATTAAACCAAATTAAAGAAATCCAAGGGAACATCATTTCTTTAAATGAAGAAAAGCAAATCACTCAAGAAAGTTTAAATAATGAAAGACTTCGTCTGTCTAGCGTCAGTGAGCGCCTTCGCTTACTTGAAGAAAAAGAAATCCAGTCTAATCGTGAAATTATCGACATCCAATCTAAACTAGAAAAAGCTCAAGTTAAATTTGACGCTTCTCAATTAGAATCCGAGAAGTTAGATCTAAACAAAAAAATTCAATTGCTTGAAAAAGAACAAGCCCAGTTAAAAAGTAATTCGTATATTAACGAATGGCTCGAAAAAAGACAGTCCATTAATAACAAAATTAATGATACTCGCTTAAAAGCCTCAACCTACACAGAGCGTAAACGCTTACTTCAGGCGAAAAGAATACAGAGTGAAAAAGAAATTGAAGATATCAAGGCCAAAATAGCTAAAAGTCAAATCAAATTTGATGCGTCGGGCATTGAAAAAGAAAAAGCTGAGATTAACGATAAAATAGAAAAATTAAATCAGGAAATTTCTGTTTTAGAATCAAGACTATCAGAATTAAGCGCTGCCCAAGCTAAAGAAAAGGGTCAAATGTTTGATTGCCAAAGAGCTATTCAAAGCTTACAACAAGAATTAAATTCTGTTTTGAGTGATTTAAATAATTTAAAAATTGATGCCACAAGGCAAGAAACAAAACTCGAAGACCTAGAAGCTAATATCCGTAACGATGAACTTAATATCAGTGATATTAAAAATCATAAGTTGGCGAGCGTTGAAATTGAAATTGATAAATGGCAAAAAAATATTGCTAACAATAAAGTCCAACTTGAACAAATCGGCGGAATTGATCCAGAGACTGAAAAAGAATTTAATGAAACTAAAGAACGATACGATTTCTTATCCAATCAAACCCAAGATTTACATAAAACCGTTAAATCTCTTGAAGAAATTATTTACGAATTAGATTTAAATATTAAAGATAAGTTTGATTCTGAGTTTAAAGTTATTTCCGAAAAGTTTAACGAATATTTTAAAATTTTGTTTAATGGCGGAGCGGCTAAAATCTCCAAAATTATGCTTGAAGATATAGAAAAAGAAGACGGAAAAAATTCTACAAGCCAAAACGAAAAGGCTGCCAATATAAATGCTGGTCTAACTCCTGATGAAGCGGAAATAAAAAATGAAAATGATGAAAAATTAAAACGTATTCGTTTCTTAAAGAAACATAACGCCGTTGGTTTAGCGGGAATAGAAATTCAAGCTATTCCTCCGGGCAAAAAAATTCAAGCCGTTTCTATGCTTTCAGGAGGAGAACGTGCTTTGACTGCGATTGCTTTAATTAGCGCAATTATTAGTGCCAACCCATCACCATTCGTTGTTTTAGACGAAGCTGACGCTGCACTCGACGAAGCTAATTCTGAACGTTTGGCCAAAATTCTTGATGATTTATCTAATAAAACTCAGTTTATTGTTATCACTCATAACCGCGCCTCAATGCGTCGCGCCAGTATTTTATATGGTGTAACAATGGAAGAAAACGGTGTCAGTAAATTATTAAGCGTTAAGCTCGATGAACTAAAAAAATAAAAATATTTTTTAGATTTACTTTAAATAATTTTCAACTCTATTTTGATAAACTAAAACCATTCTAAAAAATGGTTTTTTGTTTTTAAAATTATGTCTACGAAAATTTTATCTGCGGCCTTAATTGGATTAGAGGCAGAAATAATAGAAGTTGAAGCGGATTCTGGAGGCGGTGATTTCGGTCAAATCGCTATCGTCGGCTTGCCTGATGCTTCTGTTTCTGAAGCTAAAGAAAGAGTAAAAAGTGCCTTAAGAAATTGTGGCTCTGAATTTCCAAGAAGAAAAATTATTGTTAATTTAGCTCCAGCAAATATCAAAAAACATGGCCCAGCCTACGATCTTCCAATCGCTATAAGTATTCTTGCTCTAAAAAATATGTTTACGACTGACTTTAAGAATTGTCTTTTGGTTGGAGAACTATCTTTAAGTGGAGAGCTTAGACCTATTAACGGAATACTAGCCATTGCCTTGAAGGCAAAAAAGCTAAATATAAATAATTTATTTATTCCGGAAGAGAATCTAATAGAAGCTAACTTAATTTCTGATTTAACCATATATCCTGTAAGAAATCTTAGGCAACTAATATATCATCTAAAAAATAAAGTACTTATTAAATCTAATCATGAACTCAAATTAGAAACTATTACTAGCAGTCTTGAGTCCAAAAACTGCATTAACTTTTCATCAATAAGAGGACAAGAAAAAGCTAAGCGCGCTTTAGAAATAGCCGCCGCCGGAAGTCATAATATTCTATTAATAGGCCCGCCGGGGTCTGGCAAAACTCTCTTGGCCAAATCAACTATCGGCTTGCTACCAAAATTACGCCTAGAAGAAGTTTTGGAGGTAACAAATATATATAGTATTGCTGGAGCATTAAATAGTAAATTAGAGCTAGTTACTGAAAGACCTTACCGCTCACCGCATCATAGCGCCTCAGGAATTTCGTTAATTGGCGGAGGCTCTTCACCTAAGCCTGGTGAAATTTCGCTAGCTCACCGCGGCGTTTTATTCTTAGACGAGTTTCCGGAATTTAATCGAAGTGTTTTAGAAAATCTTCGTCAACCCCTTGAAGACAACTATATTAACATTAGCCGCGCCTCAGGATCGCTCCGTTTTCCTTGTAATTTTATTTTAATAGCCGCCATGAATCCTTGTCCTTGTGGTTATTATGGAGATAAAAAAATAAAATGCATATGCAAAGAACAACATGTTCTAAGTTACAAGCGTCGAATATCTGGACCAATTATCGATAGAATAGATATACATATAAGCGTGCCAAGATTAAGTTTTGAAAAAATTAATACCAAAGAAGAATCAGAAAACTCAGAATTAATTAAAAATAGAATTATAGCAGCGAGAAATATCCAATTTAATAGATTCGTGAATCAAGCTTTTAACACAAATGCTGAAATGGACAGCGAAACAACTCGTAGTTTTTGTAATCTAGATGATGAGAGCAAAAAACTACTTCAAGAGGCCTCAAAAAAATACAATTTTTCATCTCGCTCATATTTTAAAATATTAAAAATTGCTCGCACAATTGCAGATTTAGCAGCCTCAAAATACATTACTCAAGCGCATCTAGCTGAGGCGATTCAGTACCGACCAAAAATAGAATAATAATTGGAATATTAAAGTATTTTTTGTTATAATAAAAGCACAAACAATAATCATCAAGTCTGAGGTGAAACCTCTACTTAAGGTGAAGAAAATATATATGTATAAAAAAGTAACTATTTTATTTTTACTAATGGCTTTTATTTTAAGCTCAGGTTTTGGCTGTAAAACAGCGAGCAAGGAAACCAAAGAAGCATCAAAGCCGGTAACGCTAAATTACTGGCGTGTTTTTGATGGCCAAGATGCATTTAAAGAAATAATAAAAAAGTATGAAGCCATACACCCCAATGTTAAAATTGAATATAAAAAACTACGCTTAGATGAGTACGAGAGCGAACTGTTAAACGCTTTAGCCGAAGATAGAGGCCCAGATATTTTTTCTATCCACAATACTTGGATGAAAAAATATCAATCGAAGCTTATTCCGATGCCAGATTCAATTACAATGGTCTACTTAACAACTAAAGGAACCGTAAAAAAAGAAGTTGTTAGCGAACTTAAAACAACAAAGAGTCTTTCCATAAAAGAAATTAAAGACAAGTTTGTTGATGTTGTTTCACGGGATGTGATTTTGGAGGACGGTAAAGTTTACGGGTTACCATTATCCGTCGACACCCTTGCCATGTATTATAATACGGACATGTTCAATGCGGCTGGCATAAGTAAAATCCCTGCCTACTGGGATGATGAATTTATTCAAGCAATAAAAAAACTTACAAGACTAAACACTGACAAAGAATTCGTACAATCTGGCGTCGCTCTTGGATCAAGTAAAAATATTAATCGTTACAGCGATATTCTTGCTCTATTAATGATGCAAAATGGCGCGGTAATGATGAATAGCACAGGACAGGTTTTATTTAATTCTCCATTAAGTTCAAATAAGAACTTTGTTCCTGGGGCAGACGCCCTTCGCTTCTACACAGACTTCGCTAACCCATCAAAAGAGTCTTATACCTGGAATAGTGATCAAAAAAACTCGCTTGAGATGTTTATTAGCGGAAACCTAGCAATAATGTTTGGCTATTCTTTTGATCTTGAAACGATAAAAACTCAAGCTCCTAAGTTAAACTTTTCTATAGCTAAAATGCCCCAGATAAACGGCAACCCGCCAACAAATATTAACATGGCTAATTACTGGGTAGAGGTTGTTTCTCAAAA
>CAZCQW010000011.1:4334-29267 GCA_964500975.1 uncultured Gammaproteobacteria bacterium | reverse complement strand
CGGCATGGGATTTTGTTCAATTTATAAGTAAAGAAGAACAGGCTAAAACTTATTTAGAAGCAACAAAAAAACCAACCGCACTTCGCTCTCTAGTTGAAACTCAAAAAAACGACGAGACAATTGGAGTATTTGCTGACCAAGTTTTAACTGCTAAAAGTTGGTATCAAGGTAAAAATGTAAGAGCGGCTGAAGACGCAATTGCTGAAATGATTAATATTGTTCCTGAAATAACAGGTGACAACCTTCAGGGCGCTTTAAACACTGGAGCGGCCAAAGTTAGTCAAACTGTAAATTAAATTAATATGTTAAAAAAAATTATTCTAGCAAGCTACATTTTGATAACGCTGTCTTCACTATTAGCTCTACCCCTTCAACTAAACGCACAAACTTCGATAATTGACCCTGGTGCTACTCAATATGATAGAGGAGATTACACTCTAACTGACATACTTGAGGTAATCATTGGAGCTTCACGTTGGGTACTTGGGACCGTTGGATCTCTAGCCCTAATTATGTTTATCTACGGAGGTTTCACTTTTCTTATTTCCGCCGGTAGTAGCGATAAAGTAGGTGAAGCAAAAAAAATATTAACGGCGGCAGTTATCGGTTTAATTATTACGTTTTCAAGCTATTTAATAATTGCTTTTGTTCTTGGATCATTAGGTCTTAGCTGGGATGGAGCTGCGGTTATTCCTAAAAAGTAACTAAGAAGGCTAACCCTAAAATTATAAATTTTTTATCGCCTAAAGAGCCTCAATGTCAATTTCTAAACTAAAATAAATGCCACTATTTGTACCCAAAAAGATAAACACAACCACAACTTTTGGACCAAGACTATCTCAGGCTCGCTTAAAAAAAGGTCTTAGCATTGAAATAGTTTCAAAAAAAATAAATATCAGAACGGAATATTTAAAAGCTCTTGAAAACGAGAATCTAGATAAATTACCAGCCGGTCTTTACGGAAAAAAATTTTTAAAAGAATATGCCAGGTTTCTTAATGTCAACCTAGGGGACGTTCTAGACAAGTGGAATGAAGATGTTACGTATAATTTATCAGAAAACCCATTCTCTAGAAAAATTCTTAATAGATGGCAATTAATCGCTCTTCCGAGATTAATAAGAGGCTTTTTAATAATTGTTTTAGTTGCCGCATGTTTTCTTTATTTAATTTTATATTCAAAAAAAATTATTTCACCGCCAAAGCTTTTAGTTTATCAACCAGCTAGCAATATCTCAATAAACAGTACTAGTATCCTAATTGCCGGGGAAACGGACATTGAGGCGGAGGTAAGAATAAATGGCGAAATAGTTCTCAATAATAACCAGGGAAAATTCAGTCAGACAATCAATCTGCGAAAAGGATTAAACAACGTAATCATTAAATCTAAGAAAAAATATAGCCAAGATCAAACAATTAGTCGACAAATTTTGGTCGAGTAATTTCAATTATATGATTAACAATAAAACCGTTTTATTTGACATTAATAGTATTTTGCGTAAAATAACAATTGAAGGCGGACAAAAAGTCGCCGAGCTTGGTTGTGGTAATTATGGCTTCTTTCTTTGGCCAATGGCTAAACTCGTCGGATCTCGAGGAGTTGTATATGGAGTTGATATTTTAAAAGAAACAATTACTGAGATAAAAAGACGAGCTTTAAAAGAAAATTTCCCCCAAGTAAAAGCAGTGTGGAGCAATCTCGAGATATTCAAGGCCACTCAAGTAGAGACTAGTTGTCTAGACTGCGCATTACTAGTCAACGTACTTCATCAATCAGAAAAAAAAGTTGAGATAATGAGAGAAGCTGTTCGACTACTAAAAAGAAATGGTAAACTCTTAGTTGTTGAATGGTCGACCAATGATATTGCTTTTGGCCCAGAAACAAATAAGAGGGTTAAGCTTGAATCAATTTTATCTGTTGCCCCTAAAATTGGCCTTGAAGTAAAAGAGAGTTTTATCGCCGGCCCATATCATTACGGAGTTATTTTAGTTAAGATTTAAATTAAAAATATGACAAATTTATTAGACTGGAACTTCTGGTTCAAATTAAACCCTGGTCCATTATTAAAAACAAACCAAAGTATTTTTATTGGACTGATAATATTTTTACTGGCTGCGGGAATATTTGTGCTAATTATTAAGCGAAAGAGTGGAATTTACCGAGGATTTTTTAATCGCCTCTATTCATTTTTTCTAAGCAATGCGGTAATTGCTTCAATAATTTTTTTCTTCAACTTTGAATTAATCCCATTCTTTTCAGCAAGATTTTGGCTTGCTGCCTGGTTCATTATAATGTTAGCTTGGCTTATATTTATTTTAAGAAGACTTAAATTTATCCCGCGCATAAAGAAGGAGCAGGAACAGGAGAAAGAACTCAAAAAATACCTTCCCTAATTTATAAAAATAATACAGATATCTTAGTAAACAAAAAAATCCTCTTTATTCATAGAGGATTTTTAAATATATGGATCAAAGAAAAGCTCTTGGTTATTGGGGCGAATGTTTGGCGGCCAAATACTTACTGAAAAACAATTATAAATATTTGGCAAAAAATTTTAAATGCGGGAGACTAGAAATTGACTTAATTTTTGAAGAAAATAATCAATGCGTATTTTTTGAGGTAAAAACTCGAGAAGACTGTCATGAGAGTAAATATGAAAACCCACTAACAAGCCGCCAGACAAAGAACTTAAATATTGCTATAATAGATTACTGTTTGAAAAATAAAATTAACACCGAAAGCGTTCGGCTAGATTTAATATACATTATCGTAAATAAATTAAACAGACGAGCCACCCTTAAACACTTTAAAAATATTCTAAGCTAGTCTCTGCTATTTTTTTTATAGAGAGAAGCAACTTTATCACGATAAACTAGGGTCCATTCATTTGATGAATCAAGATAATTACGCAAATAATTCGGGCCGGTTAGGTCGCTGTCTTTTAATGAAAATAAAAATTTTTCCCATTTTTTGGCATTAATTTTATAATCTTGAGTGCGCATAAGAATGAGGCCAATATTATATTCTTCAAGCTTTTCTTTGTAGTTAGAATCTTCTTTTAAAAATTCTAAATATTCCTCCATAAATGAGGTATTCTTATAGGAAACCTGGGGCAGGCGTCCGTCAATAAATATTTTTTTTTGCGGATATGTCCACATTAGATATCCTCCCCAATCATAGTTGTTGAGAAGATTAAGAGAGCTATATTCGGTCTTATCTTCTAAAAATTTAAGCGCCCCGCAAGGATAACTAGAACAGTGAGTCAAAAACGGATCGCCAACTGATTCAATTTTTAGAAGAATATTTAAACTAGATAGAAACATAACGAGAATTAATACCCATTTTAACTCGCGCCGTAATTTAAAAGTTTTTATCTTATTAAGGTCCAGCGCTAGCACAAATGGCTCAATTAAATATATAAAAGTAACTGCAAACATTAAGGGAAAGTTCCTTCTTGACTGAAAGGCTAAAAAAATCATTATTAAGCTTAAAGCTAGCCCCCAAAGATTGATTCTTTTTAATGATTCCTTAGACGCTCTTAAGACATAAATGTATATAATTATCACGGCTGATACTAAGGCTAAATAAGCCATTTGACTATAAACAAATGGGAAATTTGTTTGTGGCAGCCACTCCTGAATAGTCTTAAGGTAAAACGTATTACTATAACCACTTAAAAAAGAATAGAGTTCAGGACCATACGGAGTCGCTAGTGTAACTGCTATTGAGGCAATAGTTGCTACTAATAATATTATTAATTGTTTCCCGTTAACTATTTTCTCAGAAGAAAATAGATTTTTAAAATTTTCTACTAATAAATATTTTTCCAGTGTTTTAATTATCAACCAGAGTAATAATACACCCAGCCCAAACAGAAAGCTGCCATGAATATTGGCCCACAAATAAAAAAGAGGAACTAAAAATAGCAAAATCTTAACCTTTTTATCATTTACATATTTTTCTAGTATCCATAGTTCTAGAATTAGAAACAAAAAGCTAAATTCTTGCATTCGCACTCCAAAGTGAGGCAAAGAGGCGATAAGACCAAATAACTGTAAAACTGCAATTAGTGCAACCGGTATTTTTTTACAATATTTTCTGACAAAAATATTTAGCAAGATTAGAGAAAGAACGATAAGTAAAGCAAAGAATATGCTCAAGCTTAAATAACTAAATTGGCTATAAATTTTGTAAGAAATAACATTAGCAAGCCATTCGTGATCAACCCAATTGTCAACAAAAGTGAAGTTGTAATTATTTAAACGAGG
This sequence comes from uncultured Gammaproteobacteria bacterium, assembly GCA_964500975.1. GTDB lineage: Bacteria > Patescibacteriota > Patescibacteriia > Patescibacteriales > UBA12465 > UBA12465. Next base: position 25,000 of record CAZCQW010000011.1, on the reverse strand, counting down.
AACACTAAGGGTTGTAACTATTTCCTCGCCAACTTTTAAGTGCCACCCTAAATCTGGATCAAGATAAGAAAAGGAATTCTGAAGAAGAAGGCTAAAAATCAATAAATAAAAAGCCACCCAAAATATATGCAAAAACTTAATTTTTTTACCTAATCTTAACATAAATAAATGACTTAAATATATCTATGTATACATATTATCATGTGAAAATTTATTTGTCTTGTTTTGTATTGTATGCTAAAATTAAATAGTAAATTGAAATTTATTTTAAAAAGAAGGGGGGTGAATTATGAAAAAAATTACAAAACATTTAGTATCTTTTGCCATCATTTCACTATTAGTTGTTCCAATGCTGGCTTCAGCTCAAACGAATTCTGATCCTTTCGGGATTGATCAAACAAATACTAGTATTAGCCCAATTCTAGGTGACGCAGATCAAGATCCAAGAAAAATTGCTAGCAGAATTATAACTCTAGTTTTAGGATTTTTAAGTCTTATTGCCGTTGTTATCGTTTTATTTGGTGGTTTTAAATGGATGACAGCTGCTGGAAACGAGGATAAGGTTGAAGAAGCGAAAAAAATTCTTGGCGCAGGCGTTATTGGTCTTTTTATTGTCTTAGCTGCTTGGGGTCTTTCTTCGTGGGTTATCGGAGAAATATTCAACAAAGTTGTTGTTGGCGAATAGAATTATTAGAAAGCACGCGCTACAAACACTACGTAGTTTTTGTATAGGCGGTCCTCAGTTTTCCTGGGGGCCACTACTCTAAATTTAAGCCTGCTTGAACTTAGAGTAGTAAACATACTTATGCATATGTCAAAAAAATTTATTATTACCCTAGCCTGTCTAATTACGGGTTTTATTTCTTTTGTTAGCCTGTCTCCAAGCCAAGTTTTGGCTGACGAGTCCTATGGACTGGACGCAAGCGCTGGAGAAATCACCGCCTTCAAAGGCCAAACTATTTCTGATAATTTTATTCAAACTAAGGCTGGCCAAATTATTGGAGCTCTTTTATCTTTTGTCGGCGTTCTCTTTTTAATTCTGATGATTTATGCCGGCTTAATGTGGATGACCGCTCAAGGAAATAGCCAGCAAGTTGATAAGGCCAAAGAATTATTAATAAACTCTGTTATTGGGATTATTATTGTTTTTTCCGCTTACGCAATAACCGCATTTATGGGTGATTTTATTAGTAATCAGTTACTAAAAAAATAAAAAATCAATGAAAAATCATTTTATAAAAAATAAAATATATACAAAATATTTAATGTTACCGTTTTTTTTCATTATTCTTTTTTGTTTCTCTATTAATTTTTCTCTAGCCGCTGGTTCTTATAATTTTACCGAAGAAAGCGGCTTGTCTCTAACCGGAAAAGAGGCAGGCTACAGTCCTGAATCAAAAACAACGCCAGAGGCAATGATAGGAACAACCATAAGAACTATTTTAAGTTTTGTTGGTGTTATTTTCTTGGCGTTCATGATTTACGGCGGAATTACTTGGCTAACAGCTCAGGGCGATAATCAAAAAGTAACTAAAGCAAAAGCAATAATTGAAGAATCAATAGTCGGCATTATTATTGTAATTATTGCATATTCCGTTTCCAACTTTCTGGTTGAATACTTTACTCCAATTATCGGAGGATAATATAAAGCATAAAATCTTATGAAAAATCTTTGGTTAAAGTTATGTCTTGCTATAATGCTAATTCCAAATTTTGTTTTTGCTCAAAGCACTACAACTGGAATTCAAAAAGCTTTTCCCATGGTTAGAGAAGTGGCCGGGAACAAACCCTATGACGTCGACAAAGACCTAACAACAGTAATTAGCGACATCTTGCAATTAGCTTTTTCTATCTTGGGTATTTTATTCGTTATTTTTATTTTCTACGGTGGTTATATATGGATGACTGCGGCTGGTAATGAGCAGAAGGCTGATAAAGCAAAATCAATTATCACCGAGTCTATTTTGGGATTAGTTATTGTTATAGGCGCCTATGCTATCAGTTACTTTGTAATTTACGCTTTTAATTCTCAAATTAAACTTTAATAATTATGCGAAAACATCTTAAGGTTATATTTTCATTATTGATCCTAACTGCTGTTCTAGTTATTCCCTACTTAGTTTTTGCTCAAGTTTCGGGGACCGAGTCTGAAACAAGCATGCTGGGAAGATTAAGCACTGTTGCTGATGGCGGTGGCTACGTTATTGGCGAAAGCAGTAGCCTCACTTTAGTTGTTGGGTTGATAATCCAAGTAATTTTAAGTTTGTTGGGCGCAATCTTCGTTATTTTAATGGTCTATGCTGGCTATACTTGGATGCTAGCCTCAGGAAACGAATCAAAAATAAGTAAGGCTCAAGACATGATAAAAACAGCTATTATCGGCCTAATCATAACCCTTTCTTCGTGGGCGATATGGTCATTGATATTTAATAATTTTATTATTAAAAAATAAACTACTGATATGAAAAAATTTTTACTAATAATTACTTCTTTGGGATTTTTATTTTTCATAGCTAACTCAAGTTTTGCTCAGTTAATAGACGGAGGGGCTTTAGTGAATATGGAAAAAACAGCCGACGAGGTTAGAGCGTCTAGCGGCTTTAGCAACTCAGTTAGTGTTGGCTCAGTAATTGCTTCAATAATAAGAACTGTATTAAGTTTGCTGGCAGCAATATTTTTAGTTTTAATGATTTTCTCTGGATTTCAGTGGATGACTGCCTCTGGAAACGAATCTCAAATAAGCAAGGCCCAGGATACAATAAAAGCCGCTTTAATCGGACTTATAGTTGTCCTAGCGGCTTATGCAATTACTTATTTTGTTTTCAAGTCTTTACCGTTTACGGCGAGTACAACAGGAACAGGAAATGATGGTCAGACAATCATTAATGGAGGTAATTAATTTAATTATTTTTTTGTAAAAAAATAAGGCGGCTCGAGTGAGTCGCCTTTTTTAGTGCCAAGAGTTTAGAATTTTTAAATTCATTTAATCCTTACGCGCAACGTACCAGTGCGTTGCTTCTCCGAAAAAATCCAATAACTCAGCTGTGACCGGAAAACACTTTTCATCTATTTTTCTTCCATCACGAAATACTTTACATACGTAAGTGCCTGGTAGCAAATATGCAATCTTCTTCTGCCCTGGAAAAGTCATGAAAGAGCCAGCGTATCTTGCTGACTCAACACCTTTTGCATCGACCCGATAAAATTCAAATTGCATCTGCGAATAACGACAGAAATTTTGAATGATACCTTCGTAGCCTTTGTTAAGGTCACCTTTTACCGTTGTCGTGGAAAGTTTTTTGATATCCATTTCCGCATACAACGCTTCAGTGTTCTCAATTCTTTCTGCTCTTGAAACATTAATTGTTTTTAAGCGCCTAGCTTCACGATAGTTCGACATTTCTGTCGGCAGTTCGTTGCTTAAAACGTAAGCCTGGAAGATTTCTTCTTTCTGCGCCTCATATTTTTTAATCTTTGCAAGTAAAGAGTCTTTTTCCTACACTTTAGGATTCCAAGTTTCAAACCTTTTTTGCTGTTTCAATAATTTTGACAGCATTGTTTGGTTTTCAGCCACTGCCTTTGTCTTTAATTCTTGCCCGTGTTTTGTTGCTGGAGTCAGGCGTTTTAGAGAATCAGCTTCTGTTTGAAACTTTTTGATTTCGCCCGAATAATTAACCAGGTTGATCAAATTTACTTCATACGAGCTGATAGTGTTTTTACATTCGGCAATTTTTTGATTAAGTTCAGCGACTTTAATTCTATCGCCGCGATTCATTTGTGCAAATGCACTGTTAACTACCACCAATAAGGCAATCGATAAAGAAAATAGCTTTGTTTTCATGATATGTGTTTTTTGTTTATATTCTGTTTTAAAAGAGCAGATTCATTCCTGCTATATTCAATTAAATTGTAAAAAAATTATATCATATAATCTTATTTCTGTCAATAACTTATCAACAAGCCATCAACACCCCGGTATTGACATTTCCTTGGCCGTATGATACAGTAATCAGTCAAGAAAATCCCTGCTTTAATATCATCATCGTATGGTAAGGTAGGGATTTTTTATTTGGCTAATACAAAAAATTATGAAAATACTACAATTAATCAAAGAAGAGGTTGTGCCTCTCAGTAGAAAGCAAAATATAGTCTTATTGACTATAGTTGCCTGTATCTTCCAATTTATCCTTTTCTACGCTCCAGCGCTTGCTGCTGAGTCCGTAAAGACGGCTAATGCTCAAGGATTTGGGCAAGATACGGTAATTACTAATGATTCATTAAGTAAAGACGCTGTAATGGACCCTGAGGCCGCTAAGCTGAGCCCAGTTTTAAAAGAAGTGGCTAGCTCAAGTAAGCCAATTGCTAGTTCAAGCGAGTTAACTGTTGTTAGAACAAGCACCCACACTATGACGGCTTACAACTCTGAAGTTGGGCAAACCGACGATAGCCCATGTATAACTGCCAATGGTTTTAATGTTTGCAAGCACGGAATTGAAGATACCGTCGCCGCCAATTTTCTACCAATGGGAACTAAGATAAAAATACCTGAATTGTTCGGGGATCGTATATTTGTTGTTCGTGATCGCATGAACAAGAAACATCCAAATAGAGTTGATGTATGGATGAAAGATAGGCCGTCAGCGATGAAATTTGGAGTTAAAGTTGCCAAAATCCAAGTCTTAAAATAATTTTTAAATTACAAAAAAAAAACACCCCGGTCGATTAGAGTGGGGTGTTTTTTTTTTTTATTTTTTATCTAAAAAATAAAACTAAAAAATCCACGACTGCGTTTAATTTGTTTCTCTTTATTCGCAATCGCAATAGTAGTAGAAATAACTGTATCGGGGTTTAAAGAAATACTATCAATTCCCTGTTCCACTAAGAACTCAGCAAAATCAGGAAAATCGCTTGGGCCCTGTCCACATATACCAACCTTACGACGATATTTCTTAGCTGTTTTAATTAAAGTTTTGATTAATTCTTTAACTGCCTCATTCTTTTCATTAGAAACACCTGCGACATTTAAAGAGTCACCCGAGTCTCTATCAATACCTAAAGTTAACTGGGTTAAATCGTTAGAACCGATTGAGAAGCCATCAAATATCTGACAGAATTTATCAGCTAGAATAATGTTAGCCGGAATTTCCGCCATCACATAAACCTCTAAGCCGTTTTGTCCACGCTTAAGGCCGTTAAGGGCCATTATTTCTTGAACTTTTTTTCCCTCTTCAACAGTGCGACAAAAAGGAACCATTACTTTTAAATTCTTTAGACCCATTTCTTCACGAACTTTTTTAATTGCCTGGCATTCTAATTTAAAAGCAGGCAAGAATAATGTTGAGTAATATCGACAGGCGCCTCGGAAACCAATCATAGGATTTGATTCAACTGGCTCATACTCTTTACCTCCGATTAGGTTTGCATATTCGTTTGTTTTAAAATCGCTCAAGCGGAAAATTACATCTTTAGGATAAAAGGCGGCGGAAATTCTAGCCATTCCTTGAGCCAAGCGATCAACGAAGTATTGCGACTTATCTTTATATCCTTCAGTTAATTTATCAATTTCTTTTTTAACCGCTGCATCTTTAATTTTATTATAATTGATTAAAGCGAGGGGATGAATTTTAATGTAATTATTTATTATAAATTCTAAACGAGCCAAACCAACACCATCATTAGGAATAAAGGAATGAGAAAAAGCCAAATCAGGCTCACCCACATTCATCATTATCTTAGTTTTTGGTTTTTTTAGATTTTTAATATCAGTGGTTTCAACTTTAAAGGCTAATTTGCCTTCATAAACATATCCCTCTTCACCAGACGCACAGTCAACCGTAACAGATTGTCCACTTTTAATAATTTTTGAAGCGTTGCCAGTCCCAACCACACAAGGAATTCCTAATTCACGAGAAACAATTGCCGCATGACAAGTTCTTCCTCCTTTATCAGTTACAATAGCTGAAGCAATCTTCATAATTGGTTCCCAGTCCGGATCAGTCATGTCAGTTACTAAAACTTGACCCGGCTTAAAAGTATTAATGTTTTTAACGTCCATCATGTGGTTAACAATACCTGCTCCAATTTTATTGCCGACGCTTTGACCTTGAGTAATTAATTTCGATTTTTTTGCTAGTTTATAATGTTCAATTACCTGTTGATTCTTTTGGCTTTGAACTGTTTCCGGGCGAGCTTGAATAATAAATAATTCATTAGTGCGACCATCAAGCGCAAACTCAATATCCATCGCTTTCTTATAATGATCTTCAATTATCATTGCCCATTTAGCTAGTTCAACAACTTGCTTGTCGCTAAGTGAGGGTTTAATTTGATCGATTGGAGAAAGTTTTACATTCTTAACAGGGCTCTTACCCTTAAGATCGTAAACCATTTTAATATCTTTCTTGCTTAGAGTCTTAGATATAATTGCCTTAGTAGGTTTAAAAACATAAAACTCATCTGGAGTTACAATTCCTTGAACAATATTTTCTCCTAAACCAAAAATTGAATTAACTACGACCGCATTTTTAAATCCAGACTCTGTATCAATAGTAAACATTACGCCCGAAGAACCTAAATCAGATCTAACCATTCTCTGAACACCGACTGACAAGGCAATTGAGAAATGATCAAACTTTTTATCAACGCGATAAGAAATGGCGCGATTAGTAAATAAAGAAGCAATACATCTTTTAACGGCCAATAATAAATCTTTTTCACCCGTAATATTTAAGTATGTTTCTTGTTGACCGGCAAAGGAAGCATCCGGCAAATCCTCGGCAGTAGCGCTAGAACGAACAGCCACGTCAACATTTTTTAATTTATAAGTAGCCGATAATTTACGATACGCCTCAACGATGGCCTTAGAAAATTCTGGAGATAATTCAGAAGCAATAATTAACTTTCTAATTTCCGCTCCTCTTTTCATCAAATCTTTAACATTTCTAGTATCCAACCCTTTCAAGATTTCTTGAATACTATTTTTAAGTCCTGTTGATTCAAGAAAATGATGATAAGCTGAGGCGGTGGTTGCAAAACCATTAGGAACGCGTAAGCCTTTTTTAGTTAAATGGACATACATTTCACCTAATGAAGCGTTTTTCCCTCCAACTTCTGGCACGTCTTTAATTCCCAATTCAGAAAAGAAATGAACAAATTTGTTTTTTAACATAAATAAAATTTATTATATTTTTATAGTCACATTATAACATAATCTTTACTTTATAAAAATAATTGTTTAATATAGAGATACACTGATTTTGGCTGTTGAAAAGCGGGCGTGGCGAAATTGGTAGACGCACTTGCCTTAGGAGCAAGCGGGGAAACTCTTGAGAGTTCGAGTCTCTCCGCCCGCACACAAAAATAACGGTTTTTAGCCGTTATTTTTTGTTTTAACTTAAAATATATAAGTTGCGACTAAGTCATAAACTTGCTAAAATTTATGTATGATAAACTTCCTTCACACATACAATCCTCAAGCAATTTTGATAAATTTTGGCCCTATTAATATTTATTGGTATGGGCTTTATAGGAATAATCGCCGCCTTGATTCTGAGCTTAAAATTAGCCGAGCACTACAACATTAAACCAGACACCGTATTTGATCTGACTTTTTGGTTAATTATTAATGGCTTAATTGGAGCGCGACTTTATGAGGTGGGCCTACAGTTTTCTTATTATCTAGAAAATCCTCTTAATATATTAAAAATCTGGCAAGGAGGTCTAGCAATACACGGCGCAATTTTTGCTGGGCTCATTACTATATATTTTTTTGCCAGAAAACATAAAATACATTTTTGGAAACTATGTGCTTTAATTGCACCGGGACTCGCCTTAGGGCAGGCTCTAGGCCGTTTTGGAAATTATTTTAATCAAGAAATATTTGGCCTTCCAACTTCTCTTCCTTGGGGAATCCCAATTGATTTAATAAGTCGTCCTAATGAATACATTAGCTTTAATTTTTTTCATCCCACTTTTTTATATGAAAGCCTAGGCTCACTTTTAATATTAATTATTTTATTAGGCATAAATATTTATTTAATAAAAAATAATAAATTAAGTAATAATAATTATATTATAATTACCGCTCTTTATGTGCTATTATATTCTATATTAAGGTTCAGTCTTGAATTTATCAGAATTGACGAGGCGCCAAATTTTTTAGGATTGCGCTGGCCTCAATTTATAAGCTTAATACTTATAATTATCTCAATTAGACTTTTAACTATAAAAACAAATGTTAAAGATATTTAAAAAAAGGCTTAATAATAATCTAAATTTAATTATTCTTTACTTTATTGGTCTTGTTTTGGCTGTTTCAGCCGCCTTGCCTGCCTACGTTCAGTCAAATTTTTTAAATCAATTTGTTGACTTAAATACCCTAAGCTTGTTTTTTATCATTGCTAATACTTTTACAGTGTTGTCGATAATTTTCTTTCCGAAGTTAATAAAAAAATTAAGCAATTTTTCTTTAACAAAACTTATAATGGCTTTACACGCGCTATCTTTAATTGGGCTTGCTTTTACTGGCAGCGCGACAACTGCATTAATTTCAATTATTTTATTTACGGTTTCGACAAACCTTCTCTGGATAAACATGGATGTTTTAATTGAAGCATTTTCTAAAGACTCATCAACTGGAAAAACAAGAACAATATATTTTACCTTTATTAATATAGGCTGGATAATCTCACCTTCAATTTCGAGCTATCTTGTAAAAATTGGCGATTACAAATTAACTTTTCTAATAGCCGCTTTTCTTATTCTTCCGGTTTTATTTTTATTTAATTATCAAAGAAAAAATTTAAAAGATAAGATTTCTTATAGCAAGGAGAAAATGTCAGAGGTAATTAAGAAGACCTGGAAAAATAAAAATCTTAGGGGAATATTTTTTGTTGCCCTTCTCTTGCAAGTTTTTTTTAATACTGCCGTTGTTTATCTTCCAATATACTTACACCAAAACCTAGGAATATCATGGGCTGAGCTAGGTCTTATGTTTTCTATCATGTTAATACCTTTTCTAGTTTTTGAAATACCCGCAGGCATCATTGCAGATAAATATCTAGGAGAAAAAGAGATATTATTTCTTGGCTTCACCATTCTCGTTATTTCTATTTTTCTTTTCTTCTATCTTGAAAGCGTTAATTTCTGGATTTGGGCTAGTGTTCTATTTTTCAGTCGAGTTGGCGCGGCCTTAATTGAGGCGATGAGAGAAACATATTTCTTTAAAATAGTTAACGCTAAAGACCTTGGGTATATCAATATCTTTAGAGTCGCAAACCCTCTAGGCTATATCATAGGATCTTCTTTTGCTATGGCCACCCTTGTTTTTTTGCCGTTAAATTACCTATTTTTAATAATCTCATTAATCATGCTTTCCGGAATTTACTTTGTTGCCTCAATCAAGGATACAAAGTAATTGACTTTAAACTGTTTTTTTTATAGAATAATTAACAGCAAGAAAGATGCTAGCTAGCCACGCCAAGGAGCTCAATTATTTAGGCGGGTATCGTATAGTGGTTATTACCTAAGGTTTCCAACCTTATGAGAGGGGTCCGATTCCCCTTACCCGCTCAGTTACAAAAAAGACAGGCTTGATGCCTGTTTTTTTTGTGCATATTCAAAAGTTTAATTAAAAAATATATTATTTTTTTAACTCATTCTTTCTCGCTAGCATTATAATTGTCAAGAATAAAAAAATAAAATGTAAAAACCAGTCAGTTGGATTTAAATTAAAAACAAATAACTCACCCGCCTGACTTATGATCATCTTGCCATTAATTATAAACGCCCAGGTTAATATAAATACTAAAAAAACTAACAAGCTATAATAAATTAGCTTGGCATACCTATTAATAAGCAGCCCTAAACCTGCGCCAATTTCAAAAACTATCATTAGCGGCGATAGCCACGTCGGTAATTTAAGATTAATAAATTCTTGAACGGCTAAGTCCGGATAATATACTCGATATACCCCGGCCGATAAAAAGACCAAGGCTAAAAAGAATCTTAGCAGTTTATCAGAACCAAAAAATACTTTTATTTTTTTAGAATTTTCCAAATTCATATTTAATTTTATCATTTTTTATTTTGCGTCGGAAAACTGTATAGGTTGCCATCCTAACCCACGCAAATCCCGTTTTAAACCAACCTTCTTTTTGGATACGGCGTGATGAATATAATAATCGACATGATTTAATCATCCTAAATTTTCCTACATCAGAAATCCGATCACAATAATCATAATCTTCCGCAAGTAAAACCACGGGATCAAAACCATGAATAATATTATGCGCTTCCCTGGTGGCTAGCAAACCCGCGCCGACTGAGGCAGGCGAAAAATACTGACGAAAGAAACAAAAGAAATTAGCGAAAAAAGAAAATATTCTATAACTAGGCGAATTAGGATTAAAGTCGAAGAAAAAACCGGCACCAGTTAATTTTCTTGATATAAATTCAGAAACTACTTTTTCTAAAAATCCAACTTGTAAAACCGTATCCGCATCTAAAAATAGCAAAATATCCCCGGTTGCAATAGCGGCGCCGTTATTTCTCTGCCAAGAAGGATGATGATGTTCAGTGTCGCTTATAAACCTACACCCCCTATCTTCGGCTATTTTTTGTGTATTATCTTTTGAGCCGCCGTCTGAAACGATTATTTCGTAATCTAAAAAACCCTGGCTCTTTATAGAATCTATTAGTCTCGGCAAATATTTTTCTTCATTTAAAGTGGGTATAATTATTGACAACATATTAATATAATTAATTTTATTTGAAAATTGTTTTGGCTAATTCCCAATAAGCTTTATCGCCACTCTTATATTGATAATACCACCATTCAACTCCCCAAAGATATGTTTTCTTAAAATTTATATTGATTGCATACTGAAGATTGGCTTTAAACTGATCAATATTAAAAGACTTATTAGCCTCTTTTGTTGGTAAATAAATCATATTCCCATTCGGCACCCAAGGCTCGGCCTGAAGCTCAACTACATACCTATTTTCTGGCTTAATACCCGCTAAATAAGCTTTAAAACGATAAAACCAGGAAGGAATTGGGTAACGAATATAATTAGTATATTTACCCCAAACAACCCGATATACAGTACTGCCAAAAAGATCGCCATATTTAGCCTCCTTTCTCCACATACTCATTTCTCCGGTCGCTGAAACCATAACCGGTCGGCTATCCAACTTTTTTACGACTTCCAGTTCACGCTTAAAAAATTCCACATCACTAGGCGGGCAAACACCAAAAGCATCAAAGAAGGGCTCGTTTTCTAATTGCCAAGCAATAATTGAAGAGCTATCTTTATAATGTTCTATTACTTTCTCCAACATCATGATTGTTCTAACTTGAGTGTGAACCAAACTTTTCTTTGATGCCCACTCTGGAGCATGGCACTCAGGCCAACGAGGTAAGCGCCAACCAATGTTAACGATAAATTTTACATTTCTTTTTTCTCCCTCGCGAATTATATAATCATAATCTGAAAAATCATAAACATCTTTATCTTTTTCAATTTGATCCCAATAAATAGGTAAACGAATCTCTTTTACTTTTAAATCATCAAGCATGGCTAAATAAACCTCTTTCCAATCAAGTCCCAGCTCTGAACAAAATTTTGTAGAAAAAGTAACCCCAAAAAAATTTGGTTCATGCTTTAAATCTTTATTTAAAGGATAATTGTTTGCCCATTTAAAAAAATACAGAACTATAATGAAAAATATAATTATTAGCATTGGCCAAAATTTAATATACTTTTTTCTTTTCTCTTCTGGTTTTTTAACCTCACAATTATTTTTCATACTAAACTAATATAAAATATAAACCCATCGCTATTACAATAACTGCTAAAAATTTTTGTAAAAAAATTCTCCACGAAAACGTTTCTTTCAATATTCTTGGAGACAACACAGCAAGCACAGAGCTTAACACCAAGAGAAAGGCATATTGAACTCCTTGAAGTGCATTAACAAGCGCAACTGAACCAAGGAAAATGGCATAATTTTGCAAAATAAAACCAACTGACCCAAGACCCTGATTTAAAATAACCAACACTCCACTCCTATTTTTTTTTGGTTTTTTAAAAGTATCAAAAATAATTTTTCTATCACTCGAATTAATTAAAAATATTATGACAAATAGAGCTGCCCCAATACGGTTCCAAATAAAAGCACTAGCGAATGTTTGAGAAGAGTAAGCGTACTTAGTCAATAAGAAATAGGCCGAATAAAAAAAGGCGGAACCAAGAGCAAAAACCAAGGAGCCAGTTCTTATATTCTGAGAAAGTTTTAATTTATTTAATACTCTAGTTAAGAAATGTCTTTGTTTTGGCAAGATTGCAACAATAAATATTCCTAGAAGCAAAGTAATTATTCCTATCCACTCTAAAGTTGAATATGTTTCTTTTAAAAATATAACCGAAAAACTAACCGAAAAAATTGGCGTTAAACCACCAACAAAAACCAAGGTCTGCGAAGCTTCACCGCGACGAAGCGCTTCATATAGTAGCCACAAGGCAAGCGCGAAAATTGCCCCCGCTAATAAATTATTAACCAATATACTCCCGGCCACTCTAAAAACCAGGGGGCGCCAAGAACAACTATGCCTCCAAAAAAACAAGCAACAAAAGCATAGGCCTTGCTGCTTGGCAGAACATTATCAACTAAAAACTTATCAAATAAGTTAGCAATCGCTAAAAATAAATACGCCAAAAGGGCAACTAGAATCCAAGACATAAAAACTGCTTCTTTAAAAATTTATTTAGCATTAATAATTTTTTCAATATTATAAGTTCCCATCTGTTCAGCATTCAAAAATCCATCCATAGCTGCTCTCGCTAAACGACCAGATTCTAAAAGATCGGGCAGCCATTCATCAACATATTCTGGACTTAAACCGTCAACTCCAGCTCCAACCGACATTAACCATTCACGATTAAAATCTTCTTGAGAGCCAACTGGGGATGACATAATAATTGGAATTCCTAAGGCACAATAAAATGATAATTCCGAAGGCTTAGTCCAAAGAATGTCGGTCTCACGCAAACAAGTATTAAATTTTTTAAAATAATCCAATTTATCAGGCGCAAAAATAATTTCAACCCCTTCTCCCTCTTTAATATTATTTTCTTTTAATTGACAAACAAAATAATCTTTTACATCCTGACGATTCCCGGCCACTAAATTTAATTTTATTTCTCCAACCTTGATTCTATTTACTAACTTTTTTAAAATCACACCACCAATTTCTTTTTGAGCGCCAGCCCCGCCAACAGCATACGTTAACACGACCGCTTCTTTTTTAGCTTCCGAAAACTCAGGAATAACTTTAGTAAGTAATGCTTCGTAATGTTTTTGATATTCGCCCCGCCAATCAAGAGCTCTAACGCGGCGTGCTAAATCAGCCTCTAATATTTCTTTGTTTTCGCCGATATTTTCTTTAGGCAAAGGAAAGCCAGTTACAATAATATTTTTTGCTTTTACCCCATACATTAAGAATCTTTCTTTAACTTTTTCACTTGGTAATAAAAATATCGTTTTACTTTTTTCTGGGTCAAGTGGCGCCCATGCTCTCGAGGCATCAGTGTCGCAGACTAAACAATAAATTTTATTCTTATATTCAAAGTTTTCAGCTATGTATGCGGCTACAAAAAAAGTGGTCAAAAATGGCAAACCACTATTATTTAATTGTTCGATTAATTTTTTACCCAAGCCAGACTTAATAGATCGTAAATAAAATTTTTGCTGTGCGCTCTGTTCGGATAAATTTCTAAATGGATAAAAAGCATTAATTTTTTGAAAGGCGTCCATTATTTTAAACACAAAAGAACCTAAAATAGGTACTTTTTTAAAACGAGAAATTTTTTCGTAAGATTTTAGACTATTAATCCAGTATTTTTTTTCCCACTCCGGCATTCCCTCATAATTATTAATAGTAATAATTTCTCCAGCACTTAAGCTAAGCAAAGGGTAAGCAGCTCGTTGGTGACCATAGCCCATATCAGCTGCGACCAAATTAATTTTTTTTGTTTGCATACTTTTATTATAGCAAAAATTAATAGTCTTTAGCTATAATTTCTTTACCAGATTTTAATTGAAGATATTGATAAGCACTTAAAGCAGCAACCGTTGCTTGACCCATGGCAACCGTTATCTGTTTAAACTCACAAGTCGTGACATCACCAGCTGCATAAAGGCCAGGAGTTTTTGTTTCCATTTTGTCACTTACTATAATTTGATTTTTTTCATTTCTTTCAACAAACTCTCCAACTAAATCAGTACTAGCAATTCGCCCAACCTCAATAAACACTCCATCCAATTCAATTTCCCTTTCTTCGTTAGTTTTAACATTTAATACTTTTATTTTTTCCACCTTATTCGTTCCTTCAATATTTTTTACATCTGAGTTTAAAATAACTTCAACATTTTCCCTGTCCTTTACCTCATCAACTAGAGCATTAAATGCTTTAAAACTCTCGTTACGATGAATCAAATATACTTGGCTCGCAATTTTAGATAAAACCTCGGCTGCATCAAGAGCTGAGTTTCCTCCTCCAACTACGGCGACCTTTTTATTCTTGAAAAATGGGCCATCACAGTTTGCACAATAAGAAACACCTTTTCCGCCGAATTCAATCTCGCCGTTAACTGCTAAGCGACGAGGAGAAAGCCCCATAGAAACAATAACGGCTTTCGCTTCATAGGTTTCCCTGTTAGTTTGAACTAAAAATATGCCATCATTTGTTTTGATGATATTTTTTACCTCATCTGATTTCATCTCCACTCCAGCTCTAACTGTTTGATCTTTAAATTTATTAATCAACTCAAAACTGCTTATCGACTCAAATCCGGGATAATTCTCTATCTCCCCAGCCCAAACCAGTTGACCTCCGACCTCTTTGCCAATTATAAGAGTCTTCATTTCTCTTCTCACAGCATACAAGCCAGCTGTCATTCCAGCCGGTCCCGAACCGATAATAATTAAATCGTACATAAATTTAAATAGATATAGTTATTTACTATCTAATTATAGTGTTTTTTAGACTCGAAAGCAAATATATTTTTCATCCATTATAGGTGTCTCTAAAATATTTTTTAGCTTAATATTAGTCCTAAAAATGAACATTCATAACATCTTTTCCACAGTTTATATGCTACATTTATTTGTTTAATATTAGCCAATATATCAACTTAAGTCCACAAAAATATAGACTAATCGCTCTTCCCTGTTGATTAGTTTAAGGTTTTTGTGTTGTTAACAAATAAGCGAGCCTAGACTCGCTTATTTCTTAACTAGATTGATCGTATATTTAACTAATATTTTCATTAATAAAATGTTTCAATTTAACCAAATCTCTATCATCTTGATTATAATAATATGTTTTAATGTCTAAAGATTGTGCGCTTTTCACGGCTTCAAGATTATGTTTAAAGTAAATTACATCCTCTTTTTTTAAATTATAATTACTTAATAACGTTTTAAAGTAACCTGGATCCGTTTTATCTGGATTATGTTTTAAAGAAAATATTTCATATGGTAAATTAATTAAACCAAGACTAATAATTTGTTCGTCGTTGGCGTTTGTAACAATTATCTTTCGATTCTTGTATTCCTCTAATAACATGTACATTTCTTCAAAGACGCCATGATCTTTAATTACGAACGTATTGAAGGCGTCTACTAATATTGTTTTCATATAATTTCTTTTTAATTTATATTTTAACTATAAAATATTTGAGTTAAAATGTAAAATTGTTATAAATTGTTCTTCAAGGAACAATTTGAGTAAATATTAAATTTATAATATAATAATAATATATGAATGCATCAAAACTTGTCGTTTTAGGATTAATAAAAAACAATAATGGGGAGTATCTTCTTAGTCAGAGATTTGATCCTGACTTTGAGGATGCTCATTTAAAATGGGACCTACCTGGCGGAACAAATGAATTTGGGGAGAGCCTGGAATACACATTAAAAAGGGAAATAATTGAAGAAACAGGACTGATAGTGCAAGTTCAGGACATGTTGCCTTGCAGCGTCTCTAGATTGTGGAAATGTAAAAACGGTGATTTGCACGTAGTTCTTGTTTGTTATAACTGTGTTCTGTTGGACGGGGAATTAAAAATGGAAGATAAAAAGATTAATGATTTAAAATGGGTTAAGCCAGGCGACATAAAGTCATTTGACCTACTATCAACAATTAGAGAATTTATAAAGCAAATAGATTAAATCACGATAACTGCGCACTTATCAAATATTTAAGCAATTAATAAAAAGACTTCAAGAAGATGAAGTCTTTTTAAATGTGGACCATAAGGGACTTGAACCCTTGACCTCTTCCATGCCATGGAAGCGCTCTAGCCAACTGAGCTAATGGCCCATAAAATATAAATGTTCCTCGAGGAACATTTATAATACTTAGCAAATCATTCTAAAATTATAGCAAAAAGGGAATCGCTGTCAATAGCATAACATTTACAAACGAATATTCATTTTTTACCTAATGTTAGCTAAATATTAATGTTATTGTGTCCTTGCCAGGAATTGAACCTGGATCTAGAACTTAGGAGGTTCTTGTTCTATCCGTTGAACTACAAGGACTATAAGCGAACTTAAAGAGCAGCTTCCTAAATTCTACTCTAAACTAATAAATACTTCAACAAGATTACTTTGACAACTATCATATATTGACTTAAAATGTAAGCATAAACATTCTTCATTAATTACAAATTTATTAAAAATCTATGTTTAATAAAGAAAACAGATTAGAAAAATTTAAGGATGCCGAAACAATTATCGGTGCTTCAATAAAGGTAAAAGGAAATTTCCAGGGTCAAGGTGATATAGTTATCGAAGGAGCTCTTGAAGGGTCTCTAAAGACAGAGGCTAATCTTTTTATAGGTGACAAAGCTCGAGTTGTGGCTAGCGTTGAATCAAAAGATGCAACTATCAACGGAGAAGTAAAGGGAAACATCAAAACTCACGGATATCTAGCTCTAGGTGGGACTGCAAAAATTTTTGGTGATATTCAATATGGTGAACTTTCAATTGAAAGGGGCGCTGTGATTAATGGTCAGCTTCTAATGACCAATGAAAATTCCGGCCGTCGTGAAAATAAAAAAAATGATGACAAGAATGAATCTGAAGAGCAAGAATAAGAGCAAATAGTAATTCTATGCACGTCTACATCTACGATGAATATTTGAATAAGCCCAAGTACAACCGGGCGATTAATCGTCTAGAAATTCGTTTAACTGATCTCGGGTTAAATGGAAAAATAATTCGTTTAGGAGGAATAAAAAATATCAAGGGAACCATTCAAAACGAAATTAAACTTGGAGCTAAAACAATTATCGCTGTCGGCAATAATCAAACCGTTAATAAAATTATCGGATCCATTATTGATACCGAAATATATGGCGATTTTCAAAAAAAGACCCTACTCGGCCTTGACCCTATTGGCGATGATAATTCTATAGCCACATCTTTTGGAATAAAAAATGTCGATGAGGCTTGTAATATCTTACTTGCGCGTCGCGTAGAAAAAATTGATCTTGGACTTGTTGGTAACTATTATTTTTTAAATCAAGCATCAATTCAAAGCGCTGGAACAAGCTTAGAAATAAATGATTATACTTTAGCAATCGAAGAAAAGGGCGAAGTTAGAATTATAAATCTCTTAAACAACCCAAAAGAAAAAATTAAATCGAATCCCCATGATGGGAAGTTGGATATTTTAATAAGAACGAGAACTCGCGACGAATCATTTATCACTGTTGAAAAGGTAACAATAAACAACCCCAATGAAAAACTAATCGTTGATGGCGTATTTGAACTTGAAACTCCGGTTGAAGTAGGAATAATGAAAGATAAAGTCAGTGTTATTGTTGGTAAAGAAAGAATGTTCCAATAAAATTATATTTAAGCAAACTAACAAAAAACTTCTTTGTAATAAAAAAGACCGACTTAAACGGGTAGGCAAGAAAATTTCTTCTAGGCACTTTCGAGCGCAATGCCGGAAAAATCCTAGCAAGAAAATCCCCATGCTTGTCGTGCCTGACCCGTTTAAAGCGGTCTTTTAAATATGTTTTTTTTGTTACTTTCGCAACTATTTAATATATCATAAGTATATATACTTGTCAAGAGCCCAAGACTCTTATTTATCCCCAACTTACACACAACAAAACAGCCCCTAAAATTTAGGGGCTATTTATGTAATATTAGATGTTTCTAATTTGAGACAATATAAGCTAAAATGTCGTACCGCTTGTCGTGTAATTCTATCATTTCATACTCCGGCCTTACGATCAAACTAAGATTTTCAGGAAACTGAAATAAATATTTTTTTTTGAACATTTCATAATCGGTGTCAAAGTCATTACATCCAATTTGAGGGCGTTCTAAATCTGGCTTGCGGATACGAACATGAGTTATTACATTATTATCTATTTTAATAGGATCAGATAGCTCAACTCTCGGTCCATTATTATAATTATACGAGACGCCCATAGTTGACAATGCAAGACTTAATTCTTCGAACTCCGCCTGCGCGTGAGAAAAAATTGTTAATGATTTAATTGGAAAATCTTTTCCAATGATTTTTCTAATCATATCAGAACTTTCAACAGCTATCTGATTTGCCAAAGAAATAATTGTGTCTCTGTTATTAACAATCAGCATACTCATACAATCATCCATTAACTATTAAACTTTAATAATAACCGGTAAAACCATTGGGCGACGTTTAGTGGCCTGAAATAAAAATTGGCCAATCTCGTTTCTGATTTTATTTTTAATATAATCATCATCCGCAGCCGACATCGGATTTTTGTCCTTAACAATCTTTTTGACTTTAGCTCGTGTTTTTTCAATTAAATCACGGTTTTCTTTCATATGAACAAAACCACGAGAAATCAAATCAGGATTACCAATAATAGCACCTGTTTTAGCGTCAATAGTCGCAATCACAACAATCATGCCGTCATCGGCCATCATTCTTCTGTCTCTTAATACAATTTCTGAAACATCGCCTATCCCTAAACCATCAACCATTACATAATCTGTATTAGCCTTTTCTTTAAGAAGGACTGGCTTTTTATCTTTTTGAAATTTAAGAATACTGCCATTATCAAGAACAGAAATCTGATCTTCTTTAAAACCCTCACGCATCGCTAACTTTTTTGCTTCAACTAGCATGTAATGATTAGCATAAACAGGAAGAAAATGATCTGGTTTGATTTGATGCAAAATATTTGCAATATCGCCTGCATTAGCATGGCCACCCGAATGGACGTCCATAATACTACCGTGGATAACATTATCACTTAAACGATAAAGTTGATCCTTAACTTTCTGAACCGAACGCTCATTGCCAGGAATAACCGAAGAAGAAAAAATAATAGTATCTGACTTTTTTATAGTAATGAAACGATGATTACCATTAACAATCCTTGAAAAAACAGCATTTGACTCGCCTTGAGCTCCGGTACAAATAACAAGTATTTTATTTTCAGGATATTTATGAACATCCTCAACTGGGATTAAAATATTTTTATGAGCCGGAATATACCCCAACTCTTGAGCAATTTTTACATTCATTTTCATGCCATATCCATCAAGAGCAACTTTCTTGCCAATCTTTTCAGCATAAGCCAAGAGATAAGTGATACGATCTAACTGTGAAGCAAATGTTCCAATAATAACGCGTCCCTTAGCCTCTCTAAGTAATCTTTCTAGATTATCTTGAGTCGTTTTAACGGGAACTTTTTCTTTTGTATAAGCCATGCCCAAGCTCTCTAACATTAATATGCGAGGGGAGGGAAGTTTAGCTAAATGTTCATAATTAAGGGCCTGACCTTCTGGGTTAGCCTCAATTGTCCAGTCACCAGGATGAATAACTGTTCCGTGAGGAGTAGTAATAATTACACCAACTGCATCAATAATTGAATGCTCGACTTGAAAAAAACTAATTTGAAACTTTCCTAATGTTAGCTTCTGATTAATAGAATCAATCATAATTGTTTTTAGGCTTTTAGTCGTACCCTTTTTATAATCTTCTTGACGATGTTTAATCATCGCTAGAGTAAGTTTACGTCCAACAATAGGTGGGTTGCCTAATTGCTCAAGCATAATTGGCGCAGCACCGATATGATCAAGGTGACCATGACTAAAGATAACCCCGCGGATATTTCTTTCTTTTCCTTTAAGATAGGCGGTGTTTGGAATAATGTAATCGATTCCCGGCGTATCTTCGTCGGCAAACTGCAAACCCATATCTAAAATAATGATATCGTCATCGTATTCAAAAACAGTGCAGTTGCGACCAACTTCTTCTTGTCCACCTAAAGGAATAATTTTTAAACTTGAACCTCCTGGCACTGGCGCAAAATTTTGTGCAACGCTTGGAGTTAAGGTTGGTTTATAGACCTGAAATATTCCTCTCTAAGTTCTTCAAGGATGTTAAAATATCTAGAATGATGTAGCACCCCTCCACTATCAAACTCCCCGAATCTGATTCTAGAGAGTTCTTTGGAGAAGTGCCATTCCATTGAACTTATCTTAAGCAGTTCTGTTCATGTCCCAGTTCTGAAGGTAGTCAGTGACATACTTCAAGAAGTGACCTGATAAAGAACCATCAATTGCTCTATGATCATAAGCT
>CAZCQW010000011.1:0-4324 GCA_964500975.1 uncultured Gammaproteobacteria bacterium | reverse complement strand
TGTTTATTGCCAAATTGCTGCTTGGCTTGAGCAAATTGCTTTACCGGGGAAAATGGTTTTGTTTGAACAAGGGGTTTCGGCTGCCCAAACTGTTGCTTAGCCTGTGCGAAAGGCTTTGCTTGAGTAAATGGTTTTGCCTGAGAAAAGACTGGCTTCGGCTGTCTAAACTGCTGCTTTGGTTGCGTGTATTGACTAGTTGAAGCATCCTGCTTAAAAACAACCGGCTTCATTTGGTTGCCTTGCTTTGGCTGAAAGCCCTGTCTAACTTGAGTATTGGCGCGATTAGACGTGCTTTTACCCAAACCGGACAAAGATTGAAATTCTAAGCTTAATTCCAAATCATTGATTTTCGGCGTTGATCTAGAAAAATTTTTCCGGGGACCAGCCGCCGGAACATTTTGTTGTCTAACTAACATTTTTTTGTTATTAAGTTTTATGAGTTATATAAACGTGACTTAAACTAAACGCGAGTTTTGCGCTCTAAATTACCACGCTATTTTTTTACTTGTTTTTAAATACCAATCAGAGATACTAGCAAAACGATCGGCTGGCTCAATAATCATTGATCCATTAAACCCTTTAACCTTTTTGCTTTGAATATAAGTATATGTTGGCGAATAAAGGAAGATTGCTGGTACATCAGCTACCAACAACTCCTGAAATTTTTTATATTTTTCTATTCTTTGTGCAGAATCGCTCGTCTCGCGAGCTTCGACTAATAACTTATCAACGTCTGAATTATTATAAGCTGTTAGATTTAAACCTTTCGCCCCAATTTGTGACGAGTGCCAAAAAGCATAAACATCTGGATCCCCGCCAACTGATTCACCGTATAGCAGTACTTCAAAATCTTTATTTTTAATAATCTCAGCCGCTCTTTCACCCGGAACAACTTTAAGAGAAACGGAAACGCCAATCTTTTCCCAATAGGCCTTAATTTTTTCAGCGACCAAAACATTGGAACCCGAATCAATTACAGTGATCGTTGTTGAGGCTAATTTATTTTTAATATTTTCGCTAGCCTCTACGGGAGAATAATTGTATATTTTTATTTCTTTGTTATATGCAAAGTTATTTTCTAAAATCGGACCATCAGCTCTTTGATAAAAACCCTCAAATATATCACTAATAAGCTCATTTTTATCAATTGCCTGGGCTAAAGAAATACGAACCGTTTTATTTTTTAACGCTTTGTCTTTTTCTTGATTAAAAAACAAGGAAATAATTTGTGGTCTTACTAGCTCATTAAAAGATAATGAATCTTGAGCTAAAATATCTTTACGACTTTCAAATGGTAAATATCCAAGCCCATCAATTTGATTATCATTTAAAGCTTTAATTAATTCAGTATAATTAATAAAAAATTTAAACTTAATATTTTTTACATACGGCTTAGCTAAATAGTAATCGTCATTAACAACTAAATTATACTCTTTTAGATCGCCCTCCTTACTTTTTATTAATGATTTGAAAGCATACGGACCTGAGCCGATTGGCTTTAGATTTGATTCTGACAAAGCCGCTGAACCAGGACTAATATTTTGCCAAATATGTTTAGGCAAAACTCCAAAAGTTAAAACCTCTAAAAATGGCGCATAAGAAGAGCTTAAAGTAATTTTAAGAGTAACTTCATCTATCTTTTCGATCTCAACGCCAGAGAAATATGATTTCAA
Organism: uncultured Gammaproteobacteria bacterium; assembly: GCA_964500975.1. GTDB lineage: Bacteria > Patescibacteriota > Patescibacteriia > Patescibacteriales > UBA12465 > UBA12465. Next base: position 2,651 of record CAZCQW010000011.1, on the reverse strand, counting down.
CGGGGAACGATATTCTTCGTTTTTAATTGCATTAATCGTAAACACCACATCATCAATGTTTAGTTTATTGCCATCATGCCATTTAGCATCTTTACGTATCTTTATCAAATATTCTCTGCCATTAATTTCGTAACTATCTACCAAATCTTTAACTAAAACTCCATTTTGATCATATTTAAATAAACTAGAATAAACTAATTTACTTAAATCGCTATCAACATTGCGATTAACAGCATACAAAGGGTTGATTGTTTTAGGGTACGAAAGGACTCCTTCTATATATTCACCACCGTAAACAGGTAAGTATTGTAATCTTTTATTAATAAAGTTAACACCCAAATAGACAGAATTAACTAAAATTATTAATAAACAAATCTTTATAATTAAATTCTCTTTGGGATTGAGAAATTTTTTTAAATGTTTTAATTGGGTTCCGCTTGGTATCTTTCTAGGAGAAAGAGCATAAACCAACTTTTGATCCAACCCTAAATAACTAAACTTTCTTTTTTTTCTTAAACCAAAAAAAGACAAAGCAAGGCTTGCCATTTTTTTGACTGATAAAGTTTTAGTTTTAAATAAGTTCACAGTAATCTTAATTCTAAGCGAAATAATTCGACGCTTAAGCTTTAAAGAAAACGCCCAAAGATAGAAGTATAAAAATTGCAGCTAAAGCAATAGTTGCAATAAAAAGTTTTTTTTCTAAACCACGTTTAGTAAGATAAACGCCACCAGAACCACCGAAAACTCCACCCAAACCAGCGCCTCTATTTTGCATTAAAATAGCAACCATTAATAGAATGGCAACAACAATTTGGAAAATTTTAATCCAGAATTCCATATTATTTTTTAATCTTGTTGATTAAAGCCTCTAACGCTTCTTTATTAGAAACAGCAAGTTCAGCTAAAATCTTACGATCAACTTCAATTTTATTAACTTTTAATAGGTTAATGAAACGAGAATAAGATAATCCGTATTCACGAACAAAAGCGTTAATTTTAATTAACCACAAACCACGCATAACTCTTTTCTTCTTGCGACGATCAGTGAAGGCGTGAGCACCAGCTTTAGTTCTGGCAGTCTTAGCTAATTTAACTAATTTTTTGCGTCCCCATTTATAGCCTTTAACAGCTTTTAATAACTTGCGTCTTTTTTTTACATGGGTCATCCCGCGTTTTACTCTAGGCATATGTTCAATTACAAATAATGATTAATTATATGGGGTTAATGTATGAATGGTTTTTGCAAAAGTTTTAGATACTGTAAGATCTAAACGTTTTTTACGAGTTGCATTACCAGTGTCGCGAGCATTAAAATGATCCTGTCCAGCTTTACGTTGGAGCAGTTTTTTAGTACCAGTTTTCTTGAAGCGCTTATCAGTCGCTTGATGTGTCTTTATTTTTGGCATACATTTCATTTAAAAAAACAGGTAAACACCTGAATTCAACGGTTTTTTACTTTTTATTTATCAATATCATAGTAAATCTTCCTCCTTGATTTGTCAAGGGTTGTTCAACTTCAATAAGCGAACCTTCTTTTGATTGCAGTTTAGCTGAAAAATTACGCACAATTTCCGCGGCTTTAGCTGGATATTGACGTTCACGACCACGAAGAATTAATTCTACTTTAATCTTATTATCTTTAGATAAAAATTTTTCCGCCTGAAGCAAGCGCATATCTTGATCATGTTCACTAATACGAAAAGTAAGCCGAATATTTTTAGTTTCAACTTTTTTCTGTTGCATTTTCTGTTTATGAGCCAACTTCTCTCTTTCATATTTAAGTTGACCAAGATTAACAATCTTAACAACTGGGGGATTGGCCTTTGGATTTACTTCCACCAAATCTAAATCCGCTTCCTTGGCTTTTTCGATTGCCTCCTCAAGAGACATTTTGCCAAGCGCTTCATTTACTTCATCAATTACAAAAACTTCAGTTGCCTGAATTTGATTATTCGATTTAAAAGTCGGTTCTTCTTTTCTTTCAACTCTATGAAATTTAATGCGCATTGTTTTTAAATATTTTTTATCTTCTTATATAATAGTATATTTATATCTTAAAAAGCCTCTAAAGTCAACTAAAAAATATCTTGATAACAAGTTAATAACTAGACTCTTGACATCTATTTTTTATTAGTATAAAATAACCTTATCAAAAATGAAAACAGAATAATAAATAAAAACAAGATATTTTTTATATCTCTGTTTTTTTCTGTCCATTGCGGACCTTAAAAAATAAATAGCAAACAATCATGGTGATGGTTATATTTTGATGCTAATCGGCATCAATTCGGAAAAAAATATTTTGTCCGTTTTTAAAACGGAATCACATAATCAATAGAAGCTTCGGCTTCTATCGAGCTAATCAAATTTTAGAGAGTTTGATCCTGGCTCAGGATGAACGCTGGCGGCGTGTCTAAGGCATGCAAGTCGAATGTGGTAGCAATACTGCATGGCAAACGGGAGAGTAACACATTGGCAATCTACCCCTAAGACGAGGATAACCTTGCGAAAGCGAGAATAATACTCGATAGTATCAATAAACATAAGTTTATTGATTAAAGCTCCGGCGCTTAGGGAGGAGCCTATGGCCTATCAGCTAGTTGGTGAGGTAATAGCTCACCAAGGCTACGACGGGTAGGGGGTGCGAGAGC
>CAZCQW010000010.1:41478-41876 GCA_964500975.1 uncultured Gammaproteobacteria bacterium | reverse complement strand
TTCAGAATTTATTTTTTCGTATAGGGGCGAAACCATCATCAGTTGTCCATTGTTTTCGGTAATACGTCCGGCTAAAGAAATTCTATCGCCAACGCTTAAAGTCTTACTTAAAAAAGCCTGGTTAAACCAAAGGACTTTAATTGTATCACTTTCGTCACTAATTAAAGCTTCGGTTAAATACATTTTACGCCTTGCACTGCGACGGTTTTGAATTAGTTCAATTGTGCCGACTATGTTTGCCGTGGTATTAACTTCTAGTTCAGAAATCGGTAAGCTTTTAGTAAAATCATCATAGCGAAAAGGGAAATAGAAAAGGAGATCCTGAACTTTATGGAGTTCAAGTTTATTAAGTATTTTAGTGCTCGCCTCGCCAACCCGGCTTAAATCACTGATTTTAG
>CAZCQW010000010.1:34449-41468 GCA_964500975.1 uncultured Gammaproteobacteria bacterium | reverse complement strand
TAAAATTACTATAAAAAATAAGAGCCAGAAAGCTCTTATTTATAGTATGTATGTGCACCCACCAGGAATCGAACCTGGATTTTAAACTCCGCAAGCTTACGTCCTATCCGTTGAACGATGGGTGCTGACTGTTAACTAGTGTATTATAGTTTCAGTAGTTTAGTCAACTGTTCAGATAAAGGCTCGTTTTTTCTTTCTAAATCTTCGTCTAAATAACGGACCAAAAAGTTGCGGACGGTTAAGGCATCCATACGTCTAAGAGGTACAGATAGCCTCATTCTTGTTGAGTTTTTAAATTCAAAATAAAGACTTTTAATACTTAATTTTGGTTTGTAGAAAACACAAAAGTTTTTAATTTCATCATAATCATAGAACTTTGAACCAACTTTTACGCCTTCTGGGCCAAGCTCAAAATTTACCATCATCGGTGGTCTTTTTTCGTTAATATACATAATAAAGGCCGAGATTATTAGAATTATGGCAAACAGAAAATTTGAGTTATAGCCAAGAAACTCTAGGCGCCAAGCGGTGATTGTAAAAAAACAAAAGAAAATACAAAGGAAAAGAAAAGATGCGGTAACTATGTACCAAGACCGCCCTCTTTCTGGTATTTTATATTCAGCAATTTCCCAGCGTAAGTATTTTTCGTTAGTGTTTGGCATATTTGTTGATTGACAATGAGACTTATATTTTATATAGTAATTATAACATAAAAATAAAAATATGTGATACCCTGAAAGGGTGTTTTGGAGAGGTGGCTGAGCGGCTGAAAGCGGCACACTGCTAATGTGTTATACGAGCTTATACTCGTATCCGGGGTTCGAATCCCCGCCTCTCCGCAGTTAGAAAAAAGCAGCTTTGATTAGCTGCTTTTTTGTTATATACAAGCCTAAATATAGAGTCTCAAAGCGGTTCGAACCTTGGCTTAAAATTGTTGATTTTTGGCTTTATTTTAATATTAATTAGCTTATTTTACGCAAAATAACTTGGTTAAAAGTCCCTGGCTCCCTAAAATTTTGTTGACAAAAATTAACTCTTGTATAAATATGTTTATATATAGTTAAATTGTTGAACCTTTAAAACAAATAAAACAAAATGAGCATAAAAAGCAGAGAAAGGTTCTTGCTAAAGAATCTGTATTTTTCATTTCTTGAAGAAACGGCTTTAACCGTTGATCCTTATGCGCGAGAAAAGATTATGAATTCTTTTTTTCTTCAACCAGATATAAGAACAACATTGTTGCGGAGATATCGGTTTGGTAATTCACAGTTACGCCCAGCTCTCGTTAGATTAGCTTATGAGTTAGTTGGTGGTCAAAATTGGAAAAGTATAATTCCAGCTTGTGCTTCAGTGGAACTCCGAGACACCGCCTATTATTGCTATGATGATGTAGTTGATTTAGACGGAAGCCCAAAATTGTTTCTGCTAGCCAACGCTCTCTTAACTATCTCAAATCAGGCTATGCATGAAATTAAAAATCATGCAGTATTAGGTGAGCTTTTCAAATTGGACGAGAATAATATTAGTGGCGGGCTTGTTGAACTAAAGAATGTAAATTCTGAGGATTATTATTTCAAAAAAGTTATTGGTTTTAATTTTTGGGAAAGTGCTTTTAGAATCGGCGCTATTTTGGGTGATGCTGATGAAGAAAAGATTGAGCTCCTAGGAGCAATTGGCAGAAATATAGGAATGGCCTATATAGTTGCTAATGATACCTGGGATTTTGGTAAAAATTTAGAAGATTTTTCTTCTGGAAATTATTCTCTGCCAATAATTTGGTTTTCAGGACATGTATTTGGAAATGACAGAATTGTTTTTGAGGAGTTATTTGGTGAAAAACTTAATGAAGAGCAAAAAGATGTTATCAAAAGAATTATTGTCGAGAGCGGAGCAATAGCTTATGGTAAAAAAGTATCATTAGATTTTTGCGAGGAAGCTGTTAATTTATTAAATAAATTTCCGCAATCTCAAACAAAACAGTTAATTGAATTTTCGATGACAATGACTCAAAAAAATAAGTATTATACGTCTTTGCTTAAATTCCAAAGATAACCTTTATTATTAAAGCAAATCAAACAAATGATTTGCTTTTTTATTACAAAAAACTAATTTTCATTAGCATTTTTACAAATCTCAGTATGAATAGAGTCCCTCACTCTCCGCAGTAAGGGACGAATAGAGTCTAAAAGCTCATTTCGTCCTTTTTTATCGGCTCTTTTGAAAGTTCGAACGTGGCAAATTTGGCATTTAGGAGTTCTCGACTTTTTTCTATCGGTAATAACCATTTGAAGGCTAATATTTCTAATTTTTTATCATTCATGAAAAAAGTTCTACTCTTAATTGCGTGCTTTTAAATCTGAGACTTTATAATGTTTAGCAATATTGACTTTTGATAAAAAAGGGTATATTATGAAAATGTGCTTGTGGGGCGTCAGCCCTATTCGGCTAAATTCATAAGCCGACGGCAGGCATAACAAAAAAGACTTCAGAGATGAAGTCTTTTTTGTTTGTCCTGGCCTAGTCTTCGGCTGGGCAACCTTTCATGGTTGTATAAAATTTGTTATCTCTATATTTATTAGTTGTCCAAGCAGGGATAACGCTCCAAAAATGTGTTGATCCATTCTCTCCAATTTGTCTGAGAACTACTTTTATTTTTTGTCCGTCTATAATGGCAATAATACCCCAGTATTGTACAACTTTTTTTGCTATAACTTTTTTCTTGTGCCTTTTTATTATGACTTCAGTCGCCGACTCTTCATATTCTTGATAAGTGGTAGACAATCCTATTAATTTAGTAGCTAGCGGTAATAACTTAAATCGTATTATCTGTGATGAGCGCTCTCTTTCTGATCGAGCATTTTTAAATATTATATGATTAAAGCTTTCTGCTGGGAAAGTAATTTTGGATTGTAGCGTAGGAGAAAAGACTGAATTTATGCTGTTATATAAACTCAAAGCTTCGTCGCGGTATGTTTGGTATCCATCATTATTTTCCATGAAGAATATTATAGCAGTAATTATGGTCTTTGAAAATTCTTTGAAATAGCCTATAATTTAAGTATATTTACTTATTAATTGATGATTATGAAAATCGTTCCATCCACAAAAGAATATAGAACATTTAACTTTCTTTTTTATTTGCCTGAAGCTATTATGTCAACATCTATTATTAATGAGTTGTGTTCCTAAATCGTGCTAAGCCTCGTGCGATACCATGCTAGCACGAGAAATAGTATTAAAATAAAATTATGTATAAATTATTTGATAACCAATTGGAATTTAGCAAAGAGAGGCCAGAGCGTTCTTTGGAGAAAGTTTGGAATTTAATATTTGAATTTCAAATTGATTTAAAAGATTTAGGATGTGAAGTTATAGACCGTAATTTTAATAAAGAATTTTTTCTAGAAGAGACTGCCGTGGCAGGAATTCCAGTTATTAGCGATGGCCTGGATGGAGCTAGAATATCATTTAAAAAATCATCTTTTGAAAGGCATGGTATAGAAAGAGACGGTATTTATAGTTTGAATCTTTGGTTTACTAATGGTCTTCAAAATCCCGACAACGAAATACGTCAAAAAATACAATCCAAATGGGATGAATTAATTAAAAAATATTTTTCAACCTCAACGGATTAGTCTAATTTATATAGTGCGCGAGGATCTTATTTATTAAATCATCTAAGGATTGTCGAATAATCTTTGCCGGCTTGCCCAAAGTGCGGTTCCAGCCCGAGGCAGCCCGCAGTAACAAAAATAAGCTAGTAATAGCTTATTTTTTTGATATTAAAATTTAGAGTAGAGTTGATAAATTATTTTAGGCAAATAGGATAATTTTTGATATGCTTATAATATAGTAAAAATTGAGTTTTACAAATAATTAAAACAATATGAGCCTTGTCTCTCAATTGCAAAAACTTATTCCTAATCCTTATTCGAAGAAGGAAAGTTTGCCGGGATATGTTAAAAAATTATCACTTATTTCTAGCGGCTTAAGTATTATGGCGGCCGCCAAGAAAATGTTATTTTTAATCATCCTTTTCTTCATACTTCTTATATCATTTAATATCCCTAGTAATATTTTAATAACTATATTCTTTATAGAATTGTTTGTTGTTTTTGTAACCCTTATTTTTTCTTTATTAAAAATAAAATCTATAAATAAAGTTAATCTTCAGGAGGACAAATTTGGCTCATGGAAAATGTTAATAATTAATGCGGATTTTGATATCCTTGCTAAAGGCGTTTCACTGATTGGTAATATGTTGGGGGTTTTTGTTTTTATTTTTGCGTTAGACAATAAATTTATTGATATTAATATATCGCCTGATGTAGTAGTATATGCTAAATATTTTTTACTAATTATCATTAGTTTAAGAATGGCGGGTTTCGTGGTTAGCATTTGGGAATATAATAGTATTAAGCAAGCTCCTAAAAGTAGTGATATTTCAGAACTTGATAAAAATTATGGTCTCATTAGCATGAAGTTTGAAATAATCAGATATGCTTTAATACTAGGCATTATTTTAGCGGTTATAGCTTTTATATTATTTTCAGGAATTATTCCTAAAGAATATCTGGGCGCCCTCAGTTCCATTTTAATATATACTGTTTTTCCGGTTATAATTTTATCAATTCTGTTTAAAAGTATTAATATTTTTAGTTATAGGAGACTTAAAAAATTAAATTTAAATGGTCAAGTCATTATCCCTGACAATAGACAGGCTAATAATGTTAATCCTGTTAAAGTATTAGAATATCAAGATGAAGTAATTAAGGGAACTGTTTTTGGCATTATTAAATCGATGGCTAGTTTTAAAGATATTTTTTCCAGAAAAATGGGTAGCTATGAGTTTCTGGGGGTGGGTAGAAATTTCGCTCCAGAAAACACATTATTAATTACAAATCGTAGACTGTTATTTATTAATGTCTCGGTGACTGGGGGAGATAAGGTAATTAATGGAAATGATTATGTTATGCAGAATGCACTGTTTAACAGATCAGAAATAATAAACAAAGGGGAAGCATTATTAAAAACTAAATCAATGTCCGAGTTATTATCGTTAGTGAGGAACGAGGTTTTGTATCACGATATTGATAGCTTAAAATTTAACAAGTTTATTATAAGTATAAAAAAGATAAATGGTGAAAAATTTCGATATGGTTTTATGGATAAAGAATACGCTGAAATTATCGATAGAATTTTACCCCAATATCTTGGTAGTAAATTTATTAGTAAATAAGGTATAAGTATAAAATTTATTATGTATTGACAATGTATTAAAATTGCCATACAATATAAACATAATAAAAATCATATGAATACTAAAAATAACGAACAAATTCAAATTCGCATTGATGCGGAAACAAAAGATAAGGCTAAAAAGATTTTGGATAATTTAGGCATGGACATGAGTTCGGCTGTAAAACTATTTTTTCGTCAGATTATTAATACTAAAAATATTCCCTTTGAATTAAGAGACGAAAATGGTTTAACTTTGCGAAACGCAGAAATGCTTAGAGAGTCTGTAATTAGTGCGAAAAATAGTCCTAAGTCATTTAAAAGTGGCTCTAGTTTAATCAAGGATGCCTTGTCTGATTAATTTATGTTTTCTTTAAAGTATTCAAGCCGCTTTAAAAAAGATTTAAAAGCTTATAAATTTAATAAGTTAGTTTTAACTGAGCTTAGCAGGGTCTTGGATTTTTTAATTTCCGGAAAAAAACTAGAAGAAAAATATCGCTGCCATGCTTTAATTGGAGAATTTAAAAACTGCATAGAATGTCATATTAGGCCCGATGTTCTGCTTATTTATAAAATAGAGAAAAAAGAAATATCTATTTTACTTCTTAGAATAGGATCCCGCTCGGGATTATTTTAAAATAATTAATATATTGGATGGTAAATAATTTACTTAATTTATATATGCAAAATACTATTAATACTAAAAAAGGATTTGCGATATTTAGAAGAGCTCAGAGTTTTGTTAATGCGGGCCGGGGAATCACTCTTTTTCTGAAAACAACTCCTAATGCCTGGATTCAAATAACTTGCTTCTTATTAATGGTTATTTTAGGTTTCTATTTCCAGATTACAAATATTGAGTGGATGATGCTTATTTTTGCCTCTGGCTTCGTTTTAGCTTCTGAAGCTTTTAATACGGCAATTGAAATTGATATTAATTTAACTTCACCAAACTATCATCCCTATGCCAGAGATACTAAGGACGTGGCAGCGGGCGCGGTTTTAATCTCATCAATAACCGCGATTGTTGTTGGTATTTTAATTTTTGGTCATTATATTTTTTAGAGAAGTATATCTATGAATATTATATTTATAAGACATGGACAAACAACGGGGGATGTTGAAAATCGTTACGGAGGTGATTATGATGATTCTTTGTCAGAGGAGGGTGTAAAACAAGTAGAGCAACTACCATTAGAGCTTGAGGGCAAAGAGATAGAATTAATAATATCTAGTCCGCTTGTTAGAGCTAAAGAAACTTCTAAGATTCTCTCCGGCCTTGGCTGCCCAGTTATTATTGAGAATAACTTTAAGGAGAGAAACCAGTATGGAATTTTATCAGGCATGATAAAAAAAGAGGCTTTAGAAAAGTATCCAGAATTAGTTGAAAAACTAAAAGATAAAAATAATACAATTGACGGTGCAGAGTCGTATGAGGATTTTAGCAAGCGCATCCAAAAATCCGTGAATGATTTAATATACGAGAATAAATACGCAAATATTGCCGTCGTTTGGCATGGCGGCCCGATGAGAGTTTTATTTAGAGAGATTTTAAATCTTGGAGAGTTAAATGAAATCGGTGATTGTGCTTGGGTTGAAGTAAATGCTGAAAATAGTTGGCCAATTGTTACTGAGAAAAAACGAATAGAATTAGACTTAAACTAGGTTATTTTTCAATTTTATATTTATCGGGCGGCATTGAAATTATTCTAAAAATGTTGTAATCTTAAAGTAATTATTAAAGAAATCCATATATTATGAAGAAAAGAAATATTTTAGTG
>CAZCQW010000010.1:10755-34439 GCA_964500975.1 uncultured Gammaproteobacteria bacterium | reverse complement strand
AACACGCTATTTTCGCTTAAATGGCGACTCTGTTTTGTATGTTTCCGGTAGTGATTGTCATGGAACTCCGATTGCGCTTGAAGCTGATCGCCAAGGAATTAAACCATCAGACATTGCTGAGAAATATCACGCGGAATTTGTAGAGACTTTAGCGGATGGTCTTCATTTTTCTTATGATAATTATACTAAAACAACTACTGAGAACCATAAAGAAGTCGTTCAGGATTTATTTTTGAAATTATATAATGAGGGGAATATTTATACTAAGACCGAAGAACTTCCATATTGCGAGCAGTGCCAAAGATTTTTACCGGATAGATATATTGAGGGCGAATGTCCAATTTGTCATTTCAGCTCGGCTCGTGGTGATCAATGTGATAATTGCGGTAGCTTAACTAATACTCGTCAGTTAATTAATCCTAAGTGTAAAATTTGTGGCAGCATTCCGGTTTGGAAAGAATCAGAACATTTTTTTCTTAAACTTACTAACTTCCAAGATAAATTAAAAACTTGGGTTGAGGATTCTAAGGGTTGGAGAATTAATGCGAAAAATTTTACAATAGAGTTTTTAACCAAGGGTTTAATTGATAGAGCGATTACTCGCGATACTCAGTGGGGAATTGAAATTCCGCTTGAAGGCTATGAATCAAAAAGAATTTATGTTTGGTTTGAGGCTGTATCTGGATATTTATCAGCTAGCAAAGAATGGGCAACTCTAAGTGGTAATAAAGATGCTTGGAAAAATTTCTGGGAGAATGAGGAGGCTCTCCATTATTATGTTCATGGTAAAGATAATATTCCATTTCATACCGTCATTTGGCCATCAATTTTAATGGCTTATGGCGGACTTCATTTACCAGACAGAATTATTTCTTCTGAATATTTAACATTAGACAAAAAACAATTTTCTAAGAGTCGTCACTGGGCAGTTTGGCTTCCTGACTTTTTAGCTAAATTTGATTATGAAACTTTACGTTATTATTTAGTCGCCAATGGATGCGAAACCTCTGATGCGGATTTTTCTTGGAAAGAATTTGCCACTCGCACTAATAGTGAATTAATCGGAACATTCGGTAATTTTATTAATCGTGTATTAGCTTTCATTAATAAGAATTTTCCTGAAGGCGTTGAATTCCCGACTACTCTAGATGAGCGTTCGGCTGAATTTATTAAATTATCCGAAGAATCATTTGATTTAACTTCCGCCGCAATTGAAGCGGGGCATTTCCGTGAAGCTTTAAGAGTTGTATTTAAATTAGTTGAAGAAGGTAATCGCTATATTAATGATATGGCGCCTTGGGTTTCAATTAAGACCGATAAACAAAAAGCGGCTAAGGATTTAGCAGTGGCGGCTCAGGTTATTAAATGTTTAGCAATTTTAATTAATCCTTTCTTGCCTCAAAGTTCAGAAAAAATATACAGCCAATTAGGTCAGAATTTTTCTGATATTAAATGGGAGAAACCCGAAACTGGATTGCTTAAAGTAGTTAATCCTGAACCTATTTATAAGAGAATTGAAGATACTCAAGTTGCAGAACAGGAAGCACTTCTGGGCGCTTAATTAAGTAATTGACAAAAAATAAATTTTAGGCTAATTTGATATGAATTAGCCTATTTATTTTGCTGATTTATAGTTCTGTAATAAATGAATACTAACCAATAAAAATAAAAAGAAAATGAAACTACCTCAACAATCACCGAGAGAAATTAGAAAAGGTCTTTTTGGCGTAATTCTTCGCCAAGGTTTTGAAATGCCGATTATTGATAAAAAAATGACTTTGCCTAGTGCTGTCAGTATTCTGAGTGCGGCAATCTCAAGACACATTTTTTCTTCTAAACATATTCTTGAATATGTTGAACAAGTTGAAAAAGGCGCCAATGGCATTTGTCCGGACTCCGCAATCGATGAAATTATCAAATACTTAGCCGAACAAAATGGCCAGATTGATAAATCTGATGCGGCTTTGAATTTAAGATTTTTGGACTCATTCTTATTTCCAATTTTTGATTTTCAAAGAGATTGTTTTTCAAAGTTGTTTATATTGAATAAAGATGTAAGCGATTTTGAATCAAATCTTTTTGCTTATTCAATTGAGCTTGGTGCTTTAATTGATGAGCTTTACTATGAATGGTTTGAAAAGATCGTGATTGATTATCAAAATCTTTCAACAGTTGAAAAAGAAAAGTATGAAAAAACGCTTAAAAATGAATTAGGTTACTTTGACTACACAGTTTTTGATTATGATGTTTCGGAAAATAAAATTTTTAATCGTAAACCATGGGCTTTAGCTTTTCGTTTAACAATCAAACAAATCGTTGATAAGTTAGAAGAATTAACTGATTCCTGTATTGAACATGGTGAAAAAGAATTGCATGATTATTTTAAGGCACTTAGCGGTGCGTATGCTTGTGCGGAAATTGAAAAGCTTGAAGAAGTTTGGGCAGAGGTAGATAGAATGTGGATTAAAATTCCAACTACTTGCCGCATGTTTCCAATTCATGGAATGGAAAATCAGTACGAACACCCATTCGGCGTGAGTCCTGAGTACAAATTGGTTATTAGGACTGACTACGGAGAAAAAATGATTTCAGAAATCAGACACCAGACACCAGTTTATGCAAGTATTATTGGAGTTAATCTTACCCTCGTTTCGCTGGCTAAATTAAAGTTAAATAATTTAGACATGGGCGTTTTTTCAATGGTTGTTAACTCCGGCGTTTGCGCAAATTTCCGTTCGGTCGGGCAAGTGGTTCCTAATCGTCAGGATATTTTAAGTGAAGGTGGTAAAGTTTTCATGAATTTGGAAGGTTCACAGGTGGGCATGAACAGGGCCCAGGATCTGTTAAAATCTTACTGCACACCAGAAGTGGGCGAAAAGTTATCAAAACTACTCACGGTTGACCATTATTTACTTCATACAATTGGACATGAGTGCAATCATCCAGTTGGATGTTCTTCTGAGAGTGATAATGCTCTAGGTGAGTTTAAAAACCGTCTTGAGGAGGCCAAAGCAACTATTGGGGGCTTGATCGTGATTTTGCAAGGTAGACCGGTTAGAGAATACCCGGAAATTATCGCTATGTGCATTGCTCGCGTTTGTCGTTTTTTTAAAAAAGAAACGTTTGAAAATCCAACTCTTCAGCCTTATGTTCGCGAGAACTTAGTTATAGCAGCCTTACTCATCTCTTCTGGTATAATCAGTATTAAAAGTTCTGAAGAGGTGTTTCTAAGTATTAATCTAAAGACTGAGAACTTAATTGAGTTTGAACAATCTTTGAAGCATTTTTATCTTAATGTAATAAACGCCTATCAGGAATTTGATCCAGTTCCGAGGATAAAACATTTGGAAAAAGTTTATTGCCACGAAAGTCAAACTAAATGTAACTGGATGAACCTCGTTAATCGTAAATAACCTGTATCTTTACACCGCCATCAGTCAAAAGCTCTGGCGGTTTTTTATTTGGCGAGAATATTTTTTATCGCTATAATATTAATATATGAAAACAATCTTAATTGCGACCGCTAACCGCGGTAAATCTGAAGAAATTAGAAAGATATTTGAGGGAACTGACTATGACTTGAAGTTTCTCTTTGATTTTCCCGAGGAAACTAAAAATCTTGAGCTTGTTGAAAATGCTAAAGGCTTTGAAGGTAATGCTTTAATTAAGGCGATTGTGGCTGGCGATTTTTTAAATATGATTACGCTAGCCGACGATAGTGGCCTATGTATTAAGGCTCTAGACGGCCGCCCTGGCGTTTACTCGGCTCGTTATGCTGATAAGGGTGATGATAAGGCTAATTATGAAAAAGTATTAGGCGAGATGAAGAATATTCCTTTTGAAGATAGAGATTGTTATTACCACTGCTCAGTAGCGGTGTATAATCCGGAAACAAAATTCGTTGATACCGTTGAGGGTGATTGGGAGGGGAAGATTGGTTTTGAGCCTAAGGGAAATAAGAGTTTTGGTTATGCACCGATTGTACTCGCCAAAGATTTTAATTACGAAAAAACTAATGCTGAATTTGACCACGCAGAACTCATAAATATTAATCATCGCGGTAAGGCTTTTCGCCAAGCGATTGAGGTTTTAAATAAATTAATTTTTCCGCCTGAGGCAGACATGCGCGCCTAGGGAGGGGTAAGCAATTATATGGCCCACGAAATTGAAGCCGAGTTTGTTGAAGAATTTGGAAATGTTGATAGACAGTGCTGGAACTGCACCAGCTTTGAGGTGCATGAAGGTGGTAAATGTTTTTGCACAGAAAGCAAAACAGAAACTCCTCCGACTGGCCATTGTAATTATTTTCAGGCTGTTGATTAGATATAATATATGTCAAAAATAATTATTGCCTCCGGTCCTGTTATTGTTGAGGATAATAAAGTTTTATTGGATAAAGATTCTAAAGATAATTTTTGGAAGTTTTGTGGCGGTAAAATAGCTGATAATGAAGCTGATATTAAAGAAACAGCCAAAAGAAGAGTTAAGGAGGAAATGGGTTTAGATGTTGAAATTATTAATAATGAACCATATTTTTTCTATACTGAAAAAGAAATTAATGGCGAAAAAACCAGTATTATATTGGCGCATTTTTTAGCCAAAAGATTGAATGACATCTCTATGGGCTCAGATACGGTTGATTTTAAATGGGTGGATATAAATGAATTAGATAATGAGATTCTGGCGCCCAATATTATTCCAACCCTAAAGCACTTTACATTTTTAAAGTAAGTGCTAATATTTAATATCCGGTTAAATTAACCGGGTTTGTTCTTTGAATTTTAGTATTAATCAAAAAAAACATGCACCATGAATTTAGCGAAAGGAAATATGGTTGAATTATTTGAAAACGGGGAAGCCATTGATGAGGGCATAATCCTTGGAGTAGGTAGGTATGGAGAGTTATCTCTGCCGAAAATTTCGTATAAAAGCTCGATATTAAAAGTTGAGGCAATTGTTGAATTTATCAACTTTGTAGAAAAAGATGATGATGAAGAGAAGGCATGGGTTATTCTTTTTAAGAACCCAATGCATCCGAATGTTAGGGTGTACAGCAACTCCTTGCCGGTTTATAAATTTAGAATAATCCAGGCATCAGCATTAGTTTAATATTAGTTTAACATTTTTTTGAAAGCTTATTTAGGAGGTCAACAAGACCTTCTTTTTATTTGCTCTAAAATGAGGTAAAATAGTATAATACATTAGTAAAATAAAGATAAAATAGATATAAAATATTATGAAAGCAAAGAATCCAGTAATTTTAATTATCCGTGACGGCTGGGGTTATAATCCTAAAAAGAAAGATAATCCTATTGCCTTGGCTAAAACGCCTAATGAGGACTATTATTTAAAGAACTATAAAAGTGGACTACTTGCGGCGAGTGGCGAAGCAGTTGGCTTAGAAAAAGGCTTTCAGGGTAATTCTGAAGTTGGTCATTTAACTTTAGGCTCTGGCCGTGTTATGTTCCAGTCAATGACGAGAATTGATAAGGCAATTTCAACTGGCGAATTTTTCAAAAATAAAATCCTGTTAGAGGTAATTAATAAATGTAAAAAAAATAAAACTAGTTTACATCTTATTGGTCTTCTTCAAACACAAGGCGTCCATGCTCACATGAAGCATTTATTTGCGCTTCTTGATTTGTGTGAAAAAAATAAGTTTAAGAATGTTTTGATTCATGCAATTACTGATGGTCGTGATGCGCCAGTTACAGAAAGTTTAAAACATTTAAAAGCTCTCGAAAAGAAATTAAAAATGATTGGTTTCGGACAAATCGCGACGCTTAGTGGTCGCTACTTTGCGATTGATAGAAATAATCGCTGGGAGAGAACTAAGGAGGCTTATGATTGTATAGTATCGGCTCATGGCGTGGAAACTAGTAATATAATTAAGAGTGTAAAATTTAGTCATAAGAACGGGGAGATGGATGAATTTATTAAACCGATGAAATTATCTTCCTATCAGGGCTTCAAGAAAAATGATGGGGTAATATTTTTTAATTTTAGAACCGATAGGCCGCGTCAGTTAACCGCCGCTATCGTAGAAGATAAGTTTAAAGGTTTTAAGCGCAAGATGATCCCGGTTAATTTTGTGGCCATGACGCAATATTATGAACCGATGAATGCTAAGGTCGTTTTTCCTAACATCTCTTTGAAAAATTTATTAGGCGATGTGATAAGCGCCGCGGGAATGAAGCAGCTCCGTATTAGTGAAACCGAAAAATATGCCCATGTCACTTTTTTCTTCAACGGCCAGAATGAAAAAGCTACTAAAGGAGAAAGCAGGGTTTTGATAATGTCGCCTAAAGTTGCAACTTATGACTTACGGCCGGAAATGAGTGTTTATAAAATTGCCGAGAGCTTAGTCAGTGAAATTAAAACCGGTAAGTATGATTTTATTGTGACAAATTTAGTTAATGGCGATATGGTTGGACATACCGGAAAAATTAAAGCGATTATTTCTGCGGTTGAAGCCGTTGATAAGGCTCAGGGAGAAATAGTTAAAGCGGCTTTAAGTAAAAATTATACTTGTTTATTAATTGCTGATCATGGTAATGCTGAAGATAAAAGCGCGGCCACCTCAACTAGTCACACTACTAATCCAGTTCCAGTAATTGTCGTATCAAATGATAAAAAAATTGCGGCCGCTAAAATAAAATCAGGTTCCGGCTTAAAAGATATCGCGCCAACTATTTTACGTGTTTTAGGGGTTAAGGCTCCGAAAGAAATGGATGGGCATTCTTTTCTTGAATATTAACTTAATCCGCCCGAGGCGGACATGTCCGCCTAGGGAGGAGTAAACAAATGAAAAAAACGTCGATTAAAATAATGTTATTAGCCTTTATTATTTTAGCGGCGTTTTTTTATTATTCTAATCGTCCTTTAAAGACGGAAAAATTAGTCAGTCATAATCAAATAAATGTGATAAATGATGTGACGCCTAAACTAGATATAGTTATTAGTACTAGTACAAGTAAGAATACTGAAATCAAAGCCACTAGTTCAGAAATTATTGTATCAAGTGAAAAACTTATCACAACAACCACAAAACTTATTGCCACTAGCTCAAAAACTAAAGCGAGCACAACGATAAACAAAGCGACGACAACCATAAATATTAAAGTTCCTTTTACAACACAAGCTCCTTCGGCTAATTGGGCTGATTCGCGCCAACAAGATGGCTGTGAAGAGGCAGTGGCTATTATGGCCATGGCTTGGGTTAAAAATGAAGGGCTAAAAGCTGAAGACTTGATAAGTAAAAGTGAATTTGAAAAGAGAATTATTGAATTATCTGATTTTGAAAAAGAGAATTACGGTGAATATCGAGATGTTAATATTAATGATATTGCCGCCTGGATTTTTAATGACTATTTTAGTTATGATAATGTTTCTGTCAAACCGTTTAAAGACGAAAAAGATATTATAAAAGAACTGGAACAAGGGAATATAGTTCTTTTGCCTATGGACGGTCGAAAATTAAAAAATCCTAATTTTAAAGCTCCTGGCCCAGTAACTCACATGATATTAATTAAGGGTTATGATTACGGAGTTAAAGAATTTATTACTAATGATCCCGGAACTCGCAAGGGAGAAAATTATCGCTACCCAGAAAAAATTATTATGAGTGCAATTAAAGTTTATCTGACAGGGTATCATGAGTCTTTTTCTGATACTAGTAAGATGATGCTCGTTGTAGAAAAATAATTATTGAAAACAAGCTTCTTGACAGTAAATTTAATATCTTGACAATTTGTTGTTAATGGAATAAGATTTAAAATCACAAATAAGCGTTTTATTTGTATAAAAAGAGTAACATGAGTACATTTAAATTAAACCAGTTTGGATACTGGGAAAGGGAAACAAAGATGTTTCCTTATCTGGCTAAAATTAGGCCGGACAAGTGTTTGAAATCCTTAGAAATAAGGAAGAAATTTCAGCCAAACTCCCTCGTCGAGTATGACCTTATGAAAATTTACAAAGAAGAAATTGATGATGAGGTTATTTACATGGCTTCCGTGACTAAGTTCGAAGATGAGGATAAAGAAAACTATCCGATCCCGCTTTGTATGCTTATGCTGTCTGAGAAGCAAAAAGAAGAAATCATAAGGGTTCGACATTTCCCTAAAAAGGCGTTTGAGAAAGCGACCGTAATAAAAAATGAAATTGATGTTGATGCCTTTGTGCCGGTTGAATTTTTTGAGGATGAAATTTCCTAAGCTGACTAACAAAAAAATAAAGAGGAAGCAATCGCGCTTCCTCTTTTTAATATTCTAAAATTTTTTTATCAGTTTTTTATTCAATACAACAGTTAATCGCTTTTTTAACTAAGGCACCAAGTCTTCCCGCTAAACTAGTTTTTTCCTTATCATCTTTATTTATTGCGTCTTCATCAATTTTTTTGATTTCACCAGGATTAATTAATTTCATATTTAAGCCCCAGAATAGAGAATATAAATCATAGGCTTTTTGAAACATTTCCTGAGCGTCTTCTTTTTTCCCATTACCCTGAGCTTTAGTTCCAACTTCCATTAAGCGGTAACTAGCGGCTAGTAAGTGTTTAGAGATGCACCAGACTTCGCCCTCATATTCTTTAATAATTCTTTTTAAAAGAGACTTTCGCATTTCACGAATTTCATTTAGTAGGTCATAGTATTCTGGTTTTCCGGTTTTAGCGCCAGTAAAGAAGAAGTGTTCTTCAATACTAACTAAATTCATAATTGCGATACTTAAATCTTGATCAGATGAAAGATCAAGTTCGTGATCTTTTTTCATCTTATCAACTTTATCAACCATTTCGCTTAAACTCATGATATTTTCTGACATATTTTTGTTTATTTAACTATTATATAGAAAGCGAGGCTTAGAATAAGCAAGGCGCCAATTGGCCAGGCAACTTTTTGAAAAGGGAACTGCGCGTGGCCGCCATTACTTTTCTTAATATTGTTATACCAAAGTGTTGCGCCAAGAAAGCCAATGCTGCCAAGACTTATTCCTAGAGCTAGCTTATCCATCCCAAATAATTTATTAATCGGATTACCTATTAATCCTTGTGACATTAAAGGCCAAATTACCATTGTGTAGTAGATAATCGTTGTTAAAATATTACGTAAATCTTTATTGCCGAACTTCCAACCCTTTTTATTAAACCAATTTATATTCCAAGCAATCATTGCCACAATCATTCCACCAATCCAAACGCCAGCAATAGTATCGTCAATTCCTAAATATTCACTTAAACTAAGTCCAGCGCCAACGGCAACTACGCAAACAGGACAAACTGCCTTCGCGGGTAGAGCAAATAAGCTGATAGCGGGTAGACTAAGGAATAATAGCTTCTTGTTTATTTTGTTCATTTTGTTTGCTACACCTTGGGCGGACATGTCCGCCTCGGGCGGATTATTTTATTTACTTTGAGTTATATAAGGAGTAAAGAACTCTTCAATTTTATCGCTACCAACATGGCAATTTTGACCGTCAAAGAAGAATGGAACGGGAACTCCTTGGGCTGTATCTAGTCCACAAGTCTTGGCTTTAGCCGTTAAAAGGGTGGCATTACCGCGGTTATTATAAACCTCTAGCTCTTTAAAGCTTAATTTAGCTTTAACATTGTTTTTAACAATATATTCTTCAACATCTTTACAGTGAGGACAGGTATCGCCGAAGAACAAAATCATAGTAGTGGCGCTATCTTTATTAAGAAAGCGACCGCTTATAGAGAGGGCTGCGACAAAGGCAATTACGCCTAAAATTATATATACATTTTTATGTTTTTTCATATTTATTTTATATTACTTAAGACAAGTAAATAATAGCATGTTTTTATAGATTTCAAAAGTTAAATTCCTTAGAATTTCTCTAATTGAGGCCTAAAATTAGACTTATTTTAGAAAAAATGGTATAAATATTGATGATTATTGGCTAATTAAATAATTAATATTTATGAAAGTATTACATTTATTTTGTCGTCAAACCGGTACTCGACCTATTCACGTGACCATTCCTAAAAGATATGTATATTTTTGGGAAGTCTCTCATTTTTTGTCAAAACAAAAGGGAATTGATTTAGAATCAATTGATTGTTTAGACTTAAATTATAGTATTTTCAATTTAACTAAAAAGATTGCCATAGAAAAGCCAAAAGTAGTTATCGTTCTGATTAGAATTGAAAATATTTATCAAACTCTAAGTTTAATTAGTCACATTAAAGTATTGGATCCTGAAATCCGGATAATAGCTTATGGCGACATAGTTAATTATGTTCCTAATTTTTTTGAATCAAACAAATATATAGACGCCTTAGTTGAAAGTGGCGACTGGGAGTTATCTTTATTGAGTTATTTGAAGTATTTAAAAAGTAAAAAATCTAAATTAGAAGGCGTTTATGTCCGTAGTCTTAAAAAAAGATTTGCCGGAAGATATTTTGCTAAGAATGAATGGTGCTTTCCGGATATTAGTAAAGTGCCGGAGTCTTTTTATACGAGTCTAAATGAAGGCAAAAGACAGATTGCCATTTCAGTTGGCAAAGGTTGTCCGTATAATTGTAAATTTTGTCTGTCGGTTTGCACCTTTGGTGTAAAAGATCGTCGTAAATCACCAAAAGAAATTATAGATTTTATTGATAAAAATAAGAAAAAATTTGATAGTTTTAAATTATTTGTCCCCTCCTTTAATGTTGACAATAAATGGGTTGAAAAATTTTGCCTAGAGTTGATTAAACGTAATCTTAAAATTTCTTGGTGCACTTCAAGTCGCATTGACTTAATGGATGATGAGAGAATAATTAAGTTGATGAGCCAGTCTGGATGCTATAAGGTTTCGGTTGGGATCGAAACGATAAATAATTCTTCTAAATTTCTAAAAAAAGAATTTCCAAAGGATCAAATAATTAGAGTCGCCTCATATTTTAGTAAATATAAGATGATGCTTAAAGGTTTAGTTATGTTGGGAGTTCCATATCAGACAAAACAAGATATTTTCGAATCATTAATATTATTAAAAGAAAATAATATTAAAATTAGGCCAACTTCTTATTCGCCGTTAAGCGAGCTGAAAAAAGGTAAATTATCCTTAGAGAGAATTCAAAAATACGATAAATTTACTTATTATAAATACGGAGTGAAGGGAATCACAAGAAGCCAATACTTTAATTTATTAGTTGACTCTGATAATTTTTTGGAGATATTAAAATAATATGTCTAAATTTGGCTGTTCGCTTACTAGTCACTATAGATTATTAGATTCGGTATCTAATATTGAAAACCTCAGCTCTTATTTTGTGAAAAATGAGGCAGTTGATATTTTAGAGTTAGGTTTTGGCGGGACATCTAATTATGGTTTATTTTACGAGGCTTATAGTCGCTCGGCGATTCTTAGAGTTGCTAATGAATATAAGACTTCCGTTAATTTACATTTACCAAGAAAAGATTGGGAACTTATCGGTCCAGAAAAAATAATTTCCGATGTAAAAAGTTTAATGCAGAAATTTAAGATTACTAGTTTTGTTATTCACGAAGCTGAGTATAGGAAATATAAAAAATTATTAACTTTTATCTCCTCTAAATTATATGTTGAAAATAATGATTTAGCCGCCTACCGTTGTATTAATGGTGATATCAAGATTGCTTGTGATATAAATCATTTTTATGTTAAAAACAATTTAAATATTAAAAATTTTAATAAGTTTGTTGTTAATAATAAAAGTCGTATTAAAGAGTTTCATTTTTCTAACCAAAATCATGACTTTTTTAATGAGAAAAATATTTTATTGTTTGTAAAACTATTTAATGATCTAAAATTTTTGATTAATGTCGCTAATAAAAAAATTATTTTTGAAGGAACTGATAGGTCAAAAAAAAATCTAACTGATTTAAAAAAGTCATTAAATATTAATATTAAATTAATAAAAAAATCATTAAATTTATGTTAATGCTTGAACAGTATAAGAAAAAAGTATATAAATTTTTAGATAAAGCTGTTAAAGAAAATGTTCCCGACGGTGTTTTGCTTTCGGGAGGAATTGATAGCAGCGCTATAGCTTATTTAGCAAAAAAATATAATAAAAAATTAACTTGTGTAACTATTATTTCCGAAGACAGGAAATCTCCAGACAAAAGCTTTGCTGAATTGATTTGTGATAGATGTAATATCAAAAATCACGAATTAGTGCCGCTTAAAGAAGACGAAGTTTCAGACTTGATAAAAAACGCCGTTCTTTCCGTTGGAACATTCAATATCTACTGGATTGCCGCGTCTATTGTTTTGTTGAAGGGATTAACTTATGCTAAAAAAATTGGCCTTAAAAAAATTGCCACTGGAGAGGGATCGGATGATATTTTTGGTTCATTCCCGGTTATGCTCAATTGGCCCGACGGAGATAACGAATTAAAAAAGTTTATTCTAACCAGAATTAAAGATATTGATGTTATGACTAAGAAGATTTCCGATTATCTTGGCATCAAAATTGTTACTCCTTTTTATTCTAAAGAATTGGTCGACTTTACGCTTCAGATTCCCTTAAATTTAAAAACTAAAACTAGACGGGACGGTTCAAAAATTACTAAATATATTTTACGGGAATCATTTAAAAAAGTTTTGCCAAAGTTAGTTTTAAGTCGTCCGCAAACAATGGCCTTTATTGGTGCGTCAACTCTAGATTTACTAACTAATAAGTATGCGCAGTCAATGGACGTACTTAAATTTAGAAAAAAATATAAGATAAATTTTTCTAACCCATTTGAATGCTACTTGTTTGATATTTTGAATAAAGCTGGAAAATACCAACCTCTTAAAACCGGTCATAGTTGTATTTATTGTAGTTCTAAATTAAGAGCGAAAAATTCTGTTCATTGCACAGTTTGCGGAACATTGCAGTATAAAAATAAAATTTTACAGTTTTAATAAAAATATATGACACACTATGATATTCAAGCGGTAATGGTTTTTATTTTTGATGATAATAAAAATCTACTTCTCTTAAAAAGAGGCGACAATAATGGCTGGGAGCCAGTTAAGGGAGGTATGAATAAAGATGAGTCATGGGAAGAGGCGGCTTTACGAGAAATGAGAGAGGAGACCGAGCTTATTCCTAAAAATGGCTTAGTGTTAATTGATATTATTGATGATGAAGTTGACACAGCGATTGCCGAAAAGACAAAAATTAAAGGACATGTGACTTATTGCTTTGTTTCCGGAGATAAGCCAAATCCAAGATTTGCTTCCGATATAGAAGAAGAACATTATGAGTATAAGTGGATAAAATACTTAGATATTACCAGCGAAAATATTTGGCCACCAATTGCTGGCAAAATGGTGGTAAAGGTTATGGGAATTATTGATCGTGATACAAATTAAATATTGATTATTTTTTTAGTATTTAAAAAGGTGCAGAATATTTCTGCACCTTTTGCAAAGATGGGGTTTATTAGATATAACCCTTTGTTCCTTCGCATTTTAATAATTATTTTAATCACTTGAAAAATAATTTTTTAATAGATTTATCAAATAGTGATATTATAATTAAAGAATCATATTTGTATCATTCCTTTGGAAGACGTAAGGGTGAAATTAAATTCATTGATTATGGATATGCGTTCGATTCTCATCTTGATAATAAAATTTGTTTGATTGAATATAATTCAGGCGAGGGATTATTTTCTTTCATAAAAAAATTGCCTCAAGAAATTTGTTTAACCGCTTTAATTATAATACACCCTGAAAATCGTCCTCATGATCATTTTCAGTATTCTATTTGTGAGGATCCAAGATTTCCCTATGTTTTACATGCAAGTAAGTCGGATCTTGCTGTCTTAAAAAATGGCATGGTGGTTGAGCTTGTTTCTAATGCGAAAGTAGTTGGTATAAAAATTATCTAAAACAAAAGCCCGTTTAAAAACGGGCTTTATTTTTTTTCTTATTTTTTAAACTTTAAACACGATTTTTAATCATCTCTAAAACCTCATTAATAAACTTATCTTTAGCAATTTCTCTGGTTTCCATAGCGCCGCGATCGCGAACATTTAGTAATTCGGAGTTAACCTCTTTATCACCAATTACTAGCATATATGGAACCTTCTCATTAACCGCTTTACGAATTTTATTGCCCACAGTTTCATTAGCATCATCAACTTCAACCCTAATTCCAGCTGCTTTAAATTCGCCGGCTAATTTTTTAGCGCCAGCGACATGAGCTTCAGCTACGGAAACAATTTTAATTTGAGTTGGAGATAGCCAAACAGGATATATGCCAGCGTAATGTTCGATTATGACTCCTAAGAATCTTTCCATTGATCCCAGCAGGGCGCGATGAATAACGACTGGAGTTTTAAATTCGCCTTTATCGTCAGTATAGTGAAGATCAAAACGTTGAGGTAATTGAAAATCTAATTGAACGGTCGCAAGTTGCCACTGACGGCCAATTGCATCTTTAACCTTAACATCAATTTTAGGCCCATAAAAAGCTCCATCGCCTTCATTAATTTTATATTCTAAATCGGCATCGGTTAGGGCTTTTTTTAGATTATTTTCGGCCTCATCCCAGACAGACTTTTCACCTAAAAATTTTTCTGGACGAGTGGAGAGATGAATTTCGTCAATGTTAAGATTAAATATTTTATATATATTTTTTACCTTCCTTAGAAGCTCTGCTATTTCATCAAGAATTTGGTCGGGACGACAGAAAATATGCGTATCATCTTGAGATAAACTACGTACACGAGTTAGACCATGAAGAGTTCCTGATTTTTCATTGCGATATAGAGTTGTTGTTTCAGCGAGACGCAAAGGTAAATCACGGTAAGATTTTATATCACGTTTAAAAACAAGCATATGAGCCGGGCAATTCATTGGCTTAATTCCGAAATCGCAATCATCTTCAGCGTGGTGGAGGATAAACATATCTTCTTGGTAATGTTCCCAGTGTCCAGAAGTTTTCCAGAGATCAGAATTAAAAAGTTGAGGAGTTCTTACTTCTTTATAGCCTTCGCCATATGAATGTTCACGAACAAGTTTTATTAATTCATTAAGCATTATAAATCCTTGAGGCAAAAAGAAGGGCATACCAGGAGCTACATCATGCATCATGAAAATATTTTGTTCTTTTCCAATTTTTCTATGATCTCTTTTTTCCGCTTCAGCCATCATTTTTAAATATGTGTCTAATTCTTCCTTGGTATCAAAGGCTAGGCCATAAATACGAGTTAACATTTTATTTTTTTCGTCTCCACGCCAATATGCACCGGCTAATTTATCTAGTTTATAGGAGCCTGGTTTTAATTGATTGGTATTTTCAACGTGAGGGCCACGGCAGAGATCGGTGAATTTACCAACCGTGTAAAAGCCGACGACTGTTTCGCCTTGTTCTTTTAGGCCACTAATTAATTCATTTTTATAAATTTCTCCACTAGCTTCAGTTTCCTTTAAGGCCTCATTGATATCTTTTTCTGCTCTTTCAAATTTTAAATTTTGCTTGATTAAAAAAGCCATTTTCTTTTCAATGTTTTTTAAATCAGCCTCAACAATTTTTGTGTCGCTAAAGTCAATATCATAATAAAACCCATTATCAACAGACGGGCCAATAGCGAGTTGAGCTTCTGGCCAAAGCTCTTTAATAGCGGCGCCCATGATATGGGCCAAGCTATGACGTTTTACTTCTACATTAATTTCTTCTTTCATATATTTAAATTTAAGTTATAAACAAAAAAATCCCCTCCTAGTAAAAACAGAAAAACTCTGTTTTTACTGGGACGGGACTTATTTCTGGTCTCGCGGTTCCACCCAGTTTTTAGGCACAAATTATGCCTAACGCTTGTTTTTAGACCTTAGGAATTACTTAGCTTTTTTAGGGCTAACCAAGTTTGGTAGGCTTGGCAATCAGTCTTTATAGATAAAGTATATCCTTTGTTTAGGGTTTTGTAAATACTAGGCTACCCTTTAGCAATCACAAGCCCAAAAACTTCTTCAGCACCAGCCATCTTTAAAACCCTGGCTGCCTCATTTAGGGTTGTGCCGGTAGTCGTAACGTCGTCAATTAAAATAATTGTTTTGCCTTCTAAAATATTTTTTCCTTGTAAATTTTCTCCTTTCCAGATAAAAGCGGATTTTAAATTATTTAATCTTTCGTTTTCGGAAAGTTCAGCCTGTGGTTTTTGGTATTTAATTCTTTTCAAATCCAAATTTAGTTCATATTTAAAATGCTCGCTAAATTCGTGTGCAATAATTTCGGCTTGATTAAAACCGCGCCAACGAAGACGTTTTTCAGAGAGGGGAATAGGAATGACTATATAATCTTTTTGTGGTTTAGAAATTTTAAAATCTAAAGTCGCTGTTTCTTGATTTTCTAGGTCCCAAAAACTGATTAAAAATTTAGCTAAAACGCTTCCGAGTGGTTTTAAAAAATTATATTTATATTTTGTAATTAGTTTATTTAAATTCTTATCTTCATAGTCACCGGCAATGAAAATTTTATCCAAGTAAGGTGCTTTTATATTTTTTAGAGCCTTTTCTAAATACTCTTTATTATTATATTTTAATTCTTTAAAACAGCTATTACAAAAATAATCGCCCTCTTGGTGACAATTTAAGCATTCAATTGGAAAAATTAGATCAAGTAATAAATTACCGATCTTTTTTAAAATTTTAAACATGAATATTTTTAGCGCAGTTTAACTTTATAAATTGCGCCGCTAAATTTATCTGTAAAATAAAGATAATCTTGACCTTCGGGAACCATTATCTGGGAGATATTATAGGAGCCATTAGGCACAGCAATTAATTTTTGACTACCAGTTACTAAATCAATTTTATATAAGCTATCTTCTGTTTTATCGGCTAGTTGAGGATAGAGGCCGGAACCCCTTTCTAAATTATTTGGGACAGCGCAATAGATTTCGGTGTTAGAAGCGAAGGTGCATTTATCTGCCCAGGTTTCAAGTCCAAGATCTGTCCTTCCGCGACCAATGCTGTCGCCACTAGCATTAACTATCCATAGTCGAGGGTTAAGATTGTTTTCGCTGTTATAAACGCTATAAAGGAGTCTATCGCCGTTAGTTGACCATTGTGATTTAAGTCCACGTCCTTCGATAATTGTTGATTTAAAATTCTCGTTGTTTAAGCCAACAAAGAAAACTTCTTGACGATTAAAATCAACGCCTTCGGTATACATAGCAACAATTTGGTTGTTTGGTGACCAGGAGGGATAAACTGATTTATCTTGTGTGCCAATTTCTTCAAGAGCGCTCGCTTTTGAGCCATCATCATTAGATACTACTAGCCAGCGATTGTTAGGGTCTATACCAATACTTTTGGAAACAAGTTGATTGCTGTCAGGAGAGAAGGAAAAATCTTCCCAGTGAGATGGCAAAGTTACCTGTTTTTGGGTTTCAAAATTATAAAGAATTTTACTTCCGTCGGGATATTCTAGAATTGCCTTGTCTGAGCCTGGGGCCCAAGTTAGGTTTTTAACTGAGTGAAAAATTTTATCGCTTAAAGATATTTTTTCTCCATCTGAAGATATTTTATAAAACTTGCCTTCGTTTTTATCGTAGTATTGGACCTGCCCGCTTTTGTTTAAAGTTGGAGATAGGGAGGGCGTGTCATTTATGATATCAGTTTTTGTTAGGCCGCCAATCGCTATATCGCTAGGCTGGTTGTTGTTTATTGCGCCGCTACCAGGAGCGACTTCGGGATTTACTGGTGTTACCGAGGGCAGGTTATCTGTTCCGGTTTGTTCGTTAACAGTTGAGCCATCGTTAATTCCGACCGAAGGAAAGCCCTGCGTTTCTTGGTTTACTCCAGTGATTGGGTTGATCTCTAAATTTGTTTGGAAAAAAAATTTCCAAATAAAATAAGCGGACAAAAAGACAATGGCAAGAAAAATTAAAATTAGAAAGAATTTTTTATAGCGACTGAAAAAAGTCATATTTATACTTGTTTAATGTTTCCTAATAATATATAATTATTGTATATCAAATTATAAGATAATTCAATTTAATTCTTTTGTTTTTGTAAAGCTTATGAGTCTATTTTCTTTTGGTAATGATAATTCTTTTTTAGGGATCGATATCGGAGACTCTTCTTTAAAGATGGTTGAGCTTAAAAAAAAGAATCGTAAAATTTATTTATCAAATTACGCTTTTAGTGAAAATGTTAGTGAAATTAATTTTACTAAAATCGAGGATGCTAACTATTTAGCCCAGGCTATTTTAAAAGTCCGAAAAGAAGCCGGCATCACAAGCACAAGAGTAACAGCATCACTGCCTTCTTTTGCGGTTTTCTCTTCAATCATTAGTCTTTCAAATGTTGATAAAAAAAATATTGTTACGGTGATTAACGAAGAGGCAAAAAAAGTTATTCCTTTGCCGCTTGAAGAAATGATTCTTGACTGGAAAATTATTCCTGATGAAAATGGGAAAATTCCTAGCAAGGGGAATATGAGGGTTTTTTTAACAGGATCGCCAAAAAAATTAGTTCGTAAATATGTTGAGGTTTTTAAAAAGGCTGATTTAGATTTAGTTAGTCTTGAGACTGAAACTTTTTCCTTAGTTAGGTCTTTAATTGGAGATGATAAGACGACAGTTATGATTGTTGAAATTGGTGCTAATAGTACGGATATGTTTATTGTTAAAGAAAGTATTCCCGTTTTAAATCGTAGTCTTTCTGTTTGTGGATCAAGTGTTACTACTGCTTTGGCAGATAAATTAGGAATGACATATTCTCAGGCCGAACAATTTAAACTTGATTTAAGTGTTGTTCTAAGTGAAGATAGTAAAGAAGCTTTGCCAAATTTAATTACTAAAACTTTAGAGCCAATTACTACAGAAATTCAGTACATGCTTGATTTTTTTCGTTCTCAAAATGGCGGCGAGGTTGAAAAGGTAATATTATCTGGCGGCGGATCAATGCTTTTGAATTTAGCTGATTATTTTTCTAAGCGATTAAATATAAAAGTTATTGTTGGCGACTCTTGGAATAGAGTTAATTATTCAGAGGAATTAAAGCCAGTTTTAGTTGAAATAGGTGCTAAGTTATCAGTTGCAGTCGGTCTAGCGATGAGAGAAATTAAATAAAAATCATTTATTTAAAAATATTCATGATTTTTTCTAAAACAAAAAAAGACAAAAAAGACGAGAAGTCTAAAAGCAATCCTCAAAACCCTAGAATCTTAGAAGTTAATTTGATAAAAGGTGAGTTAAGGGTGGTTTTTGATTGGAAAAGCAATCTTGTTGTTTTAGCGTTTACTTTATTTTTTGTTTTTGTTTTTGTTTTTGAAATATATGCTGGTTTAGGTTTTTGGGCTGAACAGGAAAAAAAACGTGCCGATTCTTTAAATGTTGATATTAGTAAGATAGGGGTTGAAATAAACAAGGTTAAAGATAAGGCGGACGAAGCGATGAATTATCGAGATAAGTCTGTTGAGCTTGGTAAATTATTGGGGAATCATATTTATTGGAGTAACTTTTTTTCTTGGATAGAAAAAAATACTTTAAGCACTGTTAAATTTACTTCGTTTAGTGGTGACACCAAGGGTGTTTATACTTTAGAAGCTCAAGCGTTTAGCTTCTCTGAGGTTTCCTGGCAGGTTAAAGCTTTCCTTAATGATCCGTTTGTTAAAAAAGTGAGCGTTACCGATGTTAGTTCTTCAAATAAAGATAGTAAGGATAAAAATACCGCTTTAAATAAGGCAGACCAGAGCAGTAAAAGTGTAAATTTCACTTTAAGCTTTGAACTAGAGCCTGGTATTTTTAAAAAATAATTTATGAATTCTGGCAGTCAGAAAAATCAAAATCAATTAAATCAATTTTTAAAAGATTATTTCAATATAATTATTCTTTTTTTGGTTATAATTATTTTAACTGTTTCATATTTTTTATTTATAAAACCAAAGTATAATGAAACAATGCTGGCAATTCAGAGTAATATTTCCCAGCAACAAAAATTATATAATGAACAGAAGAAAAAATTGGAAAGCCTGAAAACAATTTCTGGTCTTTATAATAAAATTTCGCCCAGTGATCTGAAAAAGTTTAATAATGTATTGCCTAACGATTATGTTAAAGAGAGCCTATTTGGCGAGTTAGAAGAAATAATTTCCCAAAGCGGTTTAGTAATCGATTCAATTTCAATAAACAAAGAGGGGGATGATGTAAAAAAAGATGCTAAGCAAGAAAATAAAGATAGTGTAGCTAGCGGCGTTCCCGATAAAGTATCAGAAATTAATATGGAAATAGCCTTAAGTGCAGTTAACTATTCAAGTTTTAAGAATTTTCTAAAGGTTTTAGAGAATAACCTTCGTTTATTTGATGTTAAAGGGCTTAGTTTTTTGCCTGATAGTAATTCGGCTAACTTGAGTTTAACTACTTATTATTACAAGCCATAAATTCAAAATATTTTATGAAAAGCCGTTTTCGATATATTTTATATATTGTTTTAATCCTTATTTTTATTGGCGGTATTTTTTTATTTCTCTTTAAAGACGAGGTCTTCTTGTTTTTAAGTGATAATGCTGGCGTTATGTCCCCGGAAATGATTATTAAAGAAAGTAGTAGTATTAGGCAAGCATCTTTAAGTGATACGGTTTTAAGTGATGCAAAGTTTATAGCTTTAAAAAATAATGTCAGTAAATTTGACTTCGAGTTGCTTTGTAAAAACCCCGTTGGAGAGCTTGTGTCAACTTCAACCAATGCGGAGGGTCTGGTAATATCTGCCAAAAAACCAATAAACTGCGCCCTGGGGAATCGCGACCCTTTCCCCGTATCTAATAAAAAAAAGTAATTAAATTAGATGGATAAAAATACTCAGCTTTTAAATTTTTTAAAAGAAAAAAATTTAATAACAAGCGAGCAACTAGATTATATAAGCAAAAGCATCAATGAAAAGAATTTGGAATTGAGTTCTTTTTTAGTTGGAGAAAAAATTATTGACGAAGAGCTTTTGACTGAGACTAAGGCGGAAATGAATGGGTTCTTGTATTATAATCTGCTTAATGAGGAGGTTCCTGAAAATATTTTAAACTTTTTACCAGAAGATATTGCAAAAACATATAAAGTTATCTGTTTTGGGCGCGAAAATAAGGATATAAAAATCGGTTTATTAGAGCTGGATCCGAAGTCAATGGAGGCGATAAATTTTTTAGCATCGGATGAAAAATTAAATGTAAAATATTATTTAATTTCAGAATCAAGTTATAATAAGATTTTTAAACAGTATCAGAAATTAGAGGAAGAAATTTCTAGCGCTCTTGAAGTTAAAGCTAAAGAGGACGAGGGTGATTTAGTGGCTGTTAAAACTGAGTCCGAGGGAGTCTCGGAAGAAGATATTAATAGCGCACCGGTTTCAAGAATTGTTTCGGTTGTTATTCGTCATGCGGTTGAAGCGCGTGCCTCCGATATCCATATTGAACCATTTGCTAAAGAAAGTCGGGTTCGCTATCGTATTGATGGTATTTTACACACCTCTTTGACTTTACCGCGTAGTATTCATAGTGCGATTATTGCTCGTATTAAAGTTTTAGCGAAGTTAAAATTAGATGAAACTCGCGTTCCTCAAGACGGTCGTATTAGACTACTGGTTAATGGTCGAGAAGTTGATTTTCGTGTTTCAACTCTGCCTCTAGTTAGTCAAGAAAAAGTTGTTATGAGAATTTTAGACACCTCTCGTGGCGCCCCAACGTTAGAGGGTTTAGGCTTTAGTAAATTAGCCTTAAGAAAAATGGCTGAAGGAGTTAAGAAGACTAGTGGTATTTTTTTAGTAACCGGTCCAACTGGTAGCGGTAAAACCACAACTCTTTATGCGATCTTAAATATTTTAAATCAAGAAGGAGTAAATATTTCAACTCTTGAGGATCCGATTGAGTATGAAATGAAGGGAATTAACCAATCGCAGATTAGACCGAAAATTGGTTTTTCTTTTGCTAGTGGTTTACGTTCTCTCTTACGTCAAGATCCTAATATTATTATGGTGGGAGAAATTCGTGACGAAGAAACAGCGGAATTATCTATTCACGCTTCTTTAACTGGTCACTTAGTTTTATCCACTCTCCATACTAACGATGCTTTGGGTGCGGTTTTTCGTTTAATTGATATGAAAATTGAACGTTTTTTATTATCATCGACTTTAAAAACCGTTGTTGCTCAGCGTTTAGCACGTCGTTTATGTGAACATTGTAAACAACCAACAGAATTATCTAGCGACGCTAATTTAGACATTATTAATGAATTAAAAAACGCTCCACAACATATTATTAAAGAGGAGTTACCGGAATTTAGTATTGCCGATGAGGTTTTTAAAAATTATAAAGTGTACAAAGCTGTCGGATGTACTCGTTGCGAGAATACTGGCTATTCAAGTCGTGTTGCGATTACGGAAGTAATTGAAATTAATGATTCTCTAAAGGAAATGATTAATAGTGGTGATAAAGACTTAAATTTAGAAGCGGTTAAAAAGACTGAAGATTTTATAACTATTAAACAGGACGGTATTGTTAAGGTTTTACAAGGTTTGACTACCATGGAAGAGGTTTTAAGAGTTATTGAAAGTTAAAATTTATTTGTTTGGAAAAATATGCCTATTTTTAAATACATCGCTGAAGATGCAAACGGGAAGACAAAACGGGGCACAATCGTTGGTCTTAGCGAGAGTGAAGTTATTTCTAAACTTAGAAAAAAAGATATAAGTCCAACTGAGCTTCATAATGCCACAGATGATTATGATACTAAGTTACTGATGCTTATCAATCCTATTAGTGGCAAGGATTTAGTTATTTTTGCGCGCCAATTTTCGGTTATGGTTTCAGCAAGTGTAACGGTAGTAGAATCACTTCTTATTTTAATTGACCAAACCAATAACATTTCTTTAAAAAACATGTTGTCGGAAATTGCTTTTGAAGTTGATGGTGGTGCCTTTCTTTCGGATTCTTTCTCCAAGCGCCCGAAAGTATTTTCTGATTTTTTTGTTAATATTATTCGCTCCGGTGAGTCTTCTGGTAAATTAGATGAGGTACTTGATTATTTAGCTGATGAAATGGAAAAGGCTTATGATATGAATGCGAAGGTAAAGGGGGCAATGATTTACCCGGCCTTTATTTTAGTGGCTTTAATCGGCGTGGCGATTGTTTTAATGCTTTTTGTTATTCCAAATTTAACATCAATGATTGTTGAGTCTGGCATGGAGCTTCCTTGGGCGACCAAGGTTATCGTGGGAACTTCTAACTTTATGAGAAGTTACATTGTTGGAATTATTATTGCTGTAATCGGTTTAATTTTTATAACTAGAGCTTACTTAAAAACTTATAGCGGAAAAAGAAATTTTGATATTATTAAATTAAAGTTACCGGTTTTTGGCACTTTATTTAAATATATTTATTTAATGCGTTTTACTAGATCGTTATCTACTTTATTAAAAGGAGGTGTAACGATTACACGTTCTTTAGAAATTACGGCTGAAGTAGTCGGGAATATTATTTATAAAGAATTAATTTTGCAAACTTTAGAATCAATTAATGATGGTAATCCGTTTTCTTCTATTATGGAAAATAGTGATTATATTCCAAAAATGGTTCCTCAGATGATTTCAGTCGGCGAGAAAACCGGAAAGATAGATTTGGTTTTAGATAGGGTTACAAATTTTTATTCCCGTGAATCATCTAATATGTTAGATAATTTAAGTAAATTAATGGAGCCGATGATTATGGT
>CAZCQW010000010.1:3570-10745 GCA_964500975.1 uncultured Gammaproteobacteria bacterium | reverse complement strand
GGAGTTGGTATTATGGTGGCGGCGATTATCATGCCTATGTATAATATGGCTAATCAGTTCTAGAAAATTTATAAACAAGACACAAATTAAAACAAAAAATTTTGATATTTTTTAAAAAGATGCTAATATACAGACATAAATAGATTATTGTTTTTTAAATAAATTTTTGTTGATTTAATAATTTCTTCTCAATTATTAATAAACATTTTAAACGAGAGTTAAATATGAAAAAAAATCAAAACGGTTTCACGCTGATTGAACTCTTGGTAGTTATCGCTATTATCGGTTTACTATCAACTTTATCAATTGTGGCCCTAAATTCCGCTCGTGCTCGTTCACGTGATGCACGTCGCGTCGCTGATGTTAAACAAATCCAAACTGCTTTGGAAATGTATTACAACGAAATGAATAGTTATCCAACATCAACAACTTCAGGAAGTCCTATCAAGGGAACTGGTGCTTCTAGCACTTACATGACTAAAGTTCCAGATGCTCCGATACCAGCTGATGGAACTTGTACTGCTGCTGCTAACAGTAATACCTATACTTATACAATAAGAGAGAATGGCGCTTCTTATACCTTAACCTATTGTTTAGGTGCTAAGACTGGTGATATTATTGCTGGCGTTCAAACCGCTACTCCAGGTGGTATTAGATAGTAATTTTAGTTTAAGAATAAGTTAGGGTTAGGGTTAGAGTAAGAGTAAGAGTAAGAGTAAGAAGAGGAGGCATTTAGGTGATAATTTATGTTGAAATTGTCTTGCGAGCTTTTTTGCAATATGTTATTATTATTCTATACATAGTTTTATTATTAATTTAAATTTTTGTTTGCTGTTTTAATAACCGGTATTAAGTCAGAAAACAAAACATTTTAAACGAGAGTTAAATATGAAAAAAAATCAAAACGGTTTCACGCTGATTGAACTCTTGGTAGTTATCGCTATTATCGGTTTACTATCAACTTTATCAATTGTGGCCCTAAATTCCGCTCGTGCTCGTTCACGTGATGCACGTCGTGTCGCTGATGTTAAACAAATCCAAACTGCTTTGGAAATGTATTATAACGAAATGAATAGTTATCCAGCGACATCTTCTTTAACTTTTATTACAGGCTCTGGTGCTTCTAGCACTTACATGACTAAAGTTCCCGACGCCCCATTACCGCCAGACGGAACTTGTACAACTTCAGCGGGTAGCAATCCTTATGGATATGCACAAAAAGAGAACGGCGCATCTTATACCCTAACTTATTGTTTAGGTGCTAAGACTGGCGACATTCCAGCTGGTGTTCAAACTGCTACTCCGGGTGGTATTAGACAGTAATCTTTAATTCGCTTTAAGAGGCTCAGGTTTGAGCCTCTTTTTTGTTTTTATGATATAATCGAAATATGGAATTAGTTGTTTTGAGTAAATCTGAATACTTTAATGAGCTTGAGCGTTTAGCCGGCGATGAGTTTTTGCAGGCTAATTTTTGGTATGAACTTTTAAAAAATAATCATGAAAATGTCGAGCTTTGGGGGGTTAAAGAAGCGGGGGAAATTAAAGCGAGTGCTTTAATAATCCGGAAGAAACTAATAGGTCCCTATTTTTATTATTACGTGCCGCGAGGACCAAGAGGCGAAGCTAAAGCGATTGAATTTTTATTAACAGAACTTAAAAAGAAAAAATCAAATTCTATTTTTTTTAGAATTGAGCCGGAAGAAATAACTAATGAGCTCGTACACCTAAATTTGAAAAAAAGTTTAGACTTGCAACCTAAGAAAACTTTATTATTAGACTTAAGTTTAAGCCCGGAAAAATTATTAGCCCAGATGCATCAAAAAACTCGCTATAATATTCGATTGGCTGAGAAAAAAGGGGTTAAAATAAAAGTAGCGAAGGGGAGCTGTGAAAGTAATAGAAATAATGAAAATAATGAAGTTGATTTTAAAGAATTTTGGCGATTAATGTCGCTTACTAGCGAGCGCGATGCTTTTCGTCTCCATGGAAGTCGTCATTATAAAAATCTTTTAAGCGCTAAAAATATTAAATTATTTTTTGCAGTTTATGAGGGAAAAAATATTGCGACAGCAATGGTTTGTTTTTATAAAGAAAGAGTTACTTATATGCACGGCGCATCGGACAACGAAGCAAGAAATTTAATGGCACCATATCTCTTGCAGTGGGAAGTAATTAAAGCAACTCAAGCAGAGGGCTATAAATATTATGATTTTTACGGAATTGATGAAAATAAATGGCCAGGGGTAACGAGATTTAAGCTTGGTTTTGGTGGATTTACTAAAGAATATCCTGGAACTTATGATTATATTTTAAATCCTTTGGTTTATAATTTATATGAATTGCTAAGAAAAATTAGA
Source organism: uncultured Gammaproteobacteria bacterium (assembly GCA_964500975.1). Taxonomy (GTDB): domain Bacteria; phylum Patescibacteriota; class Patescibacteriia; order Patescibacteriales; family UBA12465; genus UBA12465. The sequence continues at coordinate 8,388 of CAZCQW010000010.1, read as the reverse complement.
CGAGGACTAAAGTAATTATCCGCCCGAGGCGGACATGTCCGCCTCGGGAGGGGTAAACAAATAATATGTTAAGCATAAATAACACAACTAAGCATAAAATAAACATTGCCAAAACTAAAAAAATTGTTGAAGCTTGGCTATTAAAAAACAGGAAAAAGGATTGGGAAGTATCGCTCGCTTTAGTTGGCGCCTCAAGAATGAAAAGTCTTAATAATATATATAGAGGAATTAATAAGACGACCGATGTTTTATCTTTTTCTAGTGCGGAGATAGTTAAGGTGGTTAATTTAAAGTCTAAATTAAAGGAAGAAAAAAGTCTTGGCGAGATTATTATTAACATTGAAGAAACTAAAAAAGCTAATAAATATTTAGAAGTATTTGAGGAGAAAAAATCAGCGGAATATATTTTTTATTTTTTACTAGTTCACGGATTACTTCATTTAATCGGTTATGAAGACGAAATAGAGGCCGAGCGTCAAAAAATGTTGTACTTGGGTAAAAAGTTTTTAGACGGGGTTTTATGAAATTATATAGATTTGGAAGCTTTATAAAGTTTAATAAATTTCGACTAACTTTATAAAGTTTGTTAAAATATTTAGGTAATAGTAAACGCCAGAAATTAAAATAGATGATTTATAATAGTTTAAAAAAAAATAGAAACATAAAATTCCTGATAATTTTTTCGGTAGTTTTTTTAGTTTTTTTTAGTTTTGGAGTAAGTAATACCGAAGCTTCCGCAACCACAACTTTGCGCGGCAAGGCGTGGTGGCAGGATAATGGATTTGTTTATTTTAATTGTAAAGACGATGAGATGGGTGATAAACTTAATGAAATTGGGAATTTAAAAGGCGCGGGGAAATATCTTCCGCCAGACGATAAATTTCATTTTTTTGCTCCGCCGTGCGCTAATTCTAATCATAAAGTTACTATTGATAGTGAGGGAAATTTTCGTGGTCAGGCCTGGAATCAGCGTCGCGGATTTATATCTTTTGAGGGAACGGATGATCCACCAAATGGCTACGGGACACTGAGTCCAGATTGTAATAATAAATGTAATGCGAGTAATGATTGTTGGGCTTGTTATGTTGAGTCGGAAAAAAAAGTTTATGGATGGGCGAGAGTTGATAACACTGGGGAGTGGATAAGATTAGATAATGCAACGGACAATCCGGTTTATTTAGAGACATGTGCAAATGGAGCGCTTGACGCAAAAATTTATAAGAGCCCGGGAGTTCAGGAAATAAGTTTATTGCCTGGTGATTTTTATGGATATGGAACGAGTACGTCGAGTGTAAATACCCTGCTTTTTAATTGTAAAAACGATCCTCGTAATACCGGGGATACTTGTTTTGATGCGTATAAGATTTATCTTGAGACCTTAACTATCGGGTCGATGACAGCTCCGCATTTTTCCTATTCCGAGGCTTGTAGTAGTAATTCATTGGGCGCAACTTTACGTTGGTGTGTTAAGAGTGGTCAGCAAAAATCTTATGAGATTGTAATCAATGAAACTGATTTTGGTACGAGTCTGACACAAGGACAAATAGATTCGGCTTTTTGTAAAACAGGAATAATAAATTCTAATATTAATTCTTTTTCAGTGGCGGGTAACTGCGCACTTGAGTATGGAAAGAATTATTTTTGGTGGCTGAGGTTATATGACGAATTAGATGCTCCAACTCAGTGGTATCAATACTACGGAAATACTTCAGGTGATACGGACAGGAACCCTGATAATAATAATAAAACCTTTTCAACCTTTAAACATCGCTTTCCAAACCCATTTTTTACCTGGTCACCACTTGAAGTAAAGGTTGGCTCAACAACTCAATTCTCGGCTACTTCATCAGTGTTCTATGCGACTGGAAATCCAAATCCTCAGGCATGCTCAGGGCCAAATTGTTTTTATTCCTGGAGAGTGAGCGGGTTAGCGGCTGATATTTCGGCTACTAATTCAATCGAAACAGATATTACTTTTATGGATCAGGGCGAAGCTACTGTTTTTCTTGAAGTTAGCGATATTGATAATTATAAATGTGAACGAGGCACCTTAATTACGGAAATTAATTATGAGTTGCCTATTTGGCGAGAAATAAAAGCGAAATAAAATGAAAAATAATCAAGGCTTCACCCTCGTTGAGATGTTAACTAGTATAGCAATTATCGTAATGATAACCGCTATTTTTACGGCTAACTATAAAACTAGTAATCGTCGTTCTGATTTAATAATGACAGCGCAAAAACTTGTTGCTGATATTCATTTAGCACAAAACAACTCACTCGGTTTAGTTACCTATAACGATGAGGTTCCGGCAGCGGGCTGGGGAATTAATTTTAATACTAGCAGTGATGCGGAAAAATCTAAATATACGGTTTTTGCTGATTTAAGTGAGCCTGGATATAACGAAGGGAATACAATAATTCCTCCAAGCGCTGGGTATATGAATCTCGATGCGGGTGAATTTGAAGAAAGATTTGGGGCGCGAATTGTTGAATTGCCACAAGGAATAGTTATTGATTCTTTGGTGGTGGGTAATGGCGTAACGGTTTCGAACACAACAAATTTAGCAAATGTAACTTTTTTGCCACCTGACCCAAGAACAAATATTTTTAGTGCTGGAAATATTTATGATTATGTAGTTATTAGACTTAAGGACGTAAATAGCGGTTTCGTTAAAACCATTAGAGTTAATTTTTTGGGTTTAGCTGAAGTGACTGATTAAATAGATTAAAACAGTAAGGTAAATTATCTTATGTTAAGAAGGATATTTGAAAATATTAAATTTAAACAAAAAGGAAAAGTGCTTCCGGCTTTTTCAATGGTTGAGGTAATTGCAGTTTTATTTGTGATAACTATTGGCATGACCGGTATTATGTCCCTTATTACTCAGAACGTACAAGCGCAAAGCGTTAGCCGTAAGAGTCTGGTTGCTTATCAGTTAGCACAAGAAGGCGTTGAATTAATTCGTCAAGTACGAGATACAAATAGTCGCCCTGGGTCAACGGCGGTAACTTGGGCGGAAAATTTATCGGCCGGCAGTTATTATATGGACTACTCAATGACGCTTCCGGTGACCGCTAATCAGTTAAGTGACGGTCGCTTGGTCAAAAATAATGATATGTACGTGTCTTCGCCGGGTGATATGTCGGGTGGTTTCTTTTCGAGAATTATTACTATTAGCTATCCTGATGCGGCTGGAGAAGCGGGGAAGATGTTAATTAATTCAAAGGTTTATTGGACAGATAGAAATAATTCTTTTGATTATACTATTGAAGCAGCTCTTTATGATTGGAGGTAAAAAACAAAAAGTAAATAAAAATAGAAACGATAAGGCGGCCTTCTCTTTAATTGAGATTTTGGTTTCCGTTTCTTTGTTTGTGGTTATAATTATTTCAACAACCAGTATTTTTAAATTATCAATTGACGCGCAGCGAAATTCGATTAGTTCGCAGAATGTTCAAGAGAGTCTTAAGTATTTTTTAGAGGTAGTGGCTAAAGAAATGAGGATGGCGCAAAAAGACAGGGGTGACTGTAGCGGCGACCCAGGGAATTCTAACAAAGTATTTATTATTAGCGGAGACAATCATATTTTATCTTTTAAGAATTCCTATGGTGAATGTGTTACTTATAGAATAGAAAATTTAAACGGTGTTGAGCGCTTTCTTGTTAATCGAAGACTAACAGATGGCTCGGTAAATAGGGAAGATTTTATTTCCCCGGGAAAAATAAATATTGATAGTTTGAAATTTTATTTAAAGGGTTCTTACTCGGATAATTCTCAAGAAATGATTACAATTAATTTAAAAGCAAGTGCAACCGACGAGGATAAGTTTAAGTCCGAAATGGTTATTCAAACTAGCGTGACTTCACGTTACTATAAATAGTTATGAAAAATTTATTATTAAAGGATAAAATTTTTTCAAAATATAATTTTAAGGATAAGTCGGGGAGCGCTTTGGTTCTCACGATGTTTATTTTAGCGGGGATGATAGTTGTGGCTTTAAGCGGTTCTTATGTTATGGTTCTGAGCTTGCAGGCATCAGGCACGCAGTCCCAGTCGACTAAGGCTTATTTTGCGGCTGAGTCTGGCGCGGAAGAAATCCTTTATGAAATTAGAAAAAATAGTTGGTCTTTTTTTAGCGAGCCAACCTCTTTGACGGAGTCAATTGAAAAATTTAATAAAACTTTAGGCTCAGGAGTTGATTATAAAGTTTACTATACAAATAGAAATAATCCGATAATTTTTAATTCTGTAGGCTCTTTTAACGAGACTAAAAGGAGCGTTCAGATAAGGATGAATTAAACATTATTTAGCTTGGCATAAGTGTTAATAAATGATATTATTTATTTATCAATAGTTGAGGTTTGCATTAGGTTGAGTAAACAAAAAATCATAATTTAATGTTCCTTAGATTAAAAGGAAAATCAAAAAAATATCTAAACGCTTTTTTTATTTGCGGTCTTTTTTTGTTTGTTTTTTCTTTAAAAGATGCTCAGGCGGTTGGTAATTATAATAAGCTCCCCGCTGGCACTTTAGAGGCAGATGATTGGAATGGTTTGCTTTCTGATTTTGTAAATACATTTCAAACAACTTCTATGGTTGGGCCTTTGGGGATTGGGACGACTAATCCGGGAGCTAAGTTAGGGATTGAAGGAGCAAGCGACCTTCTAAATTTAAAAATGACATCAGGAGGTTATAATGCCCTAACACTTTCTACAACTTTTTCTGGTGGAAATAATTATGCAATTAATCCTTATATAACTGGCGTCAGCAATGGAGGTTTTTCTCTGTATGATATTACTAATAGTGTAAATAG
>CAZCQW010000010.1:0-3560 GCA_964500975.1 uncultured Gammaproteobacteria bacterium | reverse complement strand
CAACGTTGGAATTAATATGACCAACCCTAGTAATAAATTAGATGTTTCCGGTAGCTTCCGAAATACTCTATCTACTACGCATAGTTTACTTGGCTCAGCAGGGAATGCTGTTGTTATGTCGGATGATGCTGGTACTCTTTATAGCACTCCTTTGGCAAGTTTTGCGAGCTCAACAAGTCTTTGGGGTGGAACTAGGAATAGTAATATTTGGAATGGTGATTCTGGCGCTGGTAATGTGGGGATTGGGACGACTAGTCCACTTGAAAAATTACATGTTTATTCTGCTAATAATGCTTACGTTAGATTAGAGTCAGCAATTAACCAGGCTTCCGGTTTTCAAATGTATGAAGATGTTACTGGAGTGCCTTATGGATTTAGTTTATTTTATGATGGCGCAAGTACAAATAATTTATTAATTCAATCTAAGGCTGCTGGGGCTTTAACAACCAAAGTTACTATTCAGCGAGATTCCGGAAACTTTGGCATTGGAGGAGACCCAGGATCAGCAAAATTTTATGTTAATGGCAACGTCGGAATCGGGACGACGACGCCAACAAGTAATCTAGATGTGGTTGGAAATTTGAGAATACAACAAAGTGAACAAATGGATGATACATTAACAGGACATGACAATGGCTTAGTTTTTAAAAATCCTGGGACACTACATAATTTTTACATGGGATATCAATCAGGGGGACAGTTTGGAATAGGATATTACAATACAGTGGCGTATTCAAATTTATTTACTGTTAAATCAAGTGGTAATGTTGGGATTGGGGCGACTGCGCCAGGAGCAAAACTAGATATTACTACAACTGCAACATCCAGCTTTACTCAAATGATACAATATCCATCTATAACAGCAGGTAATTGGGCTGGAATTAGTATTGGTCATAACAGTACGGTGTCGGATAAAATAGGGATAATAGGACAGAGTCGAGATGGCTGGGGAAGGGAAAACTTGATTTTTGCGGTTAACACTGATGCTGCTGTTACGCCAGCTACTCCAATTGATTCTAAAATGATGATTGACGGAATTACTGGCTCTGTCGGCATAGGTCTAACTAATCCTGGAACTAAACTAGATATCTCTGGCTCACTACGTAACTCTCTAGCTACTACCCACTCTCTACTAGGAGGATCTGGTAATGTTTTAGTAATGGCTGATAACACTGGAACATTATACTCAACTACAACCTCCGCTATAATAAATCCAATAGTAACTTCTGCTAGTGGTTGGACAGCTAATGGAACAACAGTATACAAAACAGATGTTAATGGGAATGTTGGGATTGGTATAACTAATCCGGGGGCAAAACTTGACGTGCTCGGTGATTTAAAAGCAAGCGGAACGATAATTTTAAACAATCCAGTTGCTTCTCAAAATGGATACAATGTAAAGAATTTCACTATTTTATCAGATCCCTTTTTTAATCAGGCTATCATTGGTTATGATTATGATGCTCTTATAAACGCTGATAAAAAATATGTAGTAACTCTAGGCGGCGGCTTTAGTGGCGGCACAGCCTCACTTTTTGATGGTAATACAGGATCTTCAATTCAGACTGCAACTGGACAGACAGGTTCAATTACTGTTGATTTTGGCACAATGCAGCATTATTTTTATGGCCTAGCTGTTAACTCTCCTTGGGGTACTGGTTATGGCTTCTCTAGTTCCTTTTTGATTGAAAAATACTATGACACCCATCAAGGCACTGGAGGTTGGGATGGTAATTGTGATAATAGTGAAGGGGGGATGGCTTGGGGGACAGTGGTTGATGTTACTGGTTTTTCTGGCATTCAATATGTGACACGTTCTGGACTGGGTAACGGTATTTGCAAATTGAGAATAACTTTTCGCGATGTAGTTGGAAGTCAAAATTTTATACAAGTAGGTGATTTTTCAGCATATCAATTTTATTCTGGCTATAAAGGGTTGAGCGCTAAAACAACTGGCGACACATTATTTGGTGATTATGATTTTAGTGATGGGTCTAACCGCGTTCATATAGATAATAGTACTGGCGCCTCTTATTTTAACGGCGGCAATTTTGGGATTGGAACTACTAATCCAAGAAATAATTTTGAAGTTAATGGTTCAAATGCTGTAATAAATATTTCAAACAATGTTTTGAATGCTGGAAATATTGGAATTCAATTTACTCATAATGTTTTTGGCGGTGCCACTGAAAGAAAGACCGCAATTATTAGTAGCGCCTCAGGATCATATAGTAGAAGTGACTTAAGCTTTATTCTTGATTCGGCAGGTGATTCTAATAATTATGAAATTGGCGCAGACACAAAGATGATTATAAAAAATGATGGCTCTGTCGGTATAGGTCTAACTAACCCCTCAACTAAACTAGATATCTCTGGCTCACTACGTAACTCTCTAGCTACTACCCACTCTCTACTAGGAGGATCTGGTAATGTTTTAGTAATGGCTGATAACACTGGAACATTATACTCAACTACAACCTCCGCTATAATAAATCCAATAGTAACTTCTGCTAGTGGTTGGACAGCTAATGGAACAACAGTATACAAAACAGATGTTAATGGGAATGTTGGGATTGGAACAACGAATCCGGGAGCAAGACTACATCTTGCTGGCGGAAATGCTTTTATCGATAGTAATTATTATTTACAGGCTGGCGGGAATACTAGTGGTGGAGGGATTTTTACTTGGGGTACGCAAAATGGAACAAATGGATGGGATGGATTTGTCGGACGAGGTATGTATTATGACGCAACTAATTATCGTTATAAATCCACTAATGCAGCGAGTTACTGGGGGACAAATGCCGGTCTGTGGGTTAAAGGTTCGGGTGCAAACGCTCTACAATTTATTGCAAGACCTGCAACTGAGAGTGGGGTAGACATAGTCGCTTCTGATATAGATACTTATAGCAGAATGGTCATTTCTTATGCTGGCAACGTCGGGATAGGGACTACTAATCCAGGATATAAATTAACTGTTAATTCGGCGGGATGGGGTTTAATTACAACGGATGGGACAAGGGAAACAGGTTTTTATAACGACGCAACTTATGGCGGATGGATTGGCACGAAATCAAATCATAATTTGAATTTCATGACCAATAATCAAAATCCCCAAATGGTGTTAACGACAGGTGGTAAAGTGGGAATTGGAACCACTACGCCAAGTGTAAAATTAGAAATTGAAAATGGAGATTTTAAAGTTAATGGTGGATCTATTTATTTTAGTGATGTGGCTGGTGGCGTTGCTACAAAGCTATATAGTTTTACGGGCGCAAATGGTCTTTGGTTGATTCAGCCAACATCTCAAAGTTTATATTTCGGCGATGGTGTTAATTGGGATCGTGGATTAGCTATAAAATATAGCGCTGGAATAACAGGGGCTTCCGCCGGCCAACTTCAAATAGGTCAGTTAACTAAAATAGCTAGTACGTGGACTCATGGTATAACATCATTATATACAAGCGGTACAGAAAGATTGAGGATTAACTCAGTCGGAGATGTAGGCATAGGCCTAACAGATCCCTCAACCAAACTAGACATCTCTGGTTCACTACGTA
>CAZCQW010000009.1:2822-52001 GCA_964500975.1 uncultured Gammaproteobacteria bacterium | reverse complement strand
TACCTGAAACGAGGTGTCTTTTGTATTAAATTAAGCTTGGGACCAGAATGTAGGCGGACTGTATTGACAAAAAAGTATACTTATTGTATGCTTTTTTGATATTTAAAAATACATTGTTGAACATTTAAAATTGAATAAAATGAAAGAAGAAATTATTTCTTTGCTTAAAAGCACCGAGTTCCCAGAAAATATGGCTGGAATTTTAGAGAAGAATGATTTTGATAAGTTTAAAAAAGAGCTTCATCAAAATATAGTGAATTGGGGCGAATTATTTGAAAAACTTCCCGTAGTAAATGGCGTATTCTTTCCCGAAGACTTATTTGATTGCGTTGACGCTCGTTTGTTAGAGATTCAAGTAAGACATAGCTTAAAATCAATTTTGAGTGGAGAAAATAGTTATACATCTTTTTGTTTTACAGACTCTCTTTATGAAGAGCCAGAATATAACGATTTAAAAATTATGAGGAATGGAGATATTGGCGAAGGTATATCTGACCCAATTTTTAAAAGCTGGGAGGAAACCGTTTTCCCGAATTATCAAACACGACTAGGGCTAGAAGAATTCTTCAATCAACTTCGTGAACTTGAAAAAATTTACGGCGATAGCGTTCCGCAGACGAAAAGCTAAACCATAACAATTTAGGCAAATGTTAACCGATATTTTACCCCGAGACAAATATGTTTCGGGGTTTTTATAAGCCATTAAAACCACCCGCTTTAGCGGGTGTGTGCGTTTAGAGCGAAGCTCTCGTTCGGAGTGGAATATGTTAAAATAAAATCACCTCTCTTAGGTCTAGAAAGAAGGTGATTTTTTATTTCCAGTATTAAACTGTATCAACTATCTCATTGCAGATATCGCTGTCAGTATCATTTGGTGTGGATACCACGATATCGTGAAAAAGTGATGGCTGATAATTATATTAAAGCAGAACTAGGACGAATATTCAAGGCAATCGCCAAATGGAATGGTCTATCTATTTCTGCTTGGCACATTGGCGATGACCACATTCATTTGGTTATTGATATTCCACCAAAGTATTCTGTTTCCTATGTCATGAGCATAATCAAAGGTAAGTTGTCGGCATGGATCAAAAAGAAAACCAAGAAGATACCCAAGGGAAGTCTCTGGGCAAAAGGGTATTTTGTTTCCACCGTTGGCGTTGATGAGATGACTATTCAAAACTATGTTAAACATCAAGAACATCATCAAGTAAATATACAGAAATTACCACTTTAGACACCTCGCCCACAAGGTGGGCAAGATAAATACCACCGGTCATGTGACCGGTGGTAGTTTATTAGACTCAAACAGTTATTTATATTCAGTAAAAACCAAGCAGACAGACTACTATAAGCAAGTCATTACTGCTATACTTATCTATATAATTACTATTTAAATAATTAATAAATAATAATATGATTATCATAGAATGGATTGCGTCAGCCTTGTCAATATTAATGGCGGGCTACGTAATCCCAGGCGTTGTAGTGGCTGGATTTTGGAGCGCGTTAATCTTATCTTTAGTTATAGGACTCTTAAATATTTTAATTAAACCCTTGCTCGCGCTTTTGACTTTACCAATTAACATCCTAACTCTTGGACTATTTACCTTTGTAATTAATGCCCTGATAATCATGTTAGCCTCTAGCATTGTTAAAGGTTTTGAAGTTGGAGGATTTATTAACGCCTTGATTTTCAGTATAGTTTTAACAATTATTCAAACACTATTTGAAATGCTTATTAAAAAATAAAAAAAAGCATATTAAGAATATAATCTTAAATTCATACTATGCAACAGATTTATAATCAAGAAGTTTTCCACGGGAATCAATTCTTAGAAGAAAAGCTAAATGACAGGGAATACACGAACTGCACATTCAAGAAATGCAATTTCACTGACTGTGATTTTTCTAATTCTGTATTTATTGATTGCATATTTCAAGATTGTAATTTATCAAATCTCAAAGTTAATAATTGTAGTTTTCAGGGCGCAGTATTTCAAAAATGTAAATTATTGGGTATACGGTTTGGTCTCATTGATGAGCTTCTGATCAGCTGGGAATTTAAAGAAAGTGTAATTATGATTTGTGATTTTAGTGATTTAGAAATTAAGGAAACTAAATTCGTAAATTGCCAAATGAAAGAGGTTGATTTTATAAATACAGATTTACATGGGGCGATTTTTACTGGATCAAGCCTCTCGGCTTGTAAATTCTATCATACAAATCTTGAGAACGCCGATTTTGTTGGCGCAGTTGATTATTGCATTAATCCGGTTGATAATAAATTAAAGAATGCTAAATTTTCCTATCCCGATATTTTGTCACTTCTGGACTCGTTTGGCGTAAAAATAGAGGCCTAGATTACAAATTTAATAATTTGTGATATGCTTCTTTAGGGTTGATAAATTACTAATTATTCTTATATGAGTTCCGAAAAAAATAAAAAAATTGATATTAGAATTAATTCGTTTATTGAGTGGATAGGATCATTCCCGTCATTAATTATTCACACACTAATATTTGCCTCATGTTTTGTTGTTGGTTTTCTCCATGGAAACTGGGATACAGTTTTACTTGTGCTCACCACTATTGTTTCTTTAGAGGCAATTTACCTCTCAATTTTTATTCAAATGTCTATTAACCGTAATACTGAAAGCTTGGAAGAGGTTGAAAAGGATATTGATGAAATTCAAAAAGACGTTGATGAGATCGCTGAAGACGTAGAAGACATTGCGGAAGATGTTGAAGAGCTACAGGAAGACGATGCTCAAGAAGAAAGTGATGACGAACAAGACAGAAGGTTATTAAAAGATATTCAGGATAATATTTTAAAAATCACCGCCGACCTAGCCTTGTTAAAGAAAAATAAATAAAATTACTACAGAAGAAAAGACTTGATATTTATTGAGTCTTTTTTGTTTTATTGACCCATTAGATAAAAACTGATAATATATCAATGTATATTGATTAAACATATGAAAAATAAACAGTGTTTTAATAAAAAAACGTCATTAGAATTTAACGAAATATCAAAATTTTTTAAAGTTATAGGCGAAGAGAATCGTTTGCGAATATTGTGCCTCCTGAAGAAAGGCGAGGCTTGTGTCTGTGAAATATATGATAGTTTAGATTTGTCGCAGAATTTAGCTTCAAGTCATCTTAAAGTTTTGAGGGATTTAAAACTAATAAGCATTAGGAAAGACAAACAAAGAAATTATTATTCAATTAATAAAAAAATATTTAAAAAATATAATTCATTATTAATAAATTTTTTTCAAAGCTATGAAAAATAAAATCAATTGGCATTATTTAAGACGCATTTCTCAGTTGGCTGTAATTTTTTTGGTCTTTTATTTAACTCTGCAACATTTAAATTTAGGTGTAGAAAAAGCAGCTCCAATTGATGCTTATTGTCCCTTTGGTGGATTTGAGAGTTTACTAACCTATATAACAACTGGTGAATTTTTAAAACGTATTTTACTTAGCTCATTTACCCTTTTAGTAATTGTATTAATATTCACAATCTTCTTCGGAAGAGTTTTTTGCGGGTATTTTTGCCCGCTAGGAGCTCTTCAGGAAATGATTAGAGGTTTAGGTAGAAAAATAGGAATAAAAAAGGATTTGGAGTTACCGATATTGATTGATAAGTATGCACGCTATTTAAAATATTTAATATTATTAATCATTATTGTCTTATCATATCAGTTAGGCGATTTAGTTTTTAGAAATTACGACCCATACAACGCTTTAATGCATTTAGGTAACGAATGGGAAGAAAAAGTTTATGGCTATACAATTTTAATAGTATTATTAATTATATCGTTATTTACAAAGAGTTTGTGGTGTCGTTATTTTTGTCCACTTGGGGCAAGTTTAGGTATATTTAAAAAATTAAGTTTCTTTAGGTTATATAGAGACAAGAATACATGCGTATCGTGTAATCACTGCAACTATACATGTCCAGCTGGTCTTGATGTTGAGCATAGTGAATCAGTAAAATCTGCTGATTGTATTAGTTGCTTAAATTGTGTTAGCGAATGTCCAAAAAATAGCTTAACTGTTTCCATGTTTGGAAAAAATATGTCTAAAAATATGTTCAGCTTGATAGTCGTAATATTGTTTGCTTTGGCAATTTTAGGAGCATCATTTTCACCAGTTCTATGGCAGCAAAACATTGAATCAAATGTTAAAACTTCTACCGGAAAAATTGAACCCGAAAATATTAGAGGTAGCAATACCCTTGAATTTGTTATAAATGAAAGCGGTATATCATTTGAGCTTTTTCAAAAAGAATTTAACCTACCTAATGATATTGATAGAAAAATCATGTTAAAAGAAATAGGACTCCAATATAAATTAATGAATAAAGCAGGGGAGCCGTTAGAAACTGAAGATTTTAGAGAATTTATAAAAAATAATTTAACGAGTAGAAATTAAAGTATGGAAATTACGTATTTAGAATCAGATAATCAATTTGAGTTATTAAAAAAGACTTGGCCTATTCTAGTTGTTGATTTTTATTCTGATGAATGCCCGCCATGTGAAAAGCTTGCTCCTATTTACGAGAGAATGGCTACGATTTTCCCAAATGCTAAATTTATCAAAATATTTCGCCAACAACATAGAGAGTTAGCTGTCTCTTTGGGTGTGAATGGATCCCCAACAGTTCTATTTTTTAAAGATACTGAATTGTTAGACGAGCGCTTATCTGGTGATGTTGAGGAAAAAGATCTTAAAGTAATTTTAGAAAAGCTTTGCGGAGAAAGTAATTTGAAGTTAAATTCTGATAAAAAAACCGAAAGATTTGATTTATGTATTATTGGTAATGGTCCGGCAGGGATGACCGCAGCAGTATATGCAGCTCGTTATAAGGTTAACCAGGTATTAGTGGGTGATCTTCCAGGTGGACTCATGACTTCATCCCATAAGATTTGTAATTTTCCTTCTCAAACTGAGATTTCTGGCATGGATTTAAGTCGTAAAATGCTTGACCAAGTTAATGCATTAGAGGTTCAACAAAAAATTGCCTCAGTTATATCTATTAAGCAAGTTAATCAATTGTTTAATATTATTTTATCTAATGGAGAATATATTGAATCAAAAACAGTATTAATTGCTACAGGAACAAAGCACCGACACCTTGGTTTACCAAATGAGAAAGAATTGACAGGAAGAGGTATTTCTTATTGCGCAACATGTGACGCCATGTTTTATAGAGATAAAGTGGTTGCGGTTATTGGCGGGAGCGATAGTGCCAATACAGCTGCGCTGTATTTAGCGCAAGTTGCTAGTAAAGTTTATCAAATTTATCGAGGAGCTTCTTTGCGAGGAGAAACTGCTTGGATTGATCAAATTAAAGAAAATAAAAAGATTGATGTGATTTATAATACTGAAATTATTGAGTTACTGGGCACCGATAAGCTAACTGGGATTAGATTGAGTAAAGATTTTATTGGAAAGGATTTTTTAACTCTTGATGGAATATTCGTTGAGGTTGGCTCTGAACCAGACTTGAACTTGATTAATCAACTCTCACTAGAAACCGATGAAAAAAATTATATTAAAACTCAGGCGAGTCAGAGGACTAGTAGGGGTGGGGTTTGGGCGGCTGGAGACATAACAAATAATTCAAATTCATTTAGACAAATTATAACTGCATGTTCAGAGGGGGCTATCGCTGCCGAAGACATTTTTAAGTATTTACAAGTTAAATAAATTTTATGTTTTATCCTTTAGAATTACTAGCTGAATGGTTAAGTTATTCAGTTTTTGACATGAAAGAGGGAAGCCTTTTAGCAAATACTTTAGTCTTTTTTATTGCTGATGTACTAAAGATATTTATTCTGCTACTAGTAATTATATTTATTGTCTCTTTTATTAGAACCTATTTACCACCTGAAAAAGTTAGAATATTTTTAGCAAAGAAAAACAAACTTACTGGTCATATTCTAGCTTCGCTTTTAGGAATAGTGACACCATTTTGTTCCTGTTCGGCTGTGCCATTATTTCTTGGATTTATTGAAGCGGGTGTGCCACTTGGCGTAACCTTTTCCTTTTTAGTTGCCTCACCGATGATTAATGAGGTCGCTCTAGTCTTGTTAATTGGTCTCTTTGGTTGGAAAATTTCTCTTATTTATATTATTAGCGGTCTTTTAATAGCAATTATATCTGGTATAATAATTGGTCGTTTAAAAGTTGAACATTTAGTTGCCGATTTTATTATAAAGAATGAAAATACACCTCAAATATCTAGTAATAAAACTTTTAAGGAAAGATTCACTTTCTCAAAAAAATATTCTTTTAGCATAATTAAAAAAGTTTGGCCCTACATTATTATTGGTGTTGGCCTAGGTGCCTGGATTCATGGGTACATACCGGCTGATTTCTTGGCTCAATACGCAGGGTCAGATAATTGGTTCGCTGTTCCACTGGCTACTTTAATTGGAATACCTCTATATTCTAATGCTGCAGGCATTATCCCCTTACTCAGTGCTTTAACAGAGAAGGGTGTAGCAATTGGTACTGCTTTAGCTTTTATGATGGCTGTAACGGCTTTATCTCTGCCAGAATTCATGATTTTAAAGAAAATTATGAAGACTAAACTCATAATTATATTCGCCTCAGTAGTTGGTTTAGGAATCATGTTTACTGGATATTTATTTAACAGTATACTTAAATAAGAAACTAATTAAGTATTAAGTTCTTCTAATATGAAAAATAAAAAACAAATTTTCTTTATTCATGGGGCTGAAGCGTTTAGAACTTATACTGATTATTTAAGTTATCTAAAAAACAGGGAAGTATCTCTTGGAAAATGGAATAATTGGCGAGATGCTTATCTTGATAAATATTTAGGTAATGATTTTGAAATTTCTCGCCCGAGAATGCCTAACCCAGACAATGCTCAGTATAATGAATGGAAAATAAATTTTGAAAACTATATCAAGCTTTTGCGTGATGGAGTTATTTTGATTGGCGTATCTATGGGTGGAGTATTTCTAGCAAAGTATTTATCGGAAAATATATTTCCTAAAAAAATATCTGCTTTAATTTTAGTTGCCGCACCATTTGATAATTTATTAGCTGGAGATTATTACGCCGGTGGTTTTAAATTAAAATCTGATTTATCTCTGATAGAGAAGAGCTGTAAAAATGTTAATCTATTTTTTTCTAGTAATGACGAGGTCGTCCCTTTAGTTCACGCTGAGAAATATATGAATAAACTAAAGAAAGCAAACATTTTTGTTCTTGATAATAAAAATGGCCATTTTAGAGTAGAAACTTTTCCGGAAATAGTTAAATTAATTAAAAGTCTTTAAAATATTTATGCAAAAAATATTTATTAATAATCGCTATAACAAAAAAATGGCGATAATCCTGGAAGAAAATGAAAATCCGATAGGCTTAGCTTTTGTTATGCATGGATTAGGTGATTCCAAAGATTCTAAACATATTAAAACATTTTCCGATTGCTTTAAAAATAATGGATATACGGTTATCCGCTTTGATGCTACTAACACCGGCGTAGAGAATGCTGACAATGAAAGTGAAGGAGTGTTTGAGGATTCAAATATTAGCACCTTCTTTGAGGATTTAGAGGATGTTATTGCTTGGGCTAAGAAACAAAATTTTTACATAGAACCATTCATTCTTTGCGGGCATAGTCTCGGAGCAATTTCTTCGGCGTTTTATGCAGAAAATCATCCTAGTGAAGTAAAAGCTTTAGCGCCAATTTCTACCGTTATTAACGTCAACTTAAGCAAAGAAACATTCACAAAAGAGGAATTAGAACATTGGGAAAAAACTGGTTGGTTAATTGAAGACTGGGATGGACTAGAAGTTAAAATTAAATGGTCATATTTACAAGAAAAAGAGAAGTATGATCTTTTAAAAAAAGCTGATAAATTAATGATGCCTGTTTTTATGATGGTGGGTCAGCTTGATGACTGTACCTTACCACGCCATCAACAAATATTATTTGAAGAATTGCCGGGCAGTAAATGTTTATATATGATTCCTGGTGCTCCGCATACATTTAGAGACCAGGGACATTTAGACGAAGCCTACAAACTTTTGGATAACTGGATTAAGACCTTAAGTTAATATGAAAGTTATTACAGCGCCAAATAAAATAATTAGAAGCCAAAAACCAGTTATATTTTTAGCGGGTAGCATTGAAATGGGTAAAGCTGAAGATTGGCAAACAAAGATTGCAGTGTTACTAGAATCATATCAGGGAACCCTATTAAATCCCCGTCGTGATCATTGGGACTCCTCTTGGAAACAAACAATTACTAATAGAAAATTTAAAGAACAGTTAGAGTGGGAATTCTCGGGTCTAGAAAAAAGTGATTACGTTATCATGTATTTTGCACCTAATTCAAAAAGTCCAATTTCTTTATTAGAACTCGGTTTATTCTCTAGAAATCATAAAATAATTTGTTGTTGTCCAAAAAAATTTTGGCGCCGAGGAAATGTTGAGTTTATTTGTATAAAGTTTAAACTGCCACTGCTAGATAGTTTAGACGAAGTAATTAATGAACTCAAGAAAGAGAAAATCCTAGTAAAATAAAATTAAAAAGAGGACTTAGTCCTCTTTTGTGTAGCTTAATTTATATTTTAAGCACTTAATTTCCAATTAATCCAATTCGGATGAAGGGATGATTCAAGGGTATAAGCTGGGCCACGGCTCGCATAACATGGCTTATCCGTCATTGGGTCCGACCCAACAAGCAGCCAACCCTCTCTAAATAAACAAAAACTAAATTCCTCATTTGAATGAAGAACTAAACTTTTTAATTTAATTTCTTTGTCACCGTTCAGGCCTTCTTGTTTTAAATCAAGCACATATAACTTATCAATTCCAACCCCATCAAGAACTAGAATTACAGTTATTCCTGGTTTTAGTTTTTTTATTTCCATTTTTATTTTTTTGTAAATATTTGTGATTATGTAAGGTACTATTAATAGTAAAGATTATCACTATATTTAAAAATCGTCAATCAATACTTTAGTAGTTAATTTGATTTGAACTCGTAGATAGGTTAAGATAATAGTATAAATTTCAATAAAATATATGAGTTTACTCAAAAAAATATTAATATTTAGCCTATTTTCTATATTGTTTACTTCTTCACTAGCAAAAGCGCAAGAAAATGTCGTAATCCCAACAGATTCAACAACTTTTAAAGCAAGCGTCATTGAAGTTTTAGCCGTAGAAGAAAAGACTAGGGAAGATGGTTCAAAATATAAACAACAAAATTTGAAACTTCTTGGTCTTGAAGGCGACTTTAAGGATAAGAAGATTGTTTATAATGGAATCTCCGAAATTCAGGTAGATAGTTCTAATTTTTATAAAATAGGCGACACAGTTTATATTGATAGATTTATTGACGAAGCGGGCGTTGAAACATTTTACGTGGTTGATTTTGTTAGAACTGGTTATATTTATATCTTATTAATAATTTTTATTGCCGTCGTGCTTTTAATTGGAAGATATAAAGGCCTGAAGGCTTTGCTTAGCCTTGTCCTCAGTTTCATTATTATTATTAAATTCATTTTGCCTCAGATACTAGCAGGGCGTGATCCATTTTTAGTTAGTCTTATTGGTGGTCTGATTATTCTTGCTATTATTATATATTTAACCGAAGGATTTAAAAAAAAATCGCATATCGCGATTGTATCTGTTTTATTATCTTTGCTTACCACGCTAATCTTATCATTAATTTTTACTAAACTAACAAGATTAACTGGCTTGGCCCAAGAAGATGCTAGTTTTTTAATTGGGATCGGAACTACCGAGATAAATTTTAAAGGCTTGTTGCTCGCCGGCTTTATTATTGGAGCTATTGGCGTTTTAGATGATATCGTTGTCGGTCAAATTGAGGCAGTTAATAGTATTAGAGAGGCAAATCCATCTCTTAGTCCAAAAAAGATATTTAATCTCGCCTATAGGGTTGGGAATACTCATTTAGGGGCGATTATTAATACATTATTTCTAACTTACGCTGGCGCCGCCTTGCCACTTCTGTTATTATTTATTTTAAATCAAGACGCCAATCTAACCTTCAATCGCTTAATAAATACTGAAGTTGTCAGCACGGAAATAGTCAGAACTTTAGTTGGAAGTATAGGAGTGATGTTATCAATGCCTATCGCCACTTTCCTGGCTGCATTTAAAAAATAATTATTTAGCTTCAATATCAAGTGCTTGTTGCTTGCGATATTTTTTCCAGGCAGAGCGCTTTTTTATTTCACCACGCAGGATAACTTCAGAGGCCCATGAACCTCCTAGTAAATGCGGCAGAATTACATAATCAGCCCCAGCTTTGTAGAGGGCTTTAAGATACTTCTTGTGATATAGACTAGCTATCATAATCGCATTGGGGTTGTGCTGACGAATAAAGTTAATTAAAACTAATTGATCTTCAGGTGAGGGAACAGTAGAAATAATTATTTTTGCTTTATCAAGTGGTAATGATTTTAAAAATTCAATGTCTGATGCGTCTCCAAAAAAGGCTTTGATTTTTGATTCTTTAAAAAGAGTGTTGTTATCTGGATTAAAGTCAACGGCGGCAAATTTAATTTTTTCTTTTTTTAACGCCTCCCCGATTTTCCAACCAGTTCTATGATAACCAAAAATCATCGCTTCAAACACTTCTTTACTCTCCTCACTTTGAATATATTTATCTTTTCCAAACAAGGAGAAGAAAGGCATTAAAAAGTTATATATTTGATAACTATAAGTCATACAATAAGAAGAAAAGAAAATAGTTATCAGGGCTGCAATAGTAAATATTCCCAACTCACGTTCGTCTAAATACCCCGAAGCGGTGCCCGCAAAGAGAATGATAAATCCAAATTCGCTTAGCTGTCCAGAAGTTAAAGCCGCCAAAAAACTATTGCGCCGAGTAAAGTGACGAAATCTGAAAATAATATACAATACTAACGGTTTGATAATTAAAATTAATAATGCTAAGGTCAAGGCCGGAATTAAAACTCCATCAATTTGAGTTAAATTAGCTTGACTTCCTAATAAAATAAAGAATATTATCAAGAAAAAATCTCTCAACGGTTTAACGCGACTAGCTATTTCCGCTCGATAACGAGATGAACCAAGACTTAAGCCAGCGATTACTGCTCCTATTTCTAGCGAGAACCCACTCCAAGACATCAAGGAAGCAATTCCGAGACACCAGGCGATTGTAAATATAAATAGAAATTCCCCAGAGCTAGATATTTTTTTTAATATATAAGGTAAAAAGAATTTACTAAGCAAGAAGACTAAACTTAACACCAAAAAAAACTGAACTACGCTAACCCAAGGAGCCGAAGTAGAAATAGTTACAGGATTACTAAAAGTTAGAAATATTAAAACAAATATAGAAATTAAATCTTGCATTAAAAGCAATCCAATCGTGTATCGTCCATAAACAGCTTCTTCGTCTTGCTTGTCGCTTAATAGCTTTAAGATAACAATTGTGCTTGAAAAACAACTGGCCAGAGAGAAAAAAATTGCTCCAGACCAAGAAAAACCGAAATAGATAGCTAAGGGTAGAATTAGAAAGAAGTTAAAAATTATTTGCCAAATCGCAATTATAACTGCCTCTTTGCCAATTTTTTTTAAATATGTAAAATTTAAATCCAGGCCAATAATAAACAATAATAAAACAACTCCAAAACTAGAAAACAAACTATAAATACCTTCGCCTGAATGTAGAATATTCAAAAGTAGTGGCCCGCCAATAATACCAGCCATAATATAAGCGACTAAAAGCGGCTGTTTTAATAGTTTTACTAAGAACGCTATCCCAACGGCAATCGCTAAAATAGAGCTTAGCTGTAAAAAAATATTGGTTTCCATTTTGTTTAAATGATAAGTTTAATTCGCTTAAATTATAACATAAAATATGTTAAAATATAATTAATTAATCCATTACTTACTTAGATCTAAAATATGAAAACCGAGGAAATAATTACTAGCCCGCAAAACGCACAAATCCAGCTACTAAAAAAACTGGCTTTGAAAAAATATCGCTATCAGGAAAACATATTTATCGTGGAAAATCTAGCGATTATTTATGATGCTTTAAATAGTGGATTTGATTTTGAATCTTTATTTGTGACAAAAGAATTCATTACCAAAAATAAAGATAAATTTGATGCTATTTTAAAAGTAACTCAAGTAAGTAAGTATTACTTAATTGATGAGAGACTCAATAAACAATATTCTCAGCTGAACACCCCATCTGGAATAAGCGCTGTTTACAAAATTAAAGTGAGTAAGTTAGATAAGGGTGAATCCGTTGTTTACCTAAATGGAGTTAGTGACCCGGGAAACCTAGGTACGATTACTAGGGCTTGCCTGGCTTTTGGGTTTAAAAATTTAATACTAGACGAGGCTTGTGCCGATATTTATAATGCAAAAACAATCAGCGCCGCCAAGGATTCTATTTTTAAAGTAAATATTACCGAAGATAGGGATTTTAACTGGCTCCAAAAAAATAAAAATAAACTCCCGATATATATTACAAGCTCTCATCAAGGAGAGAATTTAAAATCATTTAAAGCTGATCAGCAATTTTGTTTAGTTCTAGGTAGTGAAAGTCATGGCGTTAGTGATTCAATAATTAAGCTATCAAAAAAAAGTTTAAAAATAGAAATGAGTGAAGATATTGAATCTTTAAACGTAGCTAGTGCTGCTTCAATTTTGCTGTATAGCTTAAGCTCAATTAAAAAATCAAAATAAAAAAATGAAAGAAATAAATAGGAAAAAATTTATTAGGATTGAAGAGGTCTCTATTAATTTAGGCGAAGATGAGTCTTTGTTGCTAGATAAAGTAGTCGAAATATTAAAAGTTAATCCTGAGGAAATTATTAATTACTCTATTGTTAAAAAGGCGCTAGACTCAAGAAGAAAAACTAATATTATTTTTGTTTATTCACTTGACCTCGAGGTAAATAACCCCGAAAATTTTATAAAAAAATTAGAGAAAAATACAGAAGTAAATGAAAAAATCACCAGACATAAAATAAAATTGCAGGAAGAATATTTTTATGAAATAAAATCTGTTCTTAAAAAAACTAAAACAGAGAGGCCGGTTATAGCTGGCTCTGGCCCTAGCGGCTTGTTTGCAGCTTTAATCCTGGCAAAAGCTGGCTTAATGCCGATATTAATAGAAAGGGGTAAGGACGTTGATTCCAGGAGTCAGGATGTGGAGTTGTTCTTCACAAAAGGAAGATTAGACCCAAAATCAAACATCCAATTTGGTGAAGGGGGTGCGGGAACTTTTTCGGATGGTAAATTATATACCCTCATTAATGATCCACGAAAAAAATTTATATTTGAGACTTTAGTTAAATTTGGTGCGCCCGAAGAAATAATGACTGACGCACATCCTCATATAGGAACCGATAGAATAAGAGAAGCTGTAAAAAAAATTCGTCAAGAAATAATAAATTTAGGCGGGGAAGTAAGATTTGAAACTTGTCTAACAAACTTAGAAATAGAAAATAATAAACTGAAAGGGATTATTTTAAATAACGAAGAAAAAGTAAAAGTTAAAGATTTAATCTTGGCAATCGGACATTCGGCTCGCGATACCTATGAGATGTTGCATGAAAACAAACTAAATATTGAGCAAAAAGCCTTTTCCGTTGGCTTAAGGATTGAACACAATGCTCGCACAATGAAAAAGATTCAATACGGAAACTCCTACAAAAATTCTAATCTTCCGGCTGCTCGTTATGCTTTAGCGTGTCATGCATCCGGTTATCGTTCTGTTTATACTTTCTGCATGTGTCCCGGCGGATATGTTATTGCTGCCGCTTCAGAAAATAAGTCACTAGTTACTAACGGCATGAGTGAATATTCTAGAAATGGTAAAAATTCTAATAGTGCCTTGCTCGTAAACGTTTTTCCAAGTGATTTTGAATCAAATCATCCCTTGGCCGGAGTAGAGTTTCAAAGAAAGTGGGAAAAGGCCGCTTATATTATCGGCGGAGAAAACTATAAAGCCCCGGCTCAATTAGTGAGTGACTTTATTAATAATCAAACTTCAAAAAAAATAAAAGGAATATATCCAAGTTACAAACCCGGCGTGCGCCTTGGTTCTTTAAATGATTGTTTGCCAGAGTATGTATTGGACAGTATTAGAGCTGCCTTGCCATTATTTAATCAAAAAATAAAAGGTTTCGCTAATCCAGAGGCGGTTTTAACTGGCGTAGAAACTAGAAGCTCTTCTCCAATTAGAATAACAAGAGATGAATCTATGCAATCAAACATAAAGGGAATATATCCAACCGGAGAAGGTGCTGGATATGCTGGTGGAATTATATCTTCCGCTATTGATGGTTTGAAAGTGGCCGAATTAATAATTGAAAAATACTCTAAGTAAATGAAAATAACAAAACCTACAATTTTAATTATTATTGGAATTTTCGGTGATTTATCGGTGAGAAAATTATTACCCGCATTAGGACAAATGATTGGAGCCGGAGCCTTGCCGGATGATTTTAGTATTTTAGGAGTAACCAGGAGATCGAATGAGCAGATTGATAAATTACTTATTAGAGCTAAAAAAGCTGATTATCTAAAAGAAAAAATTGAACTTTTCTCAATGAATTTAACGGAAATTAATGATTATAAAAAATTGTCAGAGAAAATAAATGAAATTGAAAGAAAATTAGGCGTTGAAGCACAACACATATTTTATTTAGCCGTGCCACCTCAAGTATCTCAGCCAATTATTGAATTACTTGGCGAATCTGGTTTGGCTAGGGAAGGTGAAACGAAGTTATTATTAGAGAAACCATTTGGAGTCGATTTAGATAGTGCAAGTGAGTTAGTAAAATATATTGATAAATATTTTGACCCCGAACAAGTTTATCGTATTGATCATTATTTAGCCAAAGAGATGGCGCAAAATATTATAGTTTTTAGGGAAAATAATTTTTTATTCTGTGAAACTTGGAATAATAAATTTATTACCGCAATTGAAATTATTGCCACAGAGTCAATTGGTGTCGAAGGGCGAGCTATTTTTTATGAACAAACAGGAGCGCTGCGTGATTTAATTCAAAGTCACCTTCTTCAATTAGCGTCCTTAGTTTTAATGGATATATCTTCAAATGAAAAAATTGATCTTATTCCTTCTCTTCGTTTACAAGCTTTAAAGCAGTTAAACTTAGCTAGTCGCGATTCAGGAAAATTGATCAGAGGACAATATGAAGGCTATCAAAATGAGGTAAGCAATATTGGAAGTTCTGTCGAAACATTTGTTTCTTTACGCCTAGAATCAAGTGATTCTAAGTGGTTAGGGGTGCCAATTACTTTAACTACTGGAAAATCACTGGATAAGAAATTTACCGGAATTAGAATTTTTTATAAAAATAATAATGGCAAAGAAACTAATCAACTTATTTTTTCTCTCCAACCTGACGAGGGTGTCGAACTTCAGCTGTTTGCAAAAAGACCTGGATACGACAATACAGTTAGTCAACATTCTCTAAAATTTGCTTTTCAAGAATACTATGCAAATTTGCCAGAAGCCTATGAACAGGTTTTATTTAATGCCCTCAATTCAGATCATGCTTTATTTGCTAGCAGCGCTGAAGTTTTAGAAACCTGGCGAATAATTAATGACATTCAAAACGATTGGAAAATGTCTAGCGATGATTTGATAATTTACAAACCTGGCAGTAAAATTAAAGATATATTAAATTAATTAGTTATTAATTAAAAATTTTTTGAGTAATTTTTTAAATGGAAAAAGCAATATACTTTTGATATTAAAGAGATTGATGGGCAACATCGACACTCTGTTTCTATTCTTGATAATATTTACAAAACACTTCTTGAATCAGCTCCGAGAGAAGAGCAAGGAAAATTGCTTAGCAATTTAGTGAATTATGCGGTAATTCATTTTTAAACTTAAAAAAATGTTGAATGCTTTCGTGCTCATGACTTGAAATAGTAAACCGAGGGTTAAATAATATGAATATATATTTTAATATTAATATCGAAACGATTCATCTTACCTGCTTTTTAATCGCTATAAATATATTTAGTCTATTTATAATGTATTTAGACAAAAAGAAGGCTGAAAGTCAAAAAAGAAGGATTAGTGAAAAAACTTTGTTTATTTTAGCTATATTATTTGGCGCAATTGGTATTTATTCTGGCATGTTTCTATTCCATCATAAAACAAAAAAGTGGTACTTCGTTGTTTTAATGCCACTTATTATTGCTTTAAATTTATATTTGGCTGGATTGGGGTATAATCTTCTAAACAGTCAGGCTCAGCCACTCTTCTTCAGTCTTTTTTATCTCTTCTTCAATGGCTACTAGCTCATCTCTTTTCTTAAGATCATAGCTAAAGGGGTTATCTAAAAAATATTTATGAATAGCCTCTTTTTGTTTTTCAAGTTTTTCTAATCGATTTTCAAGAGATTTTATCTGTTTTTTAACTTCCTTGTTTTTCTCATAATCAGACAATGTTTTTTTAATTTCAGTCTCAAAACTATTTTGTTCACTAATGATTAATCTCTTTTCTAAATTTGCAACATAATCCTCATAGTCATGATAATGGCGCCTAACTTTTCCTTCACTAATTTCAATAATTTCACTGGCTACCATATTGGCAAATGTTCTATCATGACTAGTAAAAATAATTGTGCCGTTAAAGTTAGACAAAGCTAAACCCAGAGCCTCAACAGTTTCAAAATCTAAATGATTAGTTGGCTCATCTAAAATTAATACATCTGGCTTACCTAATAAGAGCCCAGCCAAAATTAAACGAGATTTTTCTCCACCACTTAAAACGCCAATTGTTTTCTTTAAATCATCGCCAGAAAATAAAAAATCTCCAGCCATCTGCAAAACTTTTTCTGTTTTTAAATTTGAATCAGCTACACGACGTAAATAATCGCCAATCTGTTCATCAAAATTTAAAACATTATCAGCTAGCTGCGCATAATAGGCAATTTTTAAACCAGTAAACCAAGAAAACTTTCCCGCTACAGGCGGAATCTCGCCGGCTAATGTTTTTAAAAATGTACTTTTACCTTGGCCATTATCACCAACAACAATGATTTTTTCACCACTTTTAACATCAAAATCAAAACCAGTTGCCAAAACTCTACCCGCATAACCAATTTCTAAGTTATCAATCGCGAGTACTCGATTCTTTTTTTTCTCAATCTCCGGAATATTTATTCTAACTGTACTAGCGTTATGCTCAATGCTAATTTTATGAACCTGAAGTTTGTCGATTTTTTTAATCAAGGCTTGAGCCTGGGTTGCCTTAGAAGATTTATAGCGAAAGCGATCAACGAAGGCCTGCATGTGCTTTTCCTCGCGATTTAATTTTTCATTAATTTTATGCTCACTAGCCGCTCTCTGTTCTTTATAAGCCAAGTACGCCTCAAGAGGTTGAGGGAAGGAGAGACAGCGATGTGGCGTAATTTCCATCGTCTCCAAACAAGTATTCTTTAAAAACTCTCTATCATGAGAAATAATTAAAAATCCACCTTTATAGCTTTTTAAAAAGTCCTCTAATAAAAGAATGGTTCCTAAATCAAGATAATTAGTTGGCTCATCAAGTAAAAATAAATTAGGCTCAAGCAAAAGCATAGCGCTTAATTTTAAACGCATCTGCCAACCACCAGATAATTCAGTAATCTGTTTTTCTAATTGCTCAGCTGTAAATTTAAACCGACTGGCGACTTTTCGACATTGCCATTCTTCTTTATGACTATATCGCATTAAATAAGCTAGACCGGTTTCTTTGTCTTTGAAAGTATTTTCTTGTTCAATATATCCAATTCTAGCCTCACTACTAATTATTACATTTCCACTATCGGATTCTTCTTTATTCAAAACAATTCTAAACATAGTTGATTTACCAGCCCCATTGCGACCGATAATTCCAATTTTCTGTTTTTGAAATACACTAAAAGACAAGCCGGAAAAAATTGCTTGTCCGCTGTATTTTTTACTAAGTTCGTTAACTTGCAACAAGGGAACCATAGAAAATTCATTAATAAACTTA
Source organism: uncultured Gammaproteobacteria bacterium (assembly GCA_964500975.1). Classification (GTDB taxonomy): domain Bacteria; phylum Patescibacteriota; class Patescibacteriia; order Patescibacteriales; family UBA12465; genus UBA12465. Next base: position 33,948 of record CAZCQW010000009.1, on the reverse strand, counting down.
GTTTAACAAATATTTAATAATTTGTAAGGGGATTAAGATTCTTTGACAAATTAATGATATTATCTTATAATTTTTTATTCCTTTAAAAATTAATACAAACTTAAAAAGAAGAAAAAATGAGTAAACCAAAAAAATTGTTAAAGAAGATAATTATTGCCGTATTTTCTGAAAGCAGTGATTGGGCTAATAATGCTAAAATTGGCATATTTATCGACAGCCTAGTTACTAAGCCAGTTCATGTTTTTGACCAAGTTGGCACGTGGTCTGGCCCTCACGTAACAGACGGGGAGCTAAAAATTGCTAATAAGATAAAAGAGTTAATGACAGAAAATTACAACTGGGAAGTCATTTTTTCTGAAGAGAGGAAAATTTTAAAAGTTGATGAAAAAACAGTAAGCTTTTTAAATCCAAAGGAATATATTAATATGTTTAGTTTGCAAAGAAAGCTAGCATAGTAAATTTTTTTCAAGCAGCCCTAAACCAGCTGCTTTTTTATTTATCAAAAAATTAGCAAAATGATTAAATAATTGTTATATTGAAATAGTTAATACTTAAACTCTATGAAATATAAAATCGCCGTCAAGGGCATTATTAGACGCGAAGGTGGGGACATATTAATTGTTAAGCGATCAGAAAAAGATTTATTTTTGCCTAATATCTGGGAAACTATTGGTGGTGGCATGGATGAAAGTGACGCCACACCGCAAGAAGCCTTAAAAAGAGAAGTCATGGAAGAGACCGGACTAGAGATAAAAGTTCGCGAGTCTTTTAATGTTTTCACCTTTGTTAATAATGAGGGCGAGATGAAAGTTGGAATTACATTTGTTTGTGATTATATAGGAGGAGAAGTTGTTTTAAGTGATGAGCATTCAGAATATGCGTGGATTAATGCTTCTAATTTTTATAAACTAGAATCTATTAATTCGCTTCATCGTGAAATCGCAAACTATGCTAGTAAGTTTTCTCAGGAGCACGAAAGATTTTCTCTTAGCCAAAAAGTTGTTTTAATTCGCAATAATAAATGTTTTATTGCTAAACTTAGTAATCGCCTTCACGGATGGGATTTGCCAGGCGGTCGAATGAATATTGGTGAAAATAAAGAAGAGGGAATGAGAAGAGAAGTTAAGGAAGAATTAGGAATAGAGGATTTTAAAATAATTTCCACACTTGATTACGATGCCTGGCATACGTCTTCTGGGTTTGCGTTTTGCGGAACCGTGACTCTTATTAGTAGCGACGGTGATCCGGTTTTAAGCGATGAACATTCTGAATTTAAATGGATAAGCGAAGATGAAATAGATGATTATGAATTTCTTTGGCCTTTAATGAAAAAATCTATAAAAAAAGGTTTTGAGCTATCAAGAAACTAGAGCAATTTGGGTAGAAATTAAGAAAGATACAATCAGCAAAATTAAACCAGAAAGTTACATATAATTATTTTTAGCACACTTGCCAAATTCAAATATTTATAGTATTATCCGAATAGCTCATGTTCCTTAAATATAACCTACTAAAATTTGGCTAAAATGATGAATATCAACAGTCTGCTCGGTTTTTATTCCGAAATTGATAATGCTTCTTTTTTCTTCTCATGTATTGATGGGATTGTTTTCAATATTGTCGGTCCTGATAATACAAATGATTCCAGCAAGCTTATTAATACGCTGGAAATAGGAGTTAGTGAATTCGCAAAACTGCCTAAAGATAAAAAGAGTGCAGTCCAAACACTAGTTGTTACCGAATCTCTTAGCCATAATAACCACCGAGTTTTTTACGCTAAAACAAAAAAAATTCCGGAAAAAGCCTTAAAGCTTGATAACAAAATTTGGACTATGTCCGAGTTTTTAAAATGTTAAAATTATCTCAACTACAAAAGCCCTAAGTTATGGGCTTTTTTTATTTTTTATGGTAAATTTTAACCAACTATATATGAATAATGATATTATTATAATTGGTGGTGGTCCAGCCGGCTTAATGGCGGCTTGTCGTGCTAGCGAATTAGGCGCTAGAGTTCTTTTATTGGAAAAAAATAAACAACTAGGAATTAAACTATTAACAACTGGTGGTGGAAGATGTAATATTACAAACTATATTGAAAACTATAAGGATTTAGCAAGTTGTTACGGTAAGAATGGACGTTTTTTATTATCTGCTTATAGTAAATTTGGAGTTACCGAATTACTGAATTTTTTTAAAGCCCAGGGGATAGAAACAAAGCTAGAAAAGAATAATCAAATTTTTCCTGTTAGCGATAAAGCTAAGGACATTTTAAATGTTTTAACTAATTATATTGCAAAAAATAGAGGATTAATTAGAAATGAGGCAAGCGTTAAAAAAATAATTATACGTGATAAAAAAATTGATAAATTAATTTTAAACAACGGAGAAGAATTAAGCGCAAAAAACTATATTCTAGCAACTGGCGGTCGTTCTTATCCATTAACTGGTTCAACTGGCGATGCATACGAATGGTTAAGAAATTTCGGACACACTATTATTAAAATCAAACCAGGTCTAACACCTATAATTCTTAAAGATATTTTTATTAAAGAAATAGAAGGTTTAAGCCTAAATAAAGTAAAATTAAATTTATTTGAAGAATCCAAGAAAGTTCTTGATCTTACCGGTGATATTATTTTTACAGCCAAAGGAATAAGTGGTCCAGCTGCCTTAAACTTAAGTAGTCACTTAAGCGAAATCAAAAATAATTCGTATATCGAGTTGGATTTATTCCCAGAGTTAAACGAAGTTGAATTTGATAATCATCTCCAAAATTTATTCAATTCTAAAGGAAAAAAAGATTTCAAAAATATTTTAGCAGATTTACTTAAGCCAAAATTTATTCCTCTCATTGTTAAACTCGGAAATTTTAAAGATGATAAAAAGGCTAATTCAATTAACAAGGAGGAAAGAAAAACTCTCTTGAATTTGTTAAAACACTTTAAAATAAGTATTTTAAAACTTGAATCATTTGACCGCGCGATGATTACGGTCGGCGGTTTAGATATTAAAGAAGTTGACCCTAAAACAATGCGCTCTAAATTAATCTCAAATTTATATATCGCCGGTGAATTGTTAGATATAAATGGTCCAACTGGTGGCTATAATCTCCAAATCTGTTGGAGCACTGGTTATATCGCCGGAGAAAATGCCGCTGTTTAAAATTAAATAAATCAATATTTATATATGCAGGAATTTTATCATCTTAAGCACGAAGAGGTTTTCAGAATAATCGAATCACTTGAAACTGGATTATCTGAAGAAGAGGCACAAAAAAGGTTAGTAAAAAATGGGTTAAATATATTAAGCAAGGAAGCTCCATATAGCCGTATAAAAGTATTTATTTCTCAGTTTAAAAATCCTTTAATTTATATTTTACTCTGTGCGGTTGTGTTTTCTTTTTTTGCAGGAGAAGTTGCTGACGCTCAAGTTATTGCCGCAGCAATTTTTATCAATGTTTTAATTGGTTATATTCAAGAAGACAAGGCTAATAGTGCTCTAAATAAATTAAAGCTGATGGTTGAGCATAAGGCGCTAGTTATGCGTGAAGGCAAAGAACTAGAAATCCCGGCTGCTAATATAGTAGTTGGAGATATTCTTGTTTTAAGATCAGGTAGATTTATTCTAGCTGACGCTCGCTTATTTAAGTGCACGGAACTAGAAACAAACGAGGCTAGTTTAACTGGCGAATCTTCAGCGGTTATGAAAAGTATTAATCCGATGGAACAAGACTTGGGATTGGCTGATAGAAAAAATATGGTTTACGCCGGCACCAGTATTTTAAACGGCAATGGTTTGGCGGTTGTTGTCGCTACCGGGAAAACTACTGAGATTGGAAAAATATCTGAAATGGTTAAAAATGCCGATAGCGGAGAGACGCCTCTTCAAGAGCGTTTAGCTGGGATTTCAAAATTCCTTGGCTTCACGGCTATTTTTGCTTGCGTGATTGTAGCTGTCGCTGGAATTCTTAACGGCTTCACTTTTCTAGAAATGTTTTCTTCGGCCACGGCTATTGCAGTAGCGGCTATTCCTGAGGGCATGGCTGTAGCGGTAACGGTTATCTTGGCTCTAGGCATGAAACAGACGGTAAAGAAAAAAGCTTTAACTAGAAAACTTTTAGCCGCCGAAACTCTTGGCTCAATCACAGTTATTTGTTCAGATAAAACAGGAACTTTAACCGAAGGTGTTATGCAACTAGAAGAAATTATTTCTTATTCAAATAGATTTAATTTAGATAATTTATTAGATGAAAAAAGAACTAGTGAATTAACTGATTTTGACACTGCCTTAAGAGTTGGAATTTTGTGTAATAATGCCGTCTTAGCTGAAAAAGGTGAAAATGATTTAGGATCAGCTCTAGAAGTTTCTTTTTTAAAGGCCGGATTAAAATTCGGACTAAAACAAGAAGTTTTATTTTCCGAGTCACCTCGTTTAGCTGAATTACCATTTAGTAGCGAGCGGAAATTAATGATTAGTATTCACCAAAACAAAGATTCATACACTTTATACGAAAAGGGCGCAGGTGAAATAATTTTACAAAAATGCACCCATCTTCAAGAAAATGGAAAAACCAGATTAATGACAAAAGAAGACAGAAAAAAAATATTAAAGGACTACGAAGATCTAACAACGCAAGGTTTGAGGGTTATTGCCTTAACCTCCACTAAATTAAAAAAACTACCCTTTGATCTTAATTCGGAAAATAAAAATTGGGATTTATCTGATAAAGAATTAAGTTTTATTGCTTTAGCCTCTTTTAAAGATCCTTTAAGAAAAGAATCGAAAAATACAATTGCTCTATGTAAAAAAGCTGGCATTAGACCCATAATTATTACTGGAGACCATCCAGGCACGGCCTATTCTATCGCTTTGGAGCTAAAAATAAGTACTAGCTATGATGAGGTTGTTACAGGAGATATTTTGGAAAAAACTAACGATAAAGACTTAAGAGAGTTAGTAAAAAAAACTTCGGTCTTTGCTCGCGTTAGCCCGGAACATAAAATTAGAATCGTAAAGGCTTTAAAGCACAACGGAGAAGTAGTGGCTATGACAGGAGATGGATTAAATGATTCGCCAGCCCTTAAAGCCGCTGATATCGGTATTTGCCTAGGATCTGGAACTGAGGTCGCCAAAGAAACGGCTGATATAGTTTTATTAGATGATAATTTTAGTGTTATTGTTGATGCAATAAAACAGGGAAGAATTATTTTTGATAACATAAGAAAATCATTAACTTATCTAATATCGGATTCATTTTCTGAAATGATATTAATTTTAGGCTCTATCTTGTGTCATGCGCCATTAGCGCTACTTCCAACTCAAATTCTTTGGATAAATATTATTAATGATGGTTTACCAAATTTTTCCCTAGCATTTGAGAAAGGTGATGATAGCGTCATGAATAAAAAACCTATAAAAAGAACTGAGCCAATATTCAATCGGGAAATGAAAGCAATTATTCTTGGGGTTGGCTTAACTAGAGATTTTTTAATCTTCGCTCTATTCTACTATCTCGCCAGTAACCTAAGCATCCTTAACTGGAGCCTTGATTATCTAAGAACGCTATTCTTTGCCATTTTAATTTTCAAATCAATTACTGGAATATTTTGCATCAGAAGCTTAAGTCTACCTATTTATAAAATAAATCATTTCCAAAATCCATATTTATTTGCGGCTGTTTTTGTCGGGATTGCCTTACTATTTTCGGCAATTTATAATCCATTTTTAAATAGTTTGTTAAAAACGACCCCTCTTCATAGTGACGCCTGGTTGATTATAAGCGGAATCGCCCTAGTAAACATCTTAATGATAGAGGTGGTTAAAGCTATCTATTCTCGGAAAAATTAAAAATTACCTTGCTTTTTAGCTGAAAAAATGTTAATCTACATATAATAATAAAATAAATTATCCGCTAGAGGCGGAATAAACAAATTATGAAAAACTTTAATCAAGGTGGCGACCGTAAATTTGGCGGCGATAGAGGCGGTCGTGGTGGTGATTTTAAAAAGAGAAGCTTCGGTGGAGACCGTGGTGGTTCACGTGGTGGTCGTGGTGGGTTTGGCGGCGGCGATAGACCTGAAATGTTCAAAGCTATCTGTGCTGATTGTGGCGCTTCATGCGAAGTACCATTTAAACCAAACGGAAATAAACCAGTTTTATGCAGCAATTGTTTCAAAGGCAGCGATAGATCTGAAGGAAGAAGAGACGACAGAAGAGATGATAGAGGCTTTGGCGGACGTAGTAGTTTTGGTAGCGACAGACCAGAAATGCATAAAGCAATTTGTGCAGATTGTGGTGAATCTTGTGAAGTACCATTCAAACCAAGTAGCGACAAGCCTGTTTACTGCAGTAATTGCTTTAAGAAAGGCGATTCTCGTCCTTCAAGCCCAAGAACAGAAAGTCATAACCATGGCGCAAGTACAAGTAAATTAGAAGAAAGAATTAACGCTATTGACGCTAAATTAGAAAGACTAATGAAACTAGTTAATCCAGCTGAAAAAATTGTTAGCGATCTTCAAATTGCTCCAGTTAAAATAATGAATAATGTTAAGAAAGGAATTAAAACTGCCAAAAAAGAGATTAAAGAATTTGCTAAAGATGCTAAAGAAATCCAGAAGGAAGTAAAAAAGGATGCTAAAGTAATTAAGAAAGAAGTTGATAAGGATGTAAAGAAAGTTAAGAAAGAGGTAACAAAAGTGATTAAAAAAGTCATTAAAAAAGTAACTAAAAAATAGTCTTTACTTATTTTAATATATATGCTATTTTAATAAGGCATAATTTTATCGCTTAGAAAAGTCGTCGAGTTTCACAATAAACATAAAAAATTGCAATTTTATTTACTAAGTCTAAAATAATGACTGGTATTATCAAAAGTTTAACTGACAAAGGTTTTGGATTCATCAAAGTTGAAGGTCAAGAGAAAGATTTATTCTTTCACAGCAACGCTTTAGTAGGAGTTTCATACAATGAACTTCACGAAGGTCAAGCTCTTTCATTTGAAATGGAACAATCTCCAAAAGGAATGAATGCAGTTAACGTAAGACTAGCTTAATAGCAAATCTTCAAAAAAGCCCCTAGTTCTGCTAGAGGCTTTTTTGATACCCAAAACATGCTTGACTCATTTTAGTAATTCCTGTATTATATTAGCACTATAAAATTTTTCGTACATTTTCAAAAAAAACAAGACATGAAAAAACGCAACATGTGGGAGATTGGAAAAATCGACCCAAAAAAAAATTTACCCGCCTTTCTCGCAGAACTAGCCGGAAAGATTCTTCATCATTACGATGGAGAAACGCATGGATGTTTAGCGCCCCATGAAGTCGCCGTAACGATAGAAGAGAACCCAAGACTCTTCTATGGCGTGCCAAAATGGTTAATTATTTGGGAGGCAGCCTAAAAAAGAGGCAAAAACTCTCAAAAATAAGAGATTATTTGAATCAATTCAACTAATCTCTTTTTTATTTGACTAATATATATTTTCGTGATATGATGAATTTCTAATCAAATAGATTCGAATCTCCACCGTATATAAATGTCATATCTAGATAAGTGACCTTTTGAGAGAAGTCGGGTCACTTATTTTTTATTATGAAAAAACACGAACAAACAGAAGAAAAAGCTATAGCTTTTTCAGATCTTGGTATTAGCCCGACTATTTTAGACGTGTTAAAAAACCTAAAACTAGAGATTCCAACTCCTATTCAACATCAAGCTATTCCAGCCGCTTTAGAGGGGCAGGATATTATTGGTATCGCCCAAACTGGGACCGGTAAAACTTTTGCCTTTGGCATTCCTATTCTTCAAAGATTAGGTATTGAAAGAGGTCAAGGTTTAATCGTTGTGCCAACTCGCGAATTAGCTATTCAGGTAACTGAAAGCTTGAAAAAACTAGGTGGCCCTCTTGGCTTACGACTAGCTACTTTAATCGGTGGTGAATTTATAGACAAGCAACTATTCATGCTCCGTAAAAATCCTCATATTATTGTTGCCACTCCAGGACGTTTAATTGATCACTTAAAAAGAAAAACTGTAAAACTAGATCAAATTAAAATCTTAGTTCTTGATGAAGCTGATATGATGCTTGATTTAGGTTTTGCGCCTCAAATTGAGGAAATTTTTAAACTAACTCCAAAAGAAAAACAAACAATGCTTTTCTCGGCGACTATGCCGGCCGCCATTGCTAAACTAGCAGCCAAATATTTAAAGCTGCCAATTAGCATAGAAGTTGCCCCTCAAGGAACAACAGCTGAAAAAGTTGAACAAGAAATCTTTGTGATTAAACCAAGTGATAGATTTTCTCATTTAGAAAAAATTGTTAAAGAACATGCTGGCTCAATTTTAGTTTTTGTCCGAACCAAACATGGCGTTAAAGAAGTGACAGAAAAATTATTTAGACTTGGTCATAAAGCGACCGAAATACACTCAAATTTATCATTGAATCGTCGTCGTACCGCTCTTGATTCTTTTAAAAGTCAGAAGTCTAGAATTTTAGTAGCCACGGATGTGGCTGCTCGTGGTTTAGATGTTAATGGTATTGAATTAGTAGTTAACTATAATCTACCAGATGCAACCGCGGATTACGTTCATCGTATTGGCAGAACTGGTCGTGCCGGAAAAATCGGTAAAGCAATTTCACTTGCGACTCCTAATCAATTAAAAGATATTCGTGATATTGAACGTTTAATCAACAAAAGTTTGCCGATAAAGGAATACGTTAAATTAGACGCCGCTTCTTCAGGACGAAGTTTCCCGCGTGGTCGTAGTTCAAGTGGATCTAGTCGACCAATAGTTAATGTGCCTAATGCAAAACGTTATGGTTCAAATGATGCCAGGGGAAAATTTCAAGACAAAAAACCAATTTTTCAAGCAGGTAATAAGCCAAAATTCAATCCCGGCCCTAAACCAAAATTTCAAGGTAATCCAAATAAAAATCGATTTTTCAATCGTAAAAAAGAAGTAGTTTAAATACTACTTCTTTTTTTATGCTCATAATTTTGCTATAATATAAATATAATATTAATTTTCGTATATATGGAAAACTCAAACAAAACAATTTTCTTTGGCCTCATTTTAGGAGTCAGTTTAATTATTTCGGCCGCCTTAGTTTCTAAAACATTTTTAGATGTAAAAAATTTAGATAATGTCATTTCCGTTTCTGGCTCAGCTAAGCAAAAAGTCACCTCCGACTCTGCTCGCTGGACAGGGAACTTTACTCGCACAGCCAATAAAGATCAATTAAAAATTGGCTATGCCTTAATGAAAACAGATGAGAGAGTTATTAGTGAATTTTTAATTGCTCAAGGATTTAAAGATAAATTTGAAATTTCTCCTGTTTTTATGAATGAAATTTATAAAAATGATTCAAACGCGCCCAAAGAATATAACTTAATCCAAAACGTTGAGATCAAATCCGATGATGTTAACAAGATGAAAGAATTAGCCAAGAATGGGGATAAGTTAGTTGAACAGGGAATTATTTTTTCTGCTAACTCAGTTGAATATTATTACTCTAAATTACCAGAAATAAGAATCTCTTTATTGCCTGAGGCAATTAAAGATGCAAAAAATAGAGCTGAGGCAATAGCATATAGCAGTGTCAAAAGCGTTGATACAATTAAATCTGTCAGCATGGGCGTTGTACAGGTCATGCCAGTTGGAGCAGTTGAGATATCTGACTACGGATCATATGATACCTCGGGAATTGAAAAAGAAGTTATGGTTACAGCTAAAACAGTTTTTGGTTTAAAGTAATTTATAAAATTTTGTTCAAATAAACACGTAAAAAGTCCTCAATTTAAATAAGAGGACTTTTTTATTAATTTTTGTCAATTAGTACAATTTCTTTTTAATTTATTGCGTATTATGATAATATATCAATATTAATTTATTAAAAATTTAACTTAACTATTTAATTTATCCGCCCGAGGCGGACTACAAAATTATGAAGAAGAATTACCTTTTATTAGTTATCCCAGCCTTTTTATTGGTTTTAACCGGCTGTGGAAATAAAACAAATAATCCAAACATGCAAAACACTCAGGACACTCAAACTAACACCACAAAAACGTCTATTGCTTTAACAATGACTGAACTCGCTAAACATAATACAAAAACTGACTGTTGGCAATTGATAAACGGACAAGTTTATGATTTGAGCCCATATACTTCAGCTGGTAAACATCCTGGAGGAGATAAAATTCTTAATGGTTGCGGACTTGAAGCTACCACTATGTTTAAAGAAATAACAAAACATAATGGCAAGGCAGAGGCAATGTTGAATGATTTTTTACTTGGACCGATTCAAAATTAAAAAATAAATGAATAAAAAATTAATAATCCTCTTAACTGTTTTTATAGATGTTTTAGGAATAGGCATAATAATTCCCATTCTACCTTTTTATGTTGAATCTTTTGGGGCGTCAGCTTTTGTAGTAACCTTACTGTTCACCGTTTTTTCTTTTTTTGCATTTTTTAGTGCACCTTTTTTAGGAGCGCTATCAGATAAAATTGGTCGACGTCCAGTCTTAATTATTAGTATTTTAAGCACGTCTATCGGTTGGCTCGTTTTTGCTTCCGCTACTAATATCTTTTTTTTATTTTTAGGGAGAATAATTGATGGTCTGGCGGCTGGAAATTTTCCGATCGCTCAAAGCTATTTAATTGATATTTCAAAAGACGATAAAGAGAGAACATCTAACCTCGGTTTAATCGGCGCGATCTTTGGCATTGGGTTTATTATTGGACCAATGCTGGGCGGTCTTCTTAGTACTATTTCCTTATCATTTCCATTTTGGTTTGTAGGCGGTCTAGCTTTCTTAAATTTTATTTTAGCCTGGTTTAATTTACCAGAAACAAATCAAAATAAAAACGTCGAAAAAAAAGTTGAGCTAAATCCATTAAAGCCCTTATTAAAATCGTTAAAAAATCCGAATTTAAGAGTCGGCTTTATTACTTGGTTTTTATTTGGTCTAGCAATAGCTAGTCAACAATCAACTTTTTCCCTGTACTTAAACGAGAGATTTAATTTTACTTCTGTCGTGGTCGGCTTTATGACTGCTGGCATGGGTTTAATTTTGGTCTTCAACCAAGGATTTGCTTTGAAAAAAATCTGGTTAAAATATTTTAATGAAGAATTTCTCTCAATCTGGTTAATGTTAGTTTTAACGGTTGGTTTTTTATTTATGGGTATTGGTTATCTGGTTCCGTTTATAATTGGCGTTGTTGCTATAAGTCTCGGTCAATCCGTTTTAAGAGCAGTTATGACAAGCCGGATATTAAAAAGAGGTGAAAAGCAGGAACAGGGAATGATTTTAGGAATGATGAATTCCGTCATGTCTTTAAGTATGATTATTGGACCGCTTTTGGCCGGTGCTTTGTTTGGTATAAAAAGCAGTTTACCCTATTTAGCTGCCGGTTTTTTTGGCGCCATAGCTTTTATTTTATTATTCCTAGATTCCCGAAAAACAAAACGAGAATTATCTCAGCTTAGTGAAAATGAACTAACTATTGAAGAGCAGCAAGTTGATTTAATCAGCTAAATTCTATGGAAAAAATTTTTAAATTAAAATCAAATTTTAAACCGGCCGGTGATCAACCGGAGGCAATAAAAAAACTTCTAAAAGGAATCGAGGCTGGTTATGATTACCAAACCTTGTTAGGTGTAACTGGGTCAGGAAAAACCTTTACCGTCGCTAATGTTATCCAAGAAGTAAATAAACCGGTTTTAGTTATTGCTCCAAACAAATCTTTAGCCGCCCAACTTTATAGAGAATATAAAAACTTCTTTCCAGAAAATGCGGTCCATTATTTTGTTTCGTATTACGACTACTATCAACCTGAAGCTTATTTGCCAATTACCGATACCTATATTGATAAAGAGGCGATGATTAATCAAGAAATCGATAGACTGCGTCACGGAGCAACTTCCGCTCTGGTTTCTCGTCGTGACGTTATTATTGTCGCTTCTGTCTCCTGTATCTATAATCTTGGCGTACCTTTATCATATTTAGAGGCTCGTTTAGTTTTAGAAAAAGATAAATCTATTGTTCGAACCGACCTAATTAAACAATTAATTAAAATCCAGTTTGAAAGAGTTAATGGTGAAATAAAGCGCGGACAATTTAGAGTTCGCGGCGATGTTTTTGAAATTCGTCCGATGTCGGAAAATGTTATTTACCGTCTTGATTTAGATGGTCAGAAAATCTCTGACTTAACAATTATTGATAATACAACTAAAAATATAATCGGTAACTTAGAAGAGATTGTTATTTTCCCACCTAAACATTTTGTCTCCACAAAACCGCAAATTGAAAATGCCATTAAAAATATTTCCGAAGAATTAAAAGATCGTTTAGCTTATTTTAAAAAAGAAGGTTTTCTTCTAGAAGCTGAACGTCTTGAGCGTCGCACAAAATATGATATAGAAATGTTGCGCACCTTAGGCTATTGTCATGGCATTGAAAATTATTCACGTCACTTAACCGGAAAACTAGTTGGCGAAGCCCCTGATTCTTTAATTTCATATTTTCCTTGGAAAGATGGGAAACCTGATTTCTTAACTATCGTTGATGAATCGCATATCGCAATTCCTCAAATTAGAGGTATGTACAACGGCGACCAAGCACGTAAAAAGAATCTTGTTCAATACGGCTGGCGTTTACCATCAGCGATGGATAATAGGCCTTTACGTTTTCCAGAGTTTGAAAAAAGAATCGGTCAGATGATTTTTACCACTGCGACTCCAGGAGATTTTGAAGAAAAAAATTCTAAACAAATTGCTGAGCAAGTTATTCGTCCAACCGGTTTAGTTGATCCTGAAATTGAAATCCGCCCAGTCTTTAATAAGAAGGAAAACTACAGCCAGATTAACGACGTTATGGCTGAAGTTGAGCGTATTGCCAAACTTGGCGAACGCGCTATTATTAATACCTTAACGAAAAAACAAGCAGAAGATTTAAATACTTATTTAAACGGCAAGGGTTTGCGTTCAAATTATTTACATTCCGATATTAAAACTTTTGAACGAACAGATATTTTAAAGCATTTCCGCGAAGGTGAGTTTGATGTCTTAATTGGTGTTAATCTTTTGCGTGAAGGCCTTGATCTACCTGAAGTAACTTTGGTCGCTATTTTAGATGCAGACAGAGAAGGATTTTTAAGAAGTAAAACTTCACTCATGCAAACCATGGGTAGAGCCGCCAGAAATGTTAAGGGAAAAATAATTTTATACGCCGATAAAACTACCGACTCAATGCGCCACGCTATTAATGAAGCCGAGCGTCGCCGTACTAAGCAACTCGCTTACAACAAAAAACATAACATCGTGCCAAAAACCGTTATTAAAAAAATTGAAGAATTCTTAGACATGGCAGAAGAATAAAAAATGAAATAAAAATATGTCAGATAATGAAAAATTAATAATTCGCGGGGCGCGAATGCACAACTTAAAAAATATTAGCTTAGAAATACCTCATAATAAATTAACGGTTATTACCGGTGTTTCCGGAAGCGGCAAATCGTCGCTGGCTTTTGATACAATTTTCGCCGAAGGCCAAAGACAATACGTTGAATCACTATCTCCATACATGCGCCAATTTCTTGGTCAAAAAAAAGCAGCTGATGTTGATGAAATTATTGGTCTTGCCCCATCTATTTCAATTGATCAAAAAGCTCTTTCGCATAACCCACGTTCGACGGTTGGAACTTTAACTGATATTTATGATTACTTAAGAGTTTTGTATGCGCGCGTTGGTGAAGTCTTTTGTCCTTTATGCGGAACAAAAATTGAAAAACTTTCAACTGAAGAAATGGTTGATATTATTATTAACCGCGGACAAGATGCGGGCGAAGAATATGTAGTTATCTTGTCGCCAATCGTTCGCGATCGTAAAGGTGAATATTACCAAATTCTTTATAACTATTTATCACTTGGATACGGCGAATCTAGAATTGATGGCGAAATTCATTCTTTGCGCGAACAAGTAAAACTTAATCCAAAACAGAAGCACGACATTGATATCGTGATTGATAAAATTTTATTAACTGATCAAACTCGTTTATTTGAAGCAGTAGAAAATTCGCTTGATTATAGTAAAGGGTTAGTTATCGCTCAATATCAAAAACAAGAATTTTTATTATCTTCAAACTGGACATGTCCCAATGATAATTTTTCTTTCCCTGAAGTTGAGCCGCGTTTATTTTCTTTTAACTCTCCTCATGGTGCTTGTCCTGAATGTTCTGGGCTTGGCAAAACAAATTTCTTTAAAGACGATAAGTGTACAGTTTGCAAGGGACAGCGCTTAAGACCAGAAGCCTTGTCAGTAAAAATAAGTGGAAAAAATATCGCTGATGTTTGCAAGCTTCCAATTAACAAAACTTTAGACTTCTTTAATAAATATTATGAGAAGATGACTAAACGCGAACGCACTATTGCTGAGAATGTTGTTGTCCAAATTATTAGTCGCATTGAATTTCTTCTTAAAGTTGGTTTACATTATATATCTCTAGAACGTGAAGCTCATACTTTATCCGGCGGGGAAGCACAACGTATTCGTCTCTCATCGCAAATTGGCTCTCATCTTTCACGAACTCTTTACGTTCTTGATGAACCAACTATTGGCTTGCATGAACGTGATACCGAAAAATTAATAGAAACTCTAAAAAAATTACGTGATAAAAATAATACCGTGATTATTGTTGAGCATGATGAACGCACAATTTTAGAATCAGATTATTTAGTTGACCTTGGACCGCTGGCTGGTGTTCATGGCGGAGAAATTATGGCGATAGGAAATACCAAAGATTTATTGAATGAGAAAAAGAATAAAGCGGAATTAAAAAAATCTTTAACTGTCCAATACTTAATGGGTGAAAAAAATATTGAGCTCCCAGAAAAACGTCGCGAACAAAGTCATGGGTCAATAAAATTAAAAGGTGCCTTCGCAAATAACTTAAAAAATATAAATGTTGAAATTCCCCTCGGCCGTTTAGTTGGTATTAGTGGCGTTTCGGGAAGCGGTAAATCATCTTTGATGTATGATGTTTTATACAAAAATATTAGCCACATCAAAGCCCGTCCCGGTAAAGCTAAACTGGAATACGTTAAGGAAGTAAAGGGTGCTGAATATATTAACAAGGTTGTTGTAATTGACCAATCGCCAATCGGTCGCACCCCAAGATCTAACCCAGCTACCTATACAGGAATATTTACCCCAATTCGTGATTTCTTCGCTTCTTTGCCCGAATCTAGAGAAAGAGGGTATTCTATTGGACGTTTCTCATTTAATCGCCCTGGTGGGCGTTGTGAGGCCTGTCAGGGAGCCGGAGCCAACCTAATTGAGATGCATTTCTTGCCTCCAGTTCTAGTTGAATGTGATGTTTGCCGTGGCAAGCGTTTTAACCGCGAAACTCTCCAAGTAAAATACAAAGGGAAGAATATTGCCGAAGTTCTTGATTTAACAATTGATGAAGCAGTAGAGCATTTTGAAGGCAATTACTTTATTACCGACAAGCTTAAAGTTCTACAATCCGTTGGTCTTGGTTATATTAAAATAGGTCAAAGCGCAACAACTCTATCTGGTGGTGAAGCGCAGCGTATTAAAATTGCTAAAGAGTTAACTCATACGCTCGGAAAAAGAACTTTATATTTATTAGACGAGCCGACAACCGGTCTGCACTATTATGATATCGATATGTTACTTGGCGTTTTAAATAAATTAGTAGAGAAGGGAAATTCAGTTTTAGTTATTGAACATAACATGCACATGCTGAAATCAATGGACTATATTATTGACCTTGGTCCTGATGGTGGGGAAGACGGCGGACGACTGGTAGCTAGTGGCTCGCCTGAAGATATTGCGAGAGTTGAAAAAAGTATTACGGGAAAGTATTTGAAAGAATATCTTAAAGAAAAATTTACCAAGAAAATAGAAGTAAAATAAAAAAAAGACCGGGTCGCATGAGCTTGCCGATCTTTTATGGCGCAAAACTTTATAGTTTTTAATTTTTTAAACTTCAATTGCTAATCAGCAGCTAACGTTGAAATTTAACTTAACTTTTTTGTGCGCCCCCTTGTAAGATTTTGATGTCTTATGAATCTTTAAAAAGAAATATATAAGAATAACCAAAATTGCAAAGAACGATTGATCAATTGAGATTTTAATGATGATATAACTAACGGGTAGCTCCGCAGTGTTTAATCGTTATCTTTACGATCACGAACCTTTCCGCGATATCACCATGTTTCAATTGATATAATTATCTTAATCCCTTAATAAAATAGTGTCAATATGCTAAAAAAGACACCTTTAAAAGATAAGCTCAAAAAAATTCCGAAGAAACCCGGGGTATATTTTTGGTATGACAAAAAGGGAACTGTTTTATATGTTGGCAGGGCGACTTGTTTAAGAAATCGTCTTGGTCAGTATTTCCAAAAAAATATTTCTTCTCGGATTGGCGAAATGGTTGAGGCGGCTCATGATATCAAATATGAAGTTACCGACACACTTCTTGAAGCGATAATTCTAGAAGCTAAATACATTAAACAATTCTGGCCTAAATACAATATTGTTGATCGTGACGATAGATCGTTTATCTATTTAGTAATTCCAAAAATAGATTTCGCTAAACCAATAATTGTCCGGGGAACTGATTTGAAAAAATTTCCTGAATCTAAGGCTAAGGTCTTTGGCCCATATCAGTCTTTCTATCTCCTCCAAGGCGCCCTTCGCCTAATAAGACAAATTTTCCCATACGGAAACTGCACGCCGCATAGTGGTAAGGCTTGTTTTGATTATCAAATCGGACTTTGTCCCGGAGGATGCATAGACGCAATTTCGGCTCATGATTATCAAAAAAATATTGATAATATTTCTTTACTTTTATCTGGCGAAAAAAAGCGCTTAAGCGCCAAGCTCATGAAAGATAATCCTGATAAAATTAAAGCTCTGAAACATATTCAAGACGTATCACTCTTAACTCGCGAAGATAATTTAGGTGAGCAAAAAATAAATCGTCTTGAAGGTTATGATATTTCTCATCACGCCGGCAAAGAGAGTTATGGTTCCATGGTTGTATTTGAAAACGGGGAAGCGAATAGAAATGATTATCGCTTATTTAAATTAAAAGAGGCTCCAGGCGCAGACGATGAAAGAGCCTTAAGTGAAGTTTTGCTCCGTCGTTTCAAACACACAGAATGGCAAATGCCAGATATTATTATGATTGATGGCGGAACTCCGCAAATTAGTTTTTTAAATAAAGTTTTTACTGAAAATAATATTAATATTCCCATGGTCGGAATTTCCAAGTTTGGGGGCGATAAATTAGTTTTCACCCCTAAAACTAAAAAAGAATTAAAAGACTTAGCAGAAAACATTAAACCAACTTTATTGAAACTTAGGGAAGAGGCTCATCGTTTTGCTAATTATGGGCGCAAGAGGAGTAAGAAATAAAAAAGGTAGTTCGTAATGAACTACCTAAATCTCATAGCAAATTAATGCTTTAAAATGTTCGAGCTTTTTTTCGAAAATACATCTCAGGCCATTTAATGCCTATGACCCAAAGAAGCATAACTGCCACGCCAATTATTTCGACGAAAATTTTTTCTTTAGATATTTTGTTCGTTGACTCAGCACTCAGAAACACTATTTCTCGTTTACCAATTAAGCGCCAGATCAGTTTAACGCGAAAGGCGTGATAATCAGATGATACAACATAGACCTTTTCGTCCTTTAACTTTGGAATCACTTTTAAACAGTTGTCGATTGTAGTCAGTGACTCACTCTCTTCTTCAAGAATAGTTTCATTGGCATTTACTTTAAACTTGAACCAGTTTTTCATCGCACTTGAAATTGCAACTCCATTTTGACTCTTAGAAAAAATACCGCCAGTACATATTACCTTGCTAACAAGATTCGACTCTATAAACCCCAGAGCCTTGCCACACCGTCTCCAAGAATCCTCGCTTAAAGACGTGCCATTATTTGTATGGCCATGAATAATCATTAGTTTTGCTTCCACTTTATAAAATTTTAATGTTCGTGAACAATAATTATTGATTTAAATTTATATAATAAATATGCAAAAAAGTCAATTATGACACCCAACCATATTTAAGCCAAAACTCTTGACAAATATCTCTAATCTGCTAATATTCTTACATAACTTATATATTACCACAGACAGCCAGCTTGGTGCTCCTAGCACCTATAAGTCTCGCCGAGGTAAAGAAATGCTTATTTTAAGCGTCTTTATAATCTGTGGTAAACAGATTTTTTTAATATCAATTAATATATATGCCAAAGAACAAAATTCAAAAGCAAGAAATTTTGCGCAATTTAAGCGAAAAATTTAAGAAATCAAAATCTGTTGTTTTCGCTGGTTTCAACGCTTTATCTGTAAAGGATAATGAAAAACTACGTGACCAACTAAGAGTTGAGCATAGTGAATACTATGTTGCGAAGAAAACATTAATGAACATCGCTTTCAAAGATCAAATGAATGATTTGAATGTTCGTGATATGGATGGTAAATTAGCCGCTATCTTCTCTTATGAAGATGAGGTAGCAGCTGCTAAAATCCTTGGAAATTTTCGTAAGGACAAAGACAAGGAAGCTCGCGTCTTCTTTTTAGGAGGTATTTTAGAAAATAAATTACTAACTAAGACTGAAGTAGAAGCTTTATCACAAATCCCAAGCAGACAAGAATTATACGGACGCTTAGTTGGAACTATGAATGCTCCAATCTCCGGCTTCGTTAACGCTTTAGCTGGTAACCTAAAGAATTTAGTTTACGTTCTAAAAGCAATTGAAGAAAAGAAAGCTTAATAAATAAACAAAATAATTAATAATAAATTTAATTTTAAAAGTATGGAAGACAAAAATGTTATCGTCCCAGCTAAATTCGAAAAGTTGGTTGGCGAAATCGAAAAAATGAGTGTTCTAGATTTAGCAGAACTTGTTAAAATCTTAGAAGAAAAGTTTGGTGTTAGCGCTTCTGCTCCAGCTATGATGATGGCTGCTGCTCCTGCAGCTGCTGCTGTTGAAGAAAAAGATAGTTTTGATGTTGAAATCACTGAAGGCGGTGCAAGTAAAATCAACGTTATTAAAGCTGTTCGTGAATTAACAGAAATGGGCTTAAAAGAAGCTAAAGATTTAGTTGATGGCGCTCCTAAAGTTTTAAAGGAAGGCGTTAAGAAAGCTGATGCTGAAGCTATGAAAAAGAAATTAGAAGAAGCTGGTGCAAAGGTAACTTTGAAATAAGCTTCAAAATTCTTATAAAAAACCACTCTGCAAGGAGTGGTTTTTTTGTATCTATTTTTTATGAATATATTTAACTATTTAACTACTGGCTTAAAGATATTTTATAAATAATTTCTCCATCAAGAAAGTAAGCTGTTTTGTTAATCTCATCAATAGCAAAATCTTTTAAATTATTAAGTGAGCTTACCTGATATTGATTCATCAAACCACCATCCTTAATCGACATAACCGCCAAGCGCTTAGAGCTAGCTTCAAAGATATAAATATATTTAACTCCAACAACTATTTTACTAGCGCTAGTCATAGTTGGTAAGATTGCACTAGAAGAATAAGCTTCCATTTTTCCAGTATAAAACTTTTTAACCTCTCCATTTGTATTAAGAATATAAAGTCTTCCGTCCACTGAATTCACAAAAAAATCACTAGCCAAACTTAAATCAACACCCTCTTTAAACCAATCCTTGCCAGCGCTGCAACTATTATTAGAGCAAATATATCGGTATATCTGATTTTTTTCCTTAGATAAGGTATAAAGATATTTTCCAGCATTAAATAAACCATACATTGGGGAATTATACTGAATACCTTCAGAGGAAATATTTATTATGTTTGACTGTTTATTTTTTAAATCAAACTTCGCAATTTTATTGGAATCAAAATAATAAATAATGCTTTTTTTATCAAACTGAGGGTTTAATAAATTATCCGCGCCAATAATGCTGAATTTTGAAGATGAAGAATATTTAGGAATTATACTATAGACTGTGTTTAGGCCTGATGCATAAATTATTCCGTCTGCCCAAACAATATTTGAAATCAGAGAACCGCTCAAATCATTTATCTTTTCCGGACTTTCTATTTTAATAACTTTTTCAATTTTATCAGATTTTGAATTAATATTTTCTTCAAAACGAGAATATATCAAAGCCTGATCTTTCTTTTCTTTAGGAAGATAACTTAAGAGATTGCGAACTTCAATTAATGAATTCTTAGCGCCATCTTCGTTGCCGTAAGCTAGATAGTTATCAATCTCACTCTGCTTTTCTTCAATTGTAGTAACAAGATTATTATAATTATTTTGAGCAGCTAATCGTTTTTTGTTCCAACTAGTTACTCCCAAACTAGCTACAAATATAAAAATAACTGCGCCTAGACCAATAAGTAAAGACCGGTTATTTTTGTTTAAACCAGACAACCAATTTTTTGAAGCCTGACCGGCGCTATAAATTTTTTTGAAATTAACTGCATTATAAATATTTGAAAAAAAATGACCAAACTGAGAAAGAATCAGGCTTGGCTTTTTTTTGAAAAATATTTGTTCTTTAATCAAAAAAGACTCAACTCTCGCTAAATTTAAACTTTTAACCTTTACAGGATTTATTTCGGAATCCGAAATAGAACTAATAATATTTGACTGCCTATCTTCGTCTGGCCTGTAAACTTTTTTTGAAATTATTTTATGCTTTGGTTTTAAATCTTTAACAAATCTAAGTATGTTATTATAAATTTTTGAAAAACTAATTAAACCAGCTGGCTCCAACATGCGTTCAGTTTTTTGCTCAGTATAATTAAGACTAGAAATTGAACTATGAGCACTCAGGTTTTCCTCAATTTCATCGCGAACCTCCTGATTATCGCTACCAAGAGTATTTTTAATAATCACACCCAAGAAGGGAATAAAGGAATTTATTTTTACTAAAATATTTTTAATTTGCTCGGCAGCAACTATGGGTGGCAATTTAGTAATAATCGCTATCATATCCTTGGCGGAAATGTATTCCGGCAAAGCTTCGCTAGTAAAAACAAAATATGAACCAATCGGCATTTCTCCACTAATAACCGAAGAAAAAAATGAAGGAGCGTTAAACACTGCTCTATCGCTAGATTCGTTAGCTGAATTAATATCCGAAGCATTAGCCTCGACATTAATTATCTCGTATTGGTCATTGTGGCGATAAATCAAAAGAGATCTGTTTTTGCCAAAACTCGAAAAGTAAAGATTATTTTCAAAAACAACTCCTATTGTTAAGTTTGTTGTTGATGTATTTAACTTAATTTTTTCAGCGACCAAAAACTCGTTTAAGCTTTTATTAGTTTTAGAAATTGCGGCTTCAAAAATATTTTCAACTTTTAAACCCTCAATCTTATCTCTTAATAATATTTTCTCGTCGTTATAATAATTATTATTCAAACTAGATATCAAAAAATCAAAAATATTTTTTCCATCTATCTTTTTTCCACCGATATCAGCGACAATAAAAATTTTACCCGCCAGACTCTCTTTCAAAGAATCAGGCTGAGCAACAAAAACATCGCTAAAATTACTAGCTTTGCCAGAGTTGAGAATAATCGAAGAAATTTTATTATACATAAGCAAAATTTCAATCCTAAGATTGAGTTTTTTTGTTTGACTGTTTATGATATATATTATACTATAAATTTATAAATAAAGAAAATATGCTTGAAGCTTTGTTCAATTCCGAACTCAGAGTAAAACTACTTAATCTATTTTTACTTCATCCTGAAAGTAAATATTGTGTTTCTCAAATTTCTAGTGATTTAAAAATATCATCTGCAACTGTCCGCAAGGAAATAGAAAATATTCTTAAAATAGGACTAATTAATGAATCAAAGGAGTTAAATATCGAAAAAACGAAAGTAGAAGAAAAAAATTTAAATAAACCAGGCGTAAATAATTCTAAAAGTTCCGGAAAAAAAATAACAGCGAAAAATAGTAAAGAAAAAAAAGAAGACTTGGTTTCTCAATTTTCAATAAATAAATCCTTTATCCTTTACCCCAAAATAAAATCATTATTTATTAAAGCTCAAATACTATCTAGTCAAAATTTTATTCTTAGTTTAGAGAAAAATTTTGCGCCAAAATTATTAGTTCTAACTGGCTTTTTCACCAATCAAATAGACGCAGAAACCGACCTTTTGATTGTTGGACAAATAAAACGTCCTATTTTTATCAAGCTTATTAGCGACCTAGAAAAAGAACTCGGCCATGAAATTAACTTCACCATTATGGATGAGACGGAGTTTAATTATCGCAAAGAAATAATGGACCTTTTTCTTCATACCATTTTAGATGGTAAAAAAATTGTTTTAATAGACAATGTATCCACACAATAATATGAAAAACTCATTTATCTATATATTGAGTTTTATCCTTAAATTACTAAAATACACATTAATTACTAGTGTTTTGGTTTTTGTTGTTTTAATTATACTTTTAAGTAATACCTATAAAGATTTTCAATCAGCCTATACTCTAGGTTTAAAAGGAAAGGGTCAGTTAAGCCAAGCAATTGCTCAAGTTAAAACGAAAAATTGGGATGAAGCCCTAAAAAGCTCACAAAATGCCACCTTAAGTTTTTCCGAAACATTAAAAAACCTAGATAAATCAAAAAATAATTTTATTATTAGAAATATTTCTTTTTTTCAAACTCAGGTTAAAGACCTAGAGTATCTTTTTAAAACAACCGAAATCTTAAGCCGAACATTAGAAAGATCTATTCCTTTGGTAAGCAGCTTGGATAAAATTAGAAGTGGTGCGGCTGGAGAAAATTTTACAAATCTAAAAGAAGAGGATAAGGCTAAATTTTTAAAATTAGTTTATGAGTCGGGACCTGAACTTAACGGATTAAAGGCAAATCTTAACCTAGCCCTTCTTAATATTAATAAAATACATAAAATAGGAATTCTTTGGCCTATTTATGATCAAATTAATGAGTATAAATTTCAACTACAGGAAGCAACTGCTTTAAGTTCTAATTTAGCTCCGCTAGCCAAACTGCTACCCGCGCTAGGAGGATATCCTAATGAAAGCGACTTACTTATAATACTACAAAATAATGACGAACTTAGACCTAGTGGCGGATTCATCGGCGTTTTCGGGTTGGCCAAAACCAGGAATGGCGACATAATCTCGTTAAGTACTAACGACAGCTATCATCTAGACCTGCCGGCCGTCACAAATGGATTAAAGAACCTCCTGTGCCAATAAAAAAATATTTAGGGGTTGAAAACTGGTATCTAAGAGATGCTAACTGGGTTCCTGACTGGTCTTTATCTGCTCAAAAAATAAATGAGATATACACCGGCGAAAGTCTATCGCTTGGCCAAGCGGCGCCTAATTTTTCTAGCATTATTGCTATTAATCCTGATTTTATTGTTGATTTAATAAGAATTGTCGGACCGATTACTATTAAAGGTGAAACATATACTCCAGAAAATTTTCAAGAACTACTTCAATACAACGTTGAAATCGCCTATAAAGACAGAAATATTTCTTCTTGGGATAGAAAAGATGTTATCAATGAACTATTAAACGAATTAAAAATTAGACTTTTTAATTTACCTTCTGGGTCGTGGTCAAACTTAATGAAAACAATTGACAAAAATATTGCAGAAAAAAATATTCAATTATATTTTCCGGACGAGGGCTTGCAAAGCTTGGTTAAAGAAATTGGCGCCAGCGGGGAAGTAAAGCAAGTGGACTCAGACTTTCTAATGGTGGTGGACGCTAACTTAGCCGCTTTCAAAAGCGATGCGGTTGTTAAAAAAAGAATAACTTATAACGTCAATCAAAAAAATGGCAGCACCAGCGCAAGTCTAACTTTAAACTATCGACATGAAGGTGATTTTAATTGGAGAACAACTCGCTATCGTAGCTACACAAGAATATACGCACCAATGGGCAGTCATTTAATTGCCTCGTCCGGACTAGACAAAGAAAAAGCTGATTGGACCGTTCTTGATGATCCAATTTTGAATAAAACTATTTTTGGATTCTTCTTTACTACTGAGCCAGGGACAGAAAAGGAAATTACTCTAAACTATTCCTTACCTAGCAAGATTAACGACTCAATCACTAATAACAAATATGAACTTCTTGTCCAAAAACAATCTGGACGCCGTACCCAGGAATTAAAAGTCAACTTAAATCCTCAAAAAAATAAGAGTCTTAATTGGTCTAGTGATTTAAACACTGACAAGGTATTTAAA
This sequence comes from uncultured Gammaproteobacteria bacterium, assembly GCA_964500975.1. Taxonomy (GTDB): domain Bacteria; phylum Patescibacteriota; class Patescibacteriia; order Patescibacteriales; family UBA12465; genus UBA12465. The sequence goes on along the minus strand of CAZCQW010000009.1, from coordinate 9,679 downwards.
CAATAAGATAAAAAAACCGCACATTAGGAAACAGGCACGTAAGTGTCTGTTTTTTGTTGTTGACAAAATCTAGTAAATATTATATTATAATACATAAACATTTAAACTCGTACCTTAAAAAAATAGGAAAATGAAAAAAATATTAATAATTATTATTGCTTTTCTTTGTATGTTTTTGGGCTTCTTGATTTATGTAAAAATAAACAAGCCGAATGCAAAAAATAGATCACAAGAAGAGTATGCAAAGCATACTCTAGAAACTTATAGAATAAGAACTGCAGCTTATTGGACAAGTCCAATAATGACCCAAGAAAATGCTAATAACCTAGCAAAACATGACTTGGTTATTGCGGACTTGGAAAACATTTTCAATAATCGCGAAATCTTAGTCACCTTGAAGAAATTAAATCCAAATCTAAAACTATTTTGCTACAGCAACCCCATGGAAATATTTCTCACGAAGTATAACAACAGACCTTGGCAAAATAGTGTAATAGACGAAATAATTGAAAATAAGGCTCAGTGGCTGCTTAGGACGAATAGTCCAGATGTTACTAATAATTTCGCAACTTTTTGGCCAGGAATGACGATGTTAAATATGTCTAATTCTTGTCCGAAAATCTGGTTAAGAGACTATTCAACCTGGATGGCAAAAAAAATAAGTTCAGAAATTTTATCTGATACAATTTGGGATGGATATTTCCAGGATAATTGTACCGCTAATATTTCCTGGGTTTACGAAAACAAGCCTGAGAAGATAGACATTAATTTTGACGGTCAAGCTGATAGTGATAAACTTGTCGACTCCGAATGGAAAAAAGGAATAAATAATTATTTATCAATTATCAAGGAAGCTGGTCTGCCAATTATTGGAAACAAAGGCGATCTACATTTTCTTGATAAATTGGATGGGAAATTTTTTGAAAAATTTCCCAACGATTATTTAGGTTCAAAAAGGGCTGGAGGTTGGTTTCAATGCATGAACAATGCTAAAAGAACCGGTAAGATAACAATTTTCCAGGTTTCGGAAAATGATTTGATGTTTGGCTTAGCTAGTAGCTTGCTACTAGATAATGTCTATTTAGCCATAGGCCAAGATAACGCAAGTAATTTTCAAGAATTAAACATTAATTTAGGAAAACCTAAGGGGAAAATGTTTTCAAAAGGAAAATTTTTTTACCGCGAGTTTCAAAGAGGATTAGTCGTAGTTGATCCGGAAAAGAGAAGTGGTAAAATATACCATAAGGTCAAAACCTAGTTTTGGCCTTTTTTTATTTTGTTTTTTAAGTTATGATATAATTTATATGAGCATACTACTAGCTATAAGCGCTTTATTAATTTTTCTATTAAGCGCATTAAAGCCAAAAATCGGTGTTTATTTAACTGCTATCTGTCTACCAATAATTGGTAGTGATTTTTCAATTTTTAATTTTGTTATACCTTTAGGTGATTTAGTTGCCATTTTAAGTCTTCTTGGATTTTTTACAAACCTAATCGCTAAAAAATTATTCAATCCGCAAGAGAGTGTAAAATTAAAATGGCCTATACGTTTTCCTTTTTTAATGTTTTTCCTTGCTAATATATTATCTAGTATTTTTGCCGCCGACCCCTTAAGCTCAGTATATTATTTCTTACGTTGGCCTTTCTTCTTATACTTTGCCTATATATTTGTCCCCTTTAACGCAATTTCGGATATAAAGACATTAAAAAAAACCATTATATTCGTCTTTATTAGCGTTCTAGCGGTTTTAACGTCTGGCTATCTTTCTCTGTATGGCCAAGACTGGCAGAACAGCTTCTTTCGAATGAAGTCGCTATACTTATTTAATTCTTATCCGTTTGGAGAAAACCATAATCTTATCGCTGAATTTTTAAACATTGGCGTTTTCCTTGTTTTAATAATCAGGGAATTTGTAAAAGGAAAATTATCGAAGAAAGTAACTGATATAATCTTTATTCTATGTGCGATTGGAGTCATTATTACATTTTCTAAAACAGGCTGGATAATCTTGATTCTGCAACTTGCTATTTACCTATACTATCGAACCAGAAACGACAAGAAGGAGAAGTTAGGAGTAGTTATGTTAATGCTATTTTCTCTAATCATCATCTCACCCTTACTTTGGAAAATGAACGTACTTCAAAATAACAATACTAGCTCGACTGAAAATCGCTTACTGTTAAGTGAAATTGCTATCAATGCATTCAAGGAAAAACCTATTTTCGGACAAGGCAGTGGAGAATTTATTAATCTAGTTGATAAAAATATAAGATTCAAGGCTAAATATGGCGAACCCATTGATTCCCATGGCGTTATTCAAAAGGTTTTAGCCGAAAATGGCCTATTTGGTCTAGCGTCATGGCTATTAATTTTGGCTTATTTAGTTAAGCTGAGCTTTCTGGCGATTAAGAAATACTACCCTAAAGTAAAATGGGTACTACCATTTGCTTTAGCGGCTATGGGTGGGATATTCTTTCAATTTTTAAATACTTCTTACTACAAAGGCAAGGTTTGGTTTCCGTTAATGCTGTTTCTACTTGCAATTAAATTTTCTGAGCAAAAATATGCAAAAAAAAATCAAGATTCTTCACATCTTGCCAAATCTTAGTCGCGGCGGCGCTGAAAGAGTCTGTTTCAATATTTTGAATAATCTTAATTCTGAAAAATTTTCTCTTAGTCTTTTATTATTTAAAGAAAATAGTAGCGGCGAAGATTTTAAAATAATTTTAAACTCTCGCGGAATCGAAGTAATCTCTTTACAAAAAAAATATTTAATTGATTTAATAAACTTTTATAAAATATTTAAGACTATTAAACGCATAAAACCTGATATCGTTCATACTCATTTAGGTGGAGATATTTACGGGCGAATAGCGGCATGGCTTAATAAAACACCAATTATTGTTTCAACTGAACATAATTTAAATCATACCGAAAATATTGGAGCTGCTTATCTAAAAACTTTAAGCGCTAAGTATGCAGATAAAATATTTGCCGTCTCTAATGCTGTCAAAGAAGACGCTATTAAACGTTATAATTTAAACCCTAAAAAGATTGAAACAATTTATAACGGAATTGATTTAGATATTTTTAAAAATGAAGGTGAAAATGATAATAATAAAAAAGATGCATACACAATTGGCGCTCTTGGCAGACTGAGTAAGCAAAAAGGTTTTACTACTTTAATAGAAGCCGTAGGTAAAACAAAACATAAAAATTATAAAGTTAATATTGCCGGAAGTGGGGAACTGGAAAAAGATTTAAAAAACCAAATTACAAATTTAAAATTAGAAAACAGAATTAATCTCTTAGGGTTAGTTGAAGCAAAAAAATTCCTATCTGAAATTGATATATTTATTTTTCCTTCAGAATGGGAAGGATTAGGTCTAGCAATTTTAGAGGCGGTGGCCCTTAAAAAACCAGTTATCGCGAGCGGGATAGACGGCGTAAGAGAGATTATTAGTGAAAAAAGTGGGCTACTATTTGAAAGCAAAAACTCTAATGATTTAGCCGAAAAGATTGATTATTTAATCGATAATTTTAACAGCCCTGAAATACACGAAAAAATAAGGATCGCGCACGAAATAGTTACTAAAAAATTTAGCCTAGAAGTAATGATCGAAAATTACAAAAACGCTTACGAAGCCTTATTAAATGAATATGAAAATACTAAACGTAAATAAATTTAATTATCCTCGTGGTGGGGCTGATAAATATTTTATTGACTTAAGTCATGAGCTAGAAAAACAAGGAGATGAAGTTGCTATATTTTCTATGCATCACCCAAAAAATTTAGCTAGTCCTTATGCTAAATACTTTGTTTCTCGTTTTAGTTTTAATGAGGGCGCCGCATTAAATTTTTTAAAAGCTCCTGAAAGAGTTATTTATAGTCTAGAGGCAAAAAGAAAGTTTAAAAAACTAGTTAATGATTTTAAGCCCGACATTATTCATATTCACAATATATACCACCAAATTTCACCGTCTATCTTAGATATCGCTCGTCGGTATAAAATCCCCGTAGTCATGCATCTACATGATTATAAATTAATCTGTCCGAACTATCAGCTATTTATAAACGGCAAAACTTGCGAAGATTGTAATCCAAAAAAATACTTTAATTGCATTAGAAAGAGATGCTTTAAAAATTCTTTAGCTAAAAGCACATTGGCGGCGCTTGAGATGTTTATCCATCATTCCGTTTTAAAAGTATACGAGAATAGTATTAACACTTTCATAGCGCCAAGCAATTTCATGAAAGAAAAATTAGTTTCTTTTGCCTGGCCGGAAAGTAAGATAAGAGTCGTAATAAACCCTTTCTCAAGTGAGCTCTTAAAGGAAGGTCGCTCATTAAATATTTCGGAAGAAAATTATTTGCTTTTCTTTGGCAGACTATCAGAAGAGAAGGGTCTAAGAATCTTAATTGAAGCAGCGGCGATATCTAATAGTAAACTTAAATTTGTTGGCATCGGACCAGAAGAAGAAAATTTAAAACAATTAGCAAACTATTTAAAAGTTGAAGCTGATTTTCTTGGATTTAAAAATGGCGAGGAGTTAAAGTCAATTATCTTGAAAGCTCAGGCAGTAGTAATTCCTTCTATATGGTATGAAAACATGCCCCTGAGCCTCCTAGAGGCGCTTAACTTAGGAAAATTGGTAATAGCTTCAAATATTGGCGGCATGCCTGAAATCATTAAGCATGGACAAAATGGCTTATTATTTAAAGCGGGTGATAAAAATGACTTAGCCGCTAAAATTCGTGACTTAGACAATATTAATAATAAGACGATGATGGAGAATAATGCAGCAGAAAGCGTAAAGGGATATACTATGAAAAATAATTCCGTAGCGGTCAAGAAGATTTATCAAGAAATACTAAAGAAATAAACCACAAAAAAACACCCCTTATTAAAAGGGGTGTTTTTTGTTATGTTAATTTATTCAACAATAAATGATATATTATAGTGAAGCTTTGACTTATCTCCACTAACCTTAATATCTGTATTTTTTTTCACTAAATTTGGAACCTTAATTGTTTTACTAAAACGACCACGACTATCAGCCTGTACAGCTACGGTACTAGTTGCATCTATAAATCCGATATTTAATGATTCTTTAGGAAGGAAACCTCCGCCAGATATGGTTAAATCCGAATTTACTCCCGCGCGATTTTTATCCAAATTTAAAAACATATTTTCACTTGGATATTCATTGTCTTCTTGCTTAGTTGACTGAATAGAGTCAATTTTTTTCAAATTTTTATCTAAAACCAAGATATTGGTATTATTAAAAACTACAACCTTGTCACCGTTACTATTAACAACTTTAAGCCCCATAGCCCAACTGGATTGACCACCTAAATTTGTAGTCCAGGCAAAATTTTCTAACTTCATTTCAGAGTCAAGTTTAACGATGCCAGCTCCATTAGAAAAATACAGGCTATCAGAATTCAAACTTGTGGCAATATCGAATCCTTGAAAATCAAGGTGCTTATAACTAGCCAATAGTTTTCCAGAAACATTAAACTTCTTAACATTTGAATCATCAACTAAATAGATATACCCAGCCGCATCTTGAAAGGCGCGACGATTACCTTTTTTATGTAGAAAATTGAAAGGTATTTTAGTGATTACGATTCGAGATTCTTTGTCGTAAACCTCAAGAGATCCACTGGTTTCATTTATACTTAAAAAATACTTAGGATTATCACCACTAATATTGTAAGGAGCTTCAGCGTTAGCAAAGTTATATGTATTTACAACATCTAAATTTGAGTTCCAAACTTTAACCCCCTTAGCACTAATTGTTACAAGGTCTCCATTAAATTTATCTACTCGGTTATACCACTCCCAATAAGTGTTGGCAGTCTTTTTCTCTAAAACTAAATTCTTTGAAGAAGTAACTTCATATTTATAAAGACTGTAATTACTTACCGCATAAACATACAGACGATCATTTTCTTCGGATAACTTTGAATCAAAAAAATCAACGTTAGTTCCAAATCTCTCGTCCTTTAACTGAACCGAGCCAAGTAAATTTAAATTGCTATTATCAAGATAAAAAACCTCTAACACTCCAGTGTTCGTACTATAAACATACAGACCATTTTGATAAGAAATAGCATCACCTGAATAGTAAGAGGCTAAACGACTCTTTGCCGGTGAAACAACAAAAAAGAGGGAAATAGCCGATATCATTATAACGGATGAAATTAAAAGTTTGCGCATATTTTTTTTCTTTATTTAAGTATATTTAAATTAATATATTTTATTTTATAAACTTCAAGTTATTATACATAATATTTATGAATATGTCAAGGGTGGGCGCTGGTGCGCGAGCGCAAGCAGGGCCTTCTGATTTAGAGGGACTTGACAAATAAAAATAAATGTAGTATAGTGAAAAAGTTAAATATAAATATAAGCAAACGAAATATGGAATTCAATGAATTTTTAAACCTGATAAAAAAGAAAAAACAAACAATTTTCACCTTAGTTCTTGTTATTGTTATGCTAACTATAGTATTTTCTCTATCTCAAACAATGAAATATACGGTTAAATCACGCCTATTAGTTGTTCAGAACTCATCGAATAATGATGCCTATACTTTATCGAAATCTAATGAATATTTAGGAAATTTATTTGCCGAGGTTGTTTATTCTAGCTCTTTTTATGATAGAGTAATTAGCTCCCAATATAATATTAACGATAATTACTTTACAGGTAGCTATAACCAACAAATAGAAAAATGGCAAAAGACAGTTCAAACTAAGACTAAGGGTGATACTGGTATAATTGAAGTTTATGTTTACCACCCGCAACCAACTGAAGCTAATAAAATATCTTTAGCTATTAATGATAT
>CAZCQW010000009.1:2319-2812 GCA_964500975.1 uncultured Gammaproteobacteria bacterium | reverse complement strand
ATTTTAATTAATAGCAATCAAGATTATCAAGGCGGTCAAAATATTAGAATTAGCATTATTGACCAACCGATTACTTCCAGTTATCCCGACAAACCGAACTTGCCTTACAACCTAGCGGCTGCATTGTTTGGATCGTTTATTATTTCTTTGTTTTATATCTATATTTTTCCTGAAGAAAAATATAATTTATATATTTTCAGTAAAAAAAAATCTAAGAAAAAAGCAAATCATGAAGCTTACAGCAACCAAGAAAAGCCTCAGTCGCCAATTATTTACGAATTAGAAGCGGGCGCTGAATCCGAAATTGAAGCAGATAGACCAACGCTAAGTGGAAATATTAATAACATTATTAATAGATAATTTAGACAATTAAGTAAAAAAATTCTTTAACAATTAAATATTCACCCTAAAAAAATCCATCATGAACTTCTTGAAAAAAAATTGGCTCTACATTGTATTAGCCGTTATCGTGATTTTATCAGCATTTTGGTAT
>CAZCQW010000009.1:1869-2296 GCA_964500975.1 uncultured Gammaproteobacteria bacterium | reverse complement strand
CCTACCGTGGAAAAAGAAATAGTCGTGGTTCCCGTAGATAGCACTGTTAACGTTGCGCCTGCCCCAGTTAAACCGGGGGTAAAAACAACCTTGTTTTGCCTTCAATTAGATGGCCGTCAAGACGGTCATTTGCCAGACTTAATGAATGAAAAGGCTACCGAAATTTACGACAATGGCATTGATGGCTTCAACTGGGACTTAGAGTGGACTTCTAATGGTAGCGAACCATACGGTATTTTGCCAGACGGAACCTTATTCGCGAAAGAAACATTTCTCTTAGAATGGGGAATGGTTTCCGGCGTGAAGGTTAAATGTGATGACAACTGGGATGGAATTGCGCTTCAAAAAGGAAGTGTAAATAGTGAAGCCGCATACATCTACAAATTAAAGTAAGAAAAAACCTCTTATTTCTCAAACCCTTAGATTT
>CAZCQW010000009.1:1242-1808 GCA_964500975.1 uncultured Gammaproteobacteria bacterium | reverse complement strand
AACATTAACAAAAAAACAAATAGAGCCGAAGGGGGGCTCAGTAATGAAAAAATTTATTATTTTATTTAGTCTTTTTTTCACTGTGTCCGTGTTTGGACAGTTCAGGGACGACGTTAACATTTCACTTTTTACGGGAGTAAGTGTAGCCCAAAAAAATGCCAACAACCAGGGAAGCTGGTATGGAATTTATGCGGATTACATGATAATTAAGACTCCGCGAGAGTGGAACTTTGGTATTTGTGCTTTAGCTGCGCAGACGCAGTTTAAAAGCAATGACTTAAAAGGTTACTACAACGGAAGCAATTCCTCTTTTGGTGGTGGCCTGACAATGGGTAAATATATCGATTATTTCACTAATCGAAAATCGGCATATTTTGGTTCTAATATATTAATTAAAAGAAACCAAGATATAGGCGAAGGAAAATCAGTGGAGAATAACGGAAGCATTGGAACATACTCAATGACCCAGCGAGATTTAATGATCGCAGGTGAATTGAATATAAACTTAATGAAAAAAAATGAAGGCTTCAGTCTTTATTGGGAAGATAATATATTTCCCAGATTTC
>CAZCQW010000009.1:0-1232 GCA_964500975.1 uncultured Gammaproteobacteria bacterium | reverse complement strand
ATTCGATGAGCCGCTCAGTACCGAGATAAATTCTTTTTGGAACAATAGCCACTTAAAAGAGTCTAGTTTCTGGAATAAAGCGTCGTATAATGCTGAGCTTAAACAAAGTATTTACCAAATTGGTCGCTATGATGTTTTAACTGAGCCAAAGCTAGTCTTGGGTTACAATTACTACAAGGGAGACCAAAGTAAGTGGTTTGTTTACGGGACAGAGTTGGCACTCAAAAAACGCGGTTGGGATGATTTTCTGTGTATTTACTTCCATATAAAGCAGAAACTAGGTATCGTTAGCATTACTGATTTGAATAGCACTCAATTTGTGTTGGGACTAAATATTCAAATTGGGAATATAAAAAAATAAATAAATATTATTGAAACTCTAAAAAAATTACCGTATGAAAAAAATTTTTATTTTTCTTATCGCCGCTATTAGTTTAACGGCTTGTAGCTTTTTCTCGAATGATGAGAAAGTTGCGAAAACTGAAGTGGCTGTCGTTACGGCTACACCTTGCGAAGACGAAGTGGTAAGTCTAAAAAGCTTACTTGCGGCAAAAGATGCAGAAGTAACTCAACTTCGAGTTGATACAGCTCGATTGAGTGCAGAAATCCGCTGCATGAAGCAATTAGCTGATTGCGGTTGTAATGATGCTGCGGTGAAAGTAGCGCCGGTTAAAAAACAAACCGCTAAAGATACTTATAAAAAACCAGCAAGCACGCCAGACCAAGCTAAAACAATTCAAAAAGAGCCCTCTGAAACACGCACTGTGAAAAAGCAATCCACTGGAACGCCTAACCTTAGTTATCTCCGTGAAGGCGGAGAAATAATCTTTTGTGTTCGTGCAAACGGACGAGAAGATTGTTACTTTCCTCACTACGCCATTCAAAACGGAGTTACATTCAGCAATTACGCCAGTAATCAAATTAAGGGGTACAACTGGAAAGTTGAACCCACAAATGAATTTGTCGGTGATTATGGCGTAACTAAAGATGGAACTTTTTATGTTTCATTGGAATTAGTAAAGACTGCCCTGCAAAAAAACGGGGTAGGTTTCGAAACGCTTGAGATCAAAGCACCCTACACTGGATGGGTAAACAAAATGATGACTCAAGATGGTAAGTTCCTGGTTTACAAAACCAGATAACCTAATAGAGACATTTTACAGCCCGAGAATAGAAATATTCTTGGGCTTTTTTAAAACTCCCCCAGTTCAATAAGTAAGTGCAACACTTTG
>CAZCQW010000008.1:9316-55789 GCA_964500975.1 uncultured Gammaproteobacteria bacterium | reverse complement strand
ATTGAGATAAATTAGTAACTATCACTTCTTGGACACAATATGGCCACAATTTAGCCAGGGCAATATAGGAAGAAGCGGTTAGGCTAGCAATGTTTATAAACTTTTAATTGAGTATCTATATAAAGGATATGAAAAACGGATCCACTTCGGTGCCCGACTATTCTACCCTTGGTCCCGTTAAAATAAAAAGATAAAAAAAAGTCCACATCTTCAGTATAGGTTGTTGGAATAGATACCTTAATAGATTCTTTATTGATTTTTTCTGTGCCGAGTCCGTCTTTCGGGGCTAATTTAATTTCAGACCAGGACAAACAACTTACTTCGCATATTTTTTTAAAGAATTGTTTCGGAAAAGCTTTGTCAGATTTAAAACATTTTTCAACTCCATAATCTTTATGAACATGTCTAAAACAAAAAATTGGATAATCTGCTGAATTTACAGATAAACTATTACCCAATAAGATTTTATTTGAATGCTGAGTTGGAGATGGCTCTTTTATTTTCATCGTTATACAGAAACAAGAGTCTTAAAGAAAACTTTTAAAGTTTCATGTTTGATTATTTTATTCTTTTCAGTAACTTTCCAGGGTATTTCATGGTGCGTCATATCTCTTAATTTCCAGGCAGAAAATTGCCCATACACTTTCCATACATCAATAATTAAGTTCTGCTCATTCTCTGTTAATTTTACAGAATCAGAAGGAACATCTATAGCGGTAGCTCCGCATGAACTAAAATTATGATATACCTCTTTAACTACTGGCCCATGCTCCCATGCCAAAATATTCTCTTTAAATAAAGGTTTATCATAGATTGCCAAATGAAAGCCCTGGACATAGTATAGAAGTTTTTGTAATTTCAAATTGGTGATTGTGTCCCCAACTTCTGGCTCACTCATTTTAAGTATTGCATTTGCAATTTCAATAGCACTTTTCATATATTTATTCTTTTATATTTGTTATTTATATTATATCAAACATTACACAATAATGTAAGAAATGTGCTTTTCTGCTTATTCCATTACTTCAATGCAACGGCTCTATTTTAATGACTTATATAAATAATTAGGCTTATTAGTAGTCTTTTTGTATTATAAAAATAAACAAAATCTACTATCCCGCTCTTCTGATTATTCAACTGGTTTTATTATTGAACGGTTTTTATTTGGATAGCTCCTTCTTTTTGAATTTTTTTCCAAATTCTCTCTACGCCATCAATATGCACTCCTTTTTTATCATGATCTCCGCCGTTAGCTTGTTTAATAATTTCAACCCATGATTCAAGCATTATAGTAGCACCATCTTTGACCAACTTATTAAAGTCATGTGATTTAATTATTAAACTTCTTTCACTTTTATTTATTTTAACTTCCATCTCTTTTAGCTCACTGGTTGATAAAATATTTGGCGCTAGCGCTAAATGTATTCTTTCTTTAAATTCAGACATTCCAAAAAAATGAACTAATGAGCTTCTTAGATCGTATATACGATTCCCACTAATTTCACTCCACTCAAGCTTATCTTTATATTCTTTATTGTCTCTCGTCCTGCAAAAATTTTCATACCAAGAAACAAATCTATTTCTTGGGCTATCATTTACTCCTTTATACTCATACCAGTAGCTGGCACAAATATCAATAAGACTAAATATAATAATCATTTGGATACGGAGAGGTATTATGTCGATGCCTTTATCATTTTTCAAATAAATTATCCCCATTTCTGAAATAACCCCATTAAAAAAATTAAAAACCTCTTTTTCTCTTTGCTCGTGGCTAATATTTCTTTCTTCATTTTCCATATAGAGTTAGAATTACGATTATTTAATTATAACATCTATATAATTTATTGATAATTAATAAAAAGTCTTAGTTTCTTCGTATAATATTTCTCTTAATTTTTCTCTCTCTTCTTTAGTAAGAGGTTTATATTTAACATTCTTTTTATTTTCACTTTTGCCAATCATGCTTCCGATCTCTGTATCACTGGGCTTCCTGCTATCAGACTGCTTTTTGTTTTCATTATGAGATTCGCTTAATACATTTTTATTAAGATTATCAACGAATCCTCCCAGCATTTTTTCAAATACTGGATCCTTACTCACCACCTCTTCACTAACCTGTTTTATATCCTCACTAAAGTTATCACTATTTTTTAAAAGACTTTTAAATTTTCTTTTTATTTCATTTCTTATTAAGACAATTTCTCCAATTTTATCAAAATCAAGATCTGTCGCCCCTAAACCCATTATATTGATACAGTCGTAAACGTTTTTTGTAACACTACAGTAATTTAAAAAATCCACCATTAACTTTAATCGCTGTTCATAATCATTTCGAAATCTCTCGTGCAAAACTATAAATGTTTTCCAAATCTCAATGTCGCTCTCTATTTCTTCAATTTTTGTTTTTATTTGTTCTGAAAAACGAGGCATTTGTCTAGATTCTTCAAGGACTTTATTCTGTCTTTCTAATTCATTTTCCAATATTCTCAAAACAATCGGTGATAATTTATCGATCTTTTTTTGTAGATTTTTTATTACTAATCTTTTTGATAAATTATTAAACATAAATTTTGAAATTAATAAATTAGACACAAAAAAGGACAACCTGAACTCTGGTTGTCACACCCAACTAAGCGGTAATGCCCAATTGTTAGAGCTAGGTTGCCCATTTCTAAGCATTACCTGCCCTATAAATAGAGTATGTTGAGTGTGACACTACTATATTACCATAAAATGCAAGAAAAATCAATATTCATCAATGTTTACCTTTGTTTCTTTAAGTATTAAAATTAATATATATCAATAAATTGAAACGTATGAAGAAAGCTAAACGATCATTAATTATTTGGCGAAAAATAGCCTTTAATAATAATTTTAATTCTCTTATAAAAAAGTATCGTGATTTATTAAGAATATCCGAAGCTGACCTCGCAAAATTCAAGAATGACAAAAAGTCTTTTTACGTTAAACTAAAAACTAACAAACAACTACAAACCGTATTTCTGAATTTTGGTGTTGAATTGAAAAATATCATAAATGACCCATATATTTATGATCAATTTCTGCCGCATCTTGAAGATTATCTAATCAGCGGAGCAGAAACTCAATTCGCAGGCATAAACTTAACAGGTTGTGATCTTGTTTTAATTTGCGAGGAAAAAGACTGTTTAGATAAAAACAAATTCACCCCTGGATTATATATAAAAATAAAGCCTCAATCGTCATTTAAAGATTTACAAGAATTTGCCAACAACAATCGAAAAGAAATTGCTATGTGGCAGAACTTTTTTCAAAAAGATTTCCAAATAAAAATAAAAAGAATAAGAGACAACAAGAACTGGATTCGAGATTACTATATTTATAGATTAAGTCTATTAAGTAAAGACGAACTTCGTAAAAAGGCCAAACGAGACATAAACGTTAATACTGATAAGTCCATATTAATTGAAACAATTATAGAAAGAATGGGATTTAAATTTGGCGTTGTAAACAGTGACAACATAAGAAAAATAATATCTACACAAAAAAAGCTTCATGAAAAAATAAGTTTGTGATGTTTAATTAGGAGCACTTAAACGTAGCCGACATTATTTAAAGAACACTCTAAGATAAGAGTGTTTTTTATTAACTAAATATACAAATATGAACGACGTCGACCAGGGGAGAGTCTTTAAGCATCTAAATATCGGCATAAATGACCTAAAATTTCGCGTCAAAATCGCGGAAGAGGGCAAGCTCAAGGCAATTGTCGCGATTGACTTCGGAGACTTTGTAATCAAGGGCTTTAGGGTAAATTTTTCCAATTACAAAACAACCGACGGGAAACAATCATTGTGGATAACGCCTCCATGTTATCAAGACGGCGGGAAAGGTTGGCATCCAATATTTTTTTCAGAGGACAAAGAATTATGGAAGTTGATTGAAGATAAGATCGCCCAAGAATACGAAAAATCAAGAGAAGAATACTTCAAAAAAAGATTTGATTTAGATAATAATTCAAAACAAGAATAGTTAATATATATAAGTAACAATATATAATAACTTATTATATTAACTATATGATACATAAATGTTTCCCTATAGGGTTCAGTTAAATATCATGTAACAGCAGTAAATAATATATGTTCAATGAGATAAAGGAAATTATAATTAGCAAGAGGGAAAAAAGAATTAGATTGAGAGCAATTTTCCGACACCTAAGAGGGGTCTCAAGGTTTAATGGGTTGTCAGACATAACAATACTTAATTTAATAACCATAGGAATGTCAGAGATTAATTTGCCATATTCAATAAAAGAAATATACTCAGTTTTTTGTTTAATTAACAAGAATGATTACGACAAGAGCCAGAAACACGAACTTTTAAAAGGCTATTTAAAACATGCCTCAAAGCTATCTATTTTTTAAATTGCTCAAATAATTTGTTGACACAATAAAAAGAGATAAAGATTTCATATAAATAACGATCAAATAAAGCAAAAAATGGTATAATATAGATGTCCGCGTGGTTTAGAGATCGCGCTCTATATTGTCCATTAAAAACTTAGATGTTCAGTTCAATCACAGACAAATTGATAACTCCCAGTGAATTACTTGAATACTTGGGAATATCTAGGCCCACTCTTTATAGATTAATTAGTGGGAGAAAAATTCCCTTTTGTAAAATAGGAGGGGTTTTAAGATTTAGAAAAGATGATATTGAGAAATATGTTAATGACTCTGTAATTGAACCGCTTAAAAAGTAATTATATGAGTATATTTAAAAGAGGAAATAGATATTGGGTTGGTTTCCGCTTTAATCATCAACGCCATCGCTATTCAAGCCCAGATAACACGCTCTCTGGCGCTAAAGCTTACGAAGCATTGCTCCGTAACAAACTAGCGCGTGGTGAACCAATTTTAACTATAACTGAAAAGCCTAAGGAAATTATTACCTTTAAAGAATTTGCTAAAACCTGGCTAAATGTTTATGTGAAGAATAACAACAGACTTTCTGAACAACAGCATAAAGAAGGTTGCATGCGACTTTATCTTGTCCCTTACTTTGGTAAATACCCATTAAATGAAATCGGTAATATAGATATTGAAAACTTTAAGGCAAAAATGATGAAGACTAAATTATCTGGAGATTCTATTAATCATTTTTTATCAACTCTAAGCACTTGTTTAAAAACGGCTGTTGAGTGGGAGATATTAAAAAGTATTCCTAAAATTAAAAGACTTAAAGTTACTCCGAATAAATTTGATTATCTGACTGAAGAGGAATCTGGCCAGATATTAGCTCATGCCGAAGGACAAATTAAGGAAATGATTTTCTTTTGTCTTAAGACTGGTGTGCGCTTTGGAGAATTAATTGCTCTCGACTGGAATGATATTGATTTTCAAGAAAAACAAATAACCATTAGAAGATCTATCGTTCGAGGAATAATGGGCAGCACAAAGAGCAATAAGATTCGCTATATACCACTAATTTCATCGGTCTCTGATATGTTAATTAAAAGAGTCAAAAGTTCTGGCTTTGTATTTATGAGAAATAAAAAGCCGTTCTCCCAACATTACTCTTGCAAGAAGCTATACCAAGCCTGTAGAAAGGCTGGACTACGCAAAATAGGCTGGCATAAGCTCAGACATACCTTTGCTTCTCATTTAGCTCAAAATGGAGTAGCTATACAAGCCATCAAAGAGCTACTAGGACATTCTGATATAGCCACTACAATGCGCTATGCTCATTTAAGTCCTTCGGCTCTACGCTCAGCTATGAATGTTTTAGAGCCGAAAGAGATAAGAAAAATTAGCTTTGGCCACAATATGGCCACAGTTGATAATTATAACATCAACATTAAGACGGATTTAATTCCAGTTAACGTTAGTATCCCTGCTAATATAAAACAAAAACAGCCCTTACGGACTGTCTTTGAAATGTGAGCGGGTAACGGGAATCGAACCCGTCTCTCGACCTTGGCAAGGTCGCATAATAACCACTATACGATACCCGCCTACGCGCGTAAGCGCTTCGGCGTGGCAATGCCCGCCACCCTATGCGGCGTGATTGCCTCTTTTTAAACTAACTCAGTGCCGCGGGCGGGAATCGAACCCGCACTGTATCGCTACAACTGGATTTTAAGTCCAGCGCGTCTACCAGTTCCGCCACCGCGGCATGTGGAGATGATGGGAGTTGAACCCATGTCCAACCGGTTTTCCTAAATACATCTACAAGAATAGAGCGATTTCATTTTTTTAACTTCAGTTATCAAAAACCGCACAAAAGCAACTAAAGCGATCTTAATTTTGTTTCAAAATTATTCGTTAAGCGCAAATAATTTCTATCTTCATGTTTATGACACCAGTTGACCGCTATGAAGACTCACAGCCCGCTGATGGTTTTAACTTTTAAGCTAAAACTGGAGCATAACTTGGAGTTGACCAAGTGAAAGCTCTTGCCGTTTTGGCATTTGTATTTTTTTAGTCCTTTTAACGTGATTGGCTAAGCACGTCTTGCATACCCAGAAAAAGATCCGACTGTCGATGCCTTGCATCCCCTAGTCTTCCTTATTCTTCCTTAACTTCTTTTTGTTAACGATCGCAAGCGTCTCTCTACGTCCCTCTTCTTAATTGACTCACGCTTGTCGTACTTTTTTTTGCCTTTTGCAACTGCGAATTCCAGCTTCAAAAAACTATGATTAGTATATATTTTTAGAGGGATTAGTGTCAAGCCCTCAGTTAGCTTCTTACCCAATAAATGGTTAATTTCCTCGTGTTTTAGGAGTAATTTGCGTTCTCTAAACTGATTATAGTCAGGCATATTACCCGCACTTTTATAAGGTGATATCTGACAATTTACTAAATAGAGCTCTGAGGAGCCATTTTTTGTTCTAATACTAATAAATGCGCCCTTCAAACTAATTTGACCAGCTTTAACTGCTTTAACTTCGTGACCAAGTAAAACAAGACCAGCCTCGTATTTATCTTGAAGCTCGTAATCAAAATTAGCTTTTTTGTTTATCGCTAGTTGGGGCATAATTCCATTCCTTTAATTTCGCGATTATTTTCTCGTTAGTTAAAATATTACTTAAATAAGTGTGATAACCTTCTTCGTGAAGCATCTTTAAAATTTCTTGATTACCAGCATATTGTTTTTCAAGCTCATCAATTTTTTCATGAATATCTTCGTGAGTTACTTCTATTTTTTCAACAACCGCAATTTCTCTAATTACTAAGGCCGACTTAACTCTCTTAATAGCGTTTGGTAGTAAGTCGATAATTAACTGCTCTTTGGTTTTTTTAATATGAGACAAGTAGTCTTCAAATTTTCCACCTTGACGAGTAACGTTCTGTTCAAGTTCCATTAACATGTTACGACTTTCCCCTTCAATAATAACATCAGGGAAATCGCCGAACTTAGTATCATCAACAATCTTACCAATTAATTCTGATTCATTACGTAAATCAACGCTATGTTTTTTTTCATGCAATAAACTTTCTTTTAAGTTCTTTTTTAATTCTTCCATATCTTTTAATTGGAAGAAAGCAGCAAACTCATCATTAAATTCTGGCTTTTGTCTTTCGTAAACATTTTTAATAACCACCTTAAATTCAACCATTTTCCCGGCAATATTTTTTTGGTGATGATCGTCAGGATAAGCTAATTTAAAATCACGAACTTCACCCGCCTTAGCGCCAACGATATTGCTATCAAAACCGGGAACAAAAAAGTTTTTACCTAAAATAATAGCCAAGTCTTTATGGCTGCCATCTTCTAAAGGAACATTATCAAGAGACATATTAACATCAACTGTAACTTTGTCAGTTTCTTTCGCTTCGCGCTCAACAATAATTTCTTGAGCACGCATTTCTTGAAGTTCGCTTAAAGCTTTTTCAATTTCTTTATCTTCAATTTTAGCATCTTCAACTTTTAAATTTAGATCTTTATATTTACCTAGTGCGACAGTTGGTAAAATTGAAACGATAACTTTATATTCAAACGGATTACCAGGGGCAAGTTTAGTAATATTAACTTGAGGTTGGCCGATAGCTTGTCTATCTTGTGTATGTTTTTCAACCGCATCATCAATGGTTTTATGAACGGCAATATTAGCCGCTTCTTCTAAAATGGTCATTTCACCTATTTTTTGTTTTAAAATATCCATAGGGACCTTGCCCTTTCTAAAGCCTTCAATTTTAACCTCTTCAGCTACTTTTTGTGCACCTTTTTCGATGTAAGGAGCAAACTCTTCAGCGCTTAATTCAATGGTTAATTCAATTTGTGATTTTTCTAGATCCTTTTTATTTACTTGCATATTTAATCTTATGTTAGTAGAAGCGGGCTTTTACCCGCTTTTCAGTCTTTATTAATTATCTTTATCTTAGCATTTTTTTAGGAAAAATCAAGGCAATTAAAAAACCCGTGGCGTTAAGGTGCACGGGTTGTTTTTATAAACTTTTCTTAAGTCGCTTCTTTAAATTTAAGGACTTCTTCTTTAATTGTAACCAGAAGTTCGTCCTCATTACTGAAATCATCAAGAGTTAGAGTTGTGTCTCGCGTAAATCCTTTAAAAGAAAACTTTTTTGACTCAAAGTATGCATATCTTTGACCCTCAAAAATAAAGCTGACAAAACAAAGCCAAGGAAATTTTTCTACTCCTAAGTTTAGAATATCGCGAGCATTGAAATAATCCGATACTTCGTCTAACAGCAGACATCCAACCGGTCGACCAATTTCTTTAGTGACAGAAAACATGGGATGATCATCGGAAATTTTATTAACCATTTCTTTAACCTCTGTCTCCATTGCTTCAAAATCTTTTTCAAGATTTGAAACAATGCTATTTTCTTTGTCATCAATAAGCTCATCAACCATATCATTGAATAAAAGAAAATCTGATCCTCTTTTAGCCATGTAGTTAAAGCCAGTTGATTTAGAAACTAAGAATGCTTGGAGGTAACGGGCAGAAACAGGATTAGTAAAATCATGCCAGATCATTGCTTTTTCGGCTTTATGCCATGGTGTTGAAATTAAATAACCTTCATCACTTAAAACTTCTAAACAGGTTTTAAGCTCATTAAAATAAGTTTTTCCGGGGATGCTCACAAAACTGGTAAGTCTCGCCGGCCAAGGATGCCAATCAAGCCAAAGCATTATCTTCTCTTTATTTTTATCAAAGAAAGAGGCGATAGCAGCTTGGTCGGAATCCGTCTTTGGATAAATACCAAATAAGGCAAATTTCACTGTCTTAAAATCAATAAACTCGTCATCTGCAAAATATTTTTCGCCTGATAATTTTACTAAATCATCGTCTAAGCGTTTAGTAATCTCCGAAAAATCTTCTGATAAATTACGAGCTCTAATGGGAATACAATCAAAAATTTCATTCTGATTTTCTTTTTCTAAATTAAGCATAAAAGTTGCCATAGAAAAAGCTAGCTCGGGATGATCATAATTAAATAACATGTATATCATAATCTGTAGATTTGGTGGTTATTACTAATTGTTAAGGAACTCTGAAAAATACTATTCCTATAATTTAAGTCTTATTCTCTTAAAAAGTCAATAAAAAAGCCAACTTTTTAGGGCTGGCTATAAGCTTGTAAATTATGCCTCAACATAACGTACTATTTCGGCGTTAAGTAGTTTTAATAAATCATCTGGATTGTCTGATTCAAGTTTGAGTTTTTCAATTAAATCACTAATCTCAAATTTTAAAGATCCATAGTACGACTGAGGGATTCCACAGATGGAAACCTGGATAACGCATAACCAAGGAAATTTTGGTAAAATAGCGTCAAAGATTTCCACGGCATTAAAATAATCTTCAACTCTTCCAAGTTCTAAATATCCAACTGGTCGTCCCATATTTTTCGCCTCAACGAAAACATGGTGATTATCATGAACCGAATTAATACAGGTTTCAACTTCTTGAACCATGCAGTTAAACATTCCCTCTATCTCCGACAAAGGTTCAATTTTTTGTCCATTAATAATTTCTTCAATCACCGAAGAATAAATTATAAAGCTCTTTCCATTCTCAAGACTTAGGTTTTGACCCGAGGCTCTAACAACTGAAAGAATTTTTAAGTACCGAGAAGCTAACTTATTACTATAGTCGTCATTAACCATGGCAAATTCAGCGTCAAACCATTCTTCCTGAACGGGATAATTTTTCTCAGCTAAGAAATCTAGGCAGAATCTTTTTTCGTCTATACAAATTTCCGAAGATTGACTTCGCAAATATTCTACAAGACCATTAGGCCATTCATGCCAATCAAGCCATAAAATTATTTTGTCAGTTTTTCTGTCAAAGAAGCGGAAAATTTTTTTCTCTTCTAATTCATTTGTCGGGTGTATACCAAAGAGAGCATACAATTGTTCCCCTTCGGCAAAATCCAATTCCTCGCTTTCGTTAAAATAACTTTTTGTAGAAATTTCTTCATATTCCTCGTCCAACTTTTTCTTAATAGCGACGGGTTTATGATTAATATCGCAAACTTGTAAAGGTATAATGTCCACGGTTTCGTTTGGATATTTTTCACGACAATAAAGAAAGAATGAAGCTAAAGGAAAAACTAATTCTGGATAATCAGGGTTAAAATAAGCTGTTATCATAAGATCAGTGTTTTGTTGATTACGGTTCTTTAAAATTCACTAACTCAATATTTAAAGCTTTAAGCAACTCTTCGCCGCTAATACCTGCTTTAACATAATCAGCTGTTAAATTAATTATTGGAAACTTAGTGGAAATAAACCTAATTTGTTTTGATCCTCTAAAATCAAAGCTAATTACAAACAACCAGGGGTAAGCCCGAACTCCTTCGGTCATAGCGTTTCGGAAATCAAAATATTCCTCTGCCTCACCGATATCAATATGCCCAACCGGACGGCCGCATAATTTTGCTTGCTCAAAAATTGGATTGTCGCAACTACATTTATTTATATTTTCAATAATTTTAGCAGTTCCGCCAAGCATCGGTTCAAAAAAACTAAACATAAGGTCAATGTCTTCATCAAGTTTCCCTGATAGAATTTCAGCCGTCATTTCGGTAAATAATAGACAGTCATTTGCTTGAATAACCGAAAGATTATCTCCCACTGATTTTGAAACCAGAAACGAACCCCAATAACGTATTGCGAATTCATTATCAAAATCAACTTTCATAATTGCTTGTTCTACGTCAATCCAATCGCTTGGAAAATTAATTTTTAACTCAGTTAATAAGTCAGAATAATGGGTATCGTTTTTTATCGCTACTTTTTCAAACCGACTCTTAAGATAAAATAGTAAATTCTCAGGCCAAATATGATGATCGACCCAAATAAGAATACGATCTGAATATTTTTCAACAAAATCAAAAATAATCCGCTCTTCTTCTTTTCCCAGAGGATGTATGCCAAAAAAAGCATAGTATGAAGAATCCGCATCGTTCTGTTCTCTTATCAAATCAGCAACGTCCTCTTTTTCTAATTCGTCTAACTCGTCCTCGTCGTCTACATCTTCTTCGTCTCCGGGGTACGAATTTAAAGCAATTTCAATTTCATTGTTTAATGAAACCTTTAAATCAATGATGGATTTTTTTAAATCGGCAGTCTTAATTGGAATTATTTCATAAGGTTCCCCCTTATACTTTTCTTCCAAACCAGAAATGAAGGCGGCGACAGCAATTGCTAAGGCCGGGTGCTCGGGATTAATAAATACGTTAATCATGGCTGAATATTTTAAGGGTGAATACTAATTGTTAAGGAACTTTAAATAGTAATAACTATTCATATTATTTAAGCGCTTTAAAGACAAAAAGTCAATAAAAAAACCGTGGCACTAAGACACACGGTTTAAGAAATTTGCGGTCTATTTTTATAGGCCTAGTTCGGTTTTTTTAGAATCGATTTTTTTGTTGTAATTTTCTTCAATGATTACGAGCTGCGCTTGATAATTTTTTTCAATTGTTACCAACTGCGCCTGATATCCTTTTTCATTTTCAGAATCTTTGCGAGTTTTAACTGCATCCGCCTCTTTTTCTTTTATCAGATATTGAGCCACAAGCGGATTTTTTTCAAGCTTCTTTAATTTTTCATATAAAGACTGCTCTGCTTTGTAATCATTATAACCAAGGTTATCGTGTTCATAAACAGTAGCTGCGTATTCTTTAAAGAGAATTGGATCAGCTTTTTTTATTTCTAAGAGTGCTTGACAGCGATTCTCCCAATACTCCGTAAAGATTACCTGTACCTGTTCGTGATCCATTGCCGTATACGCCTTAACCTCCTGGTTTTGATTTAACTCATAAGCTTTAAATTCCTGCGTTTCTTTAATTTCGTACATATCAGACGTGTAATCGTCCAATTTTTGTTGAGCTAACTTCTGTTCAATGGTTGCGGTATCGCACACGGAAATAAGCTTTTCTGACAAAACGCGACGTAAGGAGCCATTCTCTTTCATAACAGAATCAATGGAAGCTTGCAGTTTATTATTATCGTTATCAACGCGTAAATAAGCGCGTCCAACAATAAAAGAAGCTAACATTAAACCAACAAATAAAATAAACAAAGTTAAACAAAAACCAAACCATTGTTTTTTTTCAAAAATAATACTTCCTTTTTTCATGACTAAAAATTTTTTATGATTATTATTATTTAATTTTCAAACTACATTTTCCCAAAATAAAATAGCTTTATTCTAAGAAACATAATTATACATCTTTTTTAGCTTTTTGTCAATATACAACAAAAAACACCTCCGAAATTCAGAGGTGTTTTTATATGCTTTTTTACCTTATATTAGAGTAATAAACCAACAATTAATAGAGCAACAATGTTTAATACTTTGATCATTGGGTTAATAGCTGGACCGGCTGTGTCCTTATAAGGATCACCAACTGTGTCACCAGTAACTGCCGCCTTATGAGCGTCAGAGCCCTTGCCGCCGAAGTGACCAGATTCAATGTATTTCTTAGCATTGTCCCATGCGCCTCCGCCCGATGTCATAGAAACCGCTACAAAGATACCTGTGATAATTGAACCAACTAATAAACCACCTAAAACTTCTAAACCACGACCTGGAGCCACCATATTAAATCCGAAACCAACAATGATTGGCACAGCAACTGGGATTAAAGCTGGAACTATCATTTCCTTGATAGCCGCTTTAGTAACGATATCAACTGTGCGACCATAGTCAGGTTTTTCAGTGTTACTCATAATTCCTGGTTTTTCTTTAAATTGAGCGCGAACATCTTCAACTACTGAACCAGCTGTTTTACCAACCGCTTTCATAGCCATAGCGCCAAATAAATATGGAAGTAAACCACCAATAAATAGACCGATTAATACATATGGATTATCAATTAAAAATTGAGCACTACCACCAGATGCCTTAATCTTATAAGTGAAATCTGCAAATAATACTAACGCAGCTAAAGCAGCTGAACCAATAGCATAACCCTTTGTAACCGCTTTAGTTGTGTTACCAACTGCGTCTAATGGATCAGTAATATTTCTAACGTCTTCACCTAACTCAGCCATTTCCGCAATACCACCAGCGTTATCAGTAATTGGGCCGTAAGCATCAATTGTAACGATAATACCAGCCATTGATAACATAGACATAGCCGCAATTGCGATACCGTATAAACCAGCTAATGAATATGCGCCTAAAATTGCTAAACAAATAACGATAATAGGGAGAGCGGTTGATTTCATTGAAACAGCTAAACCAGCAATCACGTTTGTACCATGACCAGTCTTTGAAGCCTCTGCAATTTCTTTAACTGGAGCATAATCAGTAGAAGTATAATATTCAGTAATAACAACCAATAAACCAGTAACTGCTAAACCGATTAATGAAGCTAAGTAAATCTTCATGCTTAAACCACCAACAATCATGTATTTAGTGATGGCGTAGAACGCAACACCGGCAAGCACGCCAGCACCGATTAAACCTTTATATAATGCAAACATGATATTGTTCTTTTTTCCAAGACGGATAAAGAAAATACCAATGATAGAAACAATAATAGAAACAGCACCAAGAACTAATGGGAATAATAAAATATTATCATTACCAACAAAAGTTAAGGAACCTAAAACCATGGCTGCAATTAATGTAACTGCATAAGTTTCAAATAAATCAGCGGCCATACCAGCGCAATCACCAACGTTGTCACCAACGTTATCAGCAATAACGGCTGGGTTACGAGGATCATCTTCTGGAATAGAAGCTTCAACCTTACCAACTAAATCAGCACCAACATCAGCCGCTTTAGTATAAATACCACCGCCTAAACGAGCGAAGATAGAAATTAAAGAACCACCAAAAGCAAAGCCAATTAACGCATGTAAATCATGAGTTAAGAAGTAGAAACTAGCGGTACCAAGTAAAGCTAAGCCAACTACTAACATACCAGTTACGCTTCCGCCTTTAACAGCAACGTTTAAAGCTTTAGCTAAACCGCCACGAGCCGCTTCAGTAGTACGAACATTAGCGCGAACACTAACAAACATACCAATGTAACCGGTTAAAGCTGATAAGCCAGCACCGATTATAAAAGCTAACGCGGTTTTCCAACCTAATTCTGGGATGAAACCAATAATTATAAATAAAACTGCAGCTACAATAGCTACGGATTTATATTGACGGTTTAAAAAAGCTTTAGCACCGTCTTGAATTGCTTTAGCGATTTCTTTCATCTTGTCGTTACCTTCTGGCATACGCAAGATAGATGCAATTACAATACCGCCATAAGCAATGGCGATAAGGGCGCATCCGAGAATGAATAATGTCATCATCATAAGTTTGCTTAGTCCGCCTCGGGCGGATATGTCCGCCGCGGGAGGATGTTATATACTTTATTTAACTTTTTTAGTAACTTTTTTAACTTTTTTTTCCTTAACCTCTTCTTCTTTTATTTCTTCTTCAATCATTTCTTCAAATTCTTCAGCTGGGATAACTTCCAAAGGTTCTTCGCTTGGAGTCTTATCTCCAGCGTCTTCAAGAACTTGATTATCTTCCAATATTTCCATGGTTTCGCCATCACTAGCTAAAATTTTTTTCTCACCATCTTCAGCTGCTTCAATAATATCAATCTTCCAACCAGTTAAGCGCGCGGCTAGGCGAACATTTTGTCCATTTTTACCAATCGCAAGCGATAATTTATCAGAACTAACTTTAACAACCGCTTTATGTTCAGCGTCATTAATTTCAATTGAAATAACTTTGGCAGGAGCAAGGGCGTTAGCAATAAATTTAGCCGCATCTTCGCTCCACTCAATAATATCAATTTTTTCACCACCTAATTCACTAATAATAGTTTGAATACGGCTGCCACGTTGACCAACACATGAACCAACTGGATCAACATTCTCCGCTTCGGTCCAAATTGCAACCTTAGAACGAGAACCGGCTTCACGAGCCACTTCTTTAATCTCTACTAAGCCGTTAGCAACTTCAGGAATTTCTAAATAAAACACTTTCTTTAAAATTTCTTCACTGCGACGAGATAAAATAATTTCCGGACCCTTATGTCCTTCACAAACTTCTTTAATATAAACTTTAACTCTATCGTTAGGATTATAACTTTCGTTAAAAATTTGTTCTTCAGCCGGTAAAAGACCAATCGCTTTACCTAAATCAACAAAAACGAAACGTCCTTCACGGCGCTGAACAATTCCCGAAACAACTTCTTTTTCTTTACCTTTAAATTCACCAAAAATCATATCTCTTTCCATTTCTCTCAATTTTTGGATGATAACCTGTTTAGCAGTTTGAGCGGCCATGCGACCATAACTTTCAGGAATTGGTAAATCAGTTACGAGTTCATCGCCAACTTTTATGTCATGTTTCAAAATAGTGGCTTCTTTAATTTGAATATCAGTCTTTGGGTTAAATTTCTTCTTATCGTCCTCGCTCATCGGTTCTTCAACTACATGAAAACTACGAGTATCTTCTCTGAATTCCTCCTTGCTGCGCTGCTCCTTTGGACTTGGATTGTATAAATTTTGTAGCATTTCTGCCTCTTCCTGCTCAGGCAAATTTTCTACTACATTTTTCACGTCAAAAATCTTTGATGATCCAGTTGTGGGATCAAAGTTAACGCGAATATTTTGATTACGTTCGCCATAATCCTTACGATAAGCAGCAGCGAGTGCAAGCTCGATCGCGGCAATTACCGACGCGTAATCAAGATTTTTTTCGTCACACAATTGTTTAATTGCGGCACTAATGTCTGACATATATTTTGTTTATTTCGCCTTGGTGGCGATTATTTATTTATCACTTGTTAAGAGAAAAAGCTAATTGTAATAACAACTAGCTTTCTATATATAAGGATAACATATTTAAGATTTTTGTCAAAATTCTTAATCAAATAACTGAACGGAATTGTTAACAGCTCTTGTTAAGTATCTTATTAAAGCCGTCGTCAGAATCCAAGACACAAGAATGATGAGTAGACCTATTGTGGCATTGGTTATTTGAGATATTGCCTTTTTTGTTTGGTCGTCATTTCCGGCTGCTGTCATATATTGAAAGCCGGCATAAATAACTAGCCCAAAAAAAATAACAGCCAAAAAACCAAGAATAACCTGGATAATATTTACAATTATAACTCTTATATCAGTTGGAGGATTTCCTGGCCCCTTACCATAAGTACCACTAATCTCGCGAATACCGACCTGACTATTTAATAAGGCTTCATCAGCGCTAACTGGTTTGGCAAAAAAAGCAAAACCGGCGAACTGAAGCAAACCAAAAAGAGATAAAAAAACAAATGAGATTACACGTTTTCGAGTGATTATCATAAGTATGATATAATTATATTAAGGATGATGCTTGTCATAACATAAACAAAGCTCTATTCTTATTATATTAAATTAGCTCTAAAAATACAAGAAAATGAGTCTGGCGAAAAAGATTGCTTACAACACAATTGTTCAAATGGTTGGCAAAATTATCTCTACTGTTTTAGGGCTTTTTTCGTTAGCTTTAATTACTCGCTACTTGGGCCAGGCCGGCTTTGGTGAATACACAACCATTACCACTTTTTTAACTTTTTTTGCCGTTATTGCCGACTTGGGGTTAACCTTGATTACCGTTCAAATGATTAGCGGCGAAGCCAAGGATGAAAATAAAATTTTGAATAATTTATTTAGTCTTCGTTTGGTTTCCGCTTTGTTTTTTATCGGCCTCGCACCCTTAACTGTTATTTTTTTTCCTTATAGTCCAGTTGTAAAAATTGGCGTCTTAATTGCCGCCTTATCATTTATTTTTCCCGCTCTTAACCAGGTTTTTATTGGTCTTTTCCAAAAGAAATTAAACATGAATAGATCTTCTTCAGCTGAGGTTATTAGTCGCTTGGTTTTGCTCGGCGGAATTATTATTAGTGAAAAATTAGGCTACGGCTTAACTGGAATTTTAGTAACATCAGTGATTGCTAGTGGCAGCAGCTTTCTACTTCATTATATTTTTTCTCTCAAATTTGCGACTATAAAATTTGAATTTGATTTGTCTTTATGGAAATTAATTGTTAGTCGTTCTTGGCCGCTAGCAATTACCATTGTTTTAAATTTGATTTATTTAAGAGCTGACACCTTAATTCTTTCTCTATTTAAAGATTCTGAAATAGTTGGTTTATACGGAGCTGCTTACAGAATGATTGACGTTCTAACAACCCTCCCTTTTATGTTCGCGGGTTTAATCCTTCCTATTTTAACAGCGGCTTGGCTTGAAAATAATCACGAGTCATTTAAAAAAATTCTGCAAAAATCTTTTGACTTCATGGCGATTGTTGCTATTCCTTTAGTTGTTGGCTCTCAATTTCTAGCTAGTCCTATTATGACCTTCATTGCTGGACGTGACTTTACGATGGCCGGAGAAATTTTAAGAATTTTAATTTTCTCAGTAGCCGCAATATTTCTAGGCACAATTTTCTCTCATGCCGTAATCGCCATTAACCAACAAAAGAAAATGATTCGTTTTTACGTATTTACTAGTATCAGCTCCTTAGCAGCTTATTTAATTTTGATTCCTCGCTACTCTTACTTAGGCGCTGCGGCAGTTACTATTTATAGCGAGGTAATGATTGCTATTTTCTCAGCTTACTGTATCTTTAAGTATAGTCGCTTCTTCCCTAGTCTAAAGGTTTTTATTAAATCATTTTTAGCTAGTCTTGTAATGAGTGGGTTTATATACTTAATACCAACCAAATATCAGGGCAATATACTCAGTTTAATTCTTATTTTAATATCCTCAATTTTACTTTATTTTTTTATTTTATACCTTTTAGGTGGCATTAAACCCGAAGAATTAAAAACTATCTTAAAAAAACAAAAAAATGACGGCGGGCAAACTTATGACCCGGGAACTAATTTCTAATATGACAAGTACAAATTTTCCTGAAATAATTTTTGAGACCAAAGATTATTTAGTAATTAATAAACCAGCCGGCCTAGCTGTTCATGGCGGAGGCAATATCACTGAACCAACTTTGGCTGATTTTTTAGTTGAACGTTATCCAGAAATAAAAGAGGTTGGCGATGATCCAATTAGACCAGGATTAGTTCATCGCCTTGATAAAGAGGTTAGTGGTTTAATGGTAATTGCAAAAAAACAGGAAACCTTTGAATGCTTAAAAAATCAGTTTAAAGACAGAGACGTCAATAAAGAATATACAGCCCTTGTTCACGGAAAAATGCCTTTAGACTTTGGGGTTGTAAATTTTGCTATTAAACGCTCTAAAGAGGGTTATAAAATGGCGGCCGTCCCTCTTAACACCGTTGATTTATTAAGTCGTCGTAAGCCAACCGACAGAGACCAAGGAAATTTAGATGGACTTTTTAAGTCACGTGAAGCAATTACCGAGTATACTGTTTTAAAACGCTTTATCAACTACACTTTGGTCCAAGTAAAAATTAAAACTGGCCGCACTCACCAAATCCGCGTTCATTTTTTTGCCCTTGGCCACCCCTTACTAGGCGACAACCTTTACTACAATAAAAAATCAAAAGTTCAAAATAAAAAAGTAGATTTAGGAAGAATATTTTTATTTGCAAATAAATTGAGTTTTAAAGATTTAAATGGCAACAAACAAGACTTTTCGATAGAAATGCCAAGTGCTTTAGAAGACTTTTTAAAGACGGCCAAATAGCTTTGACGAGTCAAGAAATATTTACTATAATTAAGTAGTTAATAATAAAAATTAATAATAAATAAAACCCTCCCGAGGCGGACATGTCGGCCTGAGGTGGCGTAAAAAAATATTATGAAGAAACTAGTTTCCCTTTTAAAACAAAAAAAGAACTGGACCATCCTTTTAGCGATAGTGGTTATTTTAGCTGTTTTGGGTTTAATAGCTGTAACTTCTTTAAAAAAAGATGATGGCAAATCAAGTGTTAATAAGCCAGGAAAAACAATTAGCACCGAAACTGCTAAAATCAAGGCTGAAGAATTTATAAACAAATTCTTAATGCAAGGAGGAAGCCAAGCAACTATCAAAGAAATTACTAGCGAATACGGTTTATATAAATTAAAAATTGATATTACGAGCGATGTTGTTGAATCTTATTTAACTAAAGATGGTAAATTCTTTTTCCCTCAAGCTTTAAATGTTGATGAAATTAGTGCCGCTAAAAATGATACAGACACATCTGGAGAGGAAAAAGCGGCTCCTAGCGCCTCGGCTAGCAAAAAAAGTGATAAGCCGGTTGTAGAACTTTTTGTTATGAGTCATTGTCCATACGGAACTCAGATGGAAAAAGGAATTTTGCCAGTAGTTGAAGCTTTAGGAAATAAAATTGATTTTCAATTAAAGTTCAATAACTATGCTATGCATGGTGAAAAAGAATTAAAAGAACAATTAGCTCAATACTGTATCATGAAAGATCAAGGAAATAAGTTTAATACTTACCTAAAATGCTTCTTAGAGGCTGGCGACTCAACTTCTTGTCTTAGCAAAGCAGGTATTAATAAAGGTTCTCTTGATTCTTGCGTAAGCAAGACTGACTCCGCCTTCAAGGTAATGGATAACTTTACAAATAAAGTTGGTTACCAAGGAAGTTATCCTGGTTTTGATATCTATAAAGACGACAATGCTAAATATAGCGTTGGCGGATCCCCAACCTTAATTATTAACGGCGAAGATATTCAATCAGGTCGTGATTCAGCATCACTTTTAACTACTATCTGCAGTGCTTTCAATAACCCACCAAAAGAATGTTCAGCTCAGTTATCAAGCGCTTCACCATCCGCTGGATTTGGAACAGGAACTGCTCCTGCAAGTGCTACTAACGGTGGTTGCGAATAAAAAAACAAACAGCTTATAAAAAAAAGACCCGACTTTTCGGGTCTTTTTTGTTTATATTTAAAAAACTAAATTTTAGATTAAACCTTCAATTTCAGTTTTTAAAGTTTCTTTATTTCTTAGGCCAATAAATTCTCCAATGATTTTACCACCTTTAAAAAGCTTCATATTAGGAATACTTTGAATTTGATATTCCATTGCAAGGTCTTGGTTTTCGCCATCCTCGGTATTAACCTTAACAATCTTTAGTTTACCTTCCATTTCACCAGCCAATTCGTCTAAAATAGGCGCCATCATTTGGCAAGGCATGCACCAAGTTGCCCAGAAATCTACTAAAACCGGCAATTCACCGCTTAAAACTTCGGCAGCAAATGTTGCCTTTGTTACTTCTTGTGCTTTTGACATAAAATTATTTATTTATTATTTCTTTAAAGAATTTACTTATATTTTCCTTGTTTTTTATTTTTTTATCAAGTAAACAGTTACTAAATTCATCACTAATAATTGACTCCATTAAGGACGAGGTTGCGCTACGAATAGCTTTTAATTGAATGATCAAAGAAAAGCAATCCCGTTCACCAGTGACAAGCATTTTTTTTGCTCCCTCTAATTGGCCGATAATGTTATTAATTCTTTGTTCAGCTGTTTTCATAATACTAATAATATCATACACCCCCAGGGGGTGTCAAGGACTTAGAGAAAAAGCCTAAAAAGTGCTATAGTATTTAAATATGCCATTATTATATGATTAACACCTTACTCGGCTTTTTACTACTTTTAGCTCCATTTTTACTAATCTTTTGCTTTGCAAGTCGTTGGCGCGGGTTTTTGTATATTCTAAGCTTCACTACAATTTGGCATCTCTCTCTTGCTCTAATTAGCCAGACTTTACACATCTTTAGTTATCAATTAATTTTTTATCTTAATTTTTTTGCTGCCATTATTAGCATTATAATTTTAGTTAAAAAAACAAACAAAAATTCTTTCAAATTTAAAATTAACTATTTCACAATAATCGCATTTTTAATCATTTTCTTTGAGCTTTGGTCTGTCCATTATTTTTATACAGGCTCCGTGAGCACTATTACTGGTCAAGAAAATCAAATCAGGGCTAGCAACCCTTATCCTTATTTTTCTGATGAGTGGGTTGGTGTTTCAATAGTTAATCACACAATAGAAAATAAGAATTTGCCGCGCGGAAATCCGCTAGTAGCTGAAAATAAATATAATAATTTTTCTAACATTTTAATTGGATTTTTTTCCTTAGTTTCGGAAATCATTTTACTTTTAAGTCTCACACCGCTACTCGCCTATCCAATTATGGCACTGGGTTCTGGCGTATTAATCTGTTTTTTGACCTACGTGCTTCTAAGAACAAACGGGTTAAATACAGTTAGTGCTACTTTAGGAACTTTATGTGTTCCACTAATTGTTAACGGTAGTAACTTGCCTGGCCTTTGGTATTTTCTTCCTTTTAGTGGCGGACTAATTTTCTATTTGCTTAGTTTGAGTTCTTTAAGTCTTATGGATTGGAAGTTGTTTTTAATTAACAGCCTCTTGAGCGTGTTACTTTACCCTCCTTTAATTATTTTGGTTCTGGCTACTTTTATTGGATCACTTATTAATGAGCAAGTTACCAAAATTAAATTAAGATATGGCCTTATAGCGATTCTTGGTTTAATATCGATAGCTACTTTAATAATTATATTTCAAAAAACAGACCCAGTTTCTCTAATAACCTTGATAAAGTCTACTATTTTCTACCCCTCACTTGATCCAGGCATCGCTTCATACCCTATTTGGCTAGTTATTCCTTTACTTATCTTGCCGTTTTCATTATTCGGTTTATACTTACTTTATAAAAAGAAATCATTTTTTTTACTCTCACCAATTATAGTTAGTCTCATCTTCTGGATAATTTACAGCCAGTCTTTAAATTTTTTTATAATAAGCTATGAACGAACCGTCGTTGCCTGCTCTCTTCTTTTAATTATTTCCGCAGCTTTTTCTTGGGACTATTTATTAAACAAATTTAAAAACAAAAAATATAGTAAGGAGGCATATATCGGCTTACAAATAGTAATAATTTGTTATTTTTCTGTAGTTGCGTGGTCATATACCAACAATCGCCACTGGGAAAAGTTTGTTTTAAATACAAAAGGGTTGGCTGTAAAACAGAGTTTTATGCCAAATCCACCGGCCAGTAATTATTTAAATGATAATGATTTAGAAATGTTTAAGAATATTAAAAATAAGCAGTTTCTCTCCACGCCTTGGAAGGCTCTTGTGGTGGGCGTAGCGAGCAATAATTACCCTCTTGATTCTAAGCCTTCATTTATTACTAATAAGTTTGTTAGCTACTCCAGCTTTTTATTCGCAGATTGCAAAAAGAAGACTTCTTTAGCTAAAAAATATAAATTAGATTATATTTATTCATCCCCATTTAATTGCGACAAGTTTGTCAAAATAAATGAAAGCCAAGAGGGTTTATATTTATATCAATTTAAACGCTAAAATTTATGAATTTAAAACCGGAAATTAGTGTTGTTTTGCCCTGTTTAAATGAAGAGTCTGGAATTTCATTTTGTTTGGATGAAATAAAAAAAACAATAAGCGATAATAAATTATCAGCTGAAGTTATTGTGGTTGATAATAATTCTAATGACAAAAGCGTTGAAATTATTAATAATTATCAAATTAATTTTCCTGAATTAAAACTTGTTACTGAAAAAAAGGAAGGTTATGGTTTTACCTATTTAAAAGGTCTAGAAACAGCAAATGGTGAATATATTTTTATGGCCGATTCAGATGGAACTTATAAATTTAGTGATATTCCTCTTTTTATAGAGAAACTAAAGGGGGGTGCCGATTTAGTGGTTGGCAATAGATTTTCAAACAAGCTCTCCAGAAAGAAAATGCCATGGATTAATTATTATATCGGAAATCCTTTTTTATCATCCCTTGTCCGTCTATTTTTTAAAGTTAAAATAACAGATATTCATTGTGGCGCCCGCGCCATTAGAAAAAGTGCTTTAAAGAAGATTAGCTTATATACCGGAGGAATGGAGTTTGCCTCTGAAATGATTATAAAAGCGGCTAAGCGAGATTTAATTATTCAAGAAATTCCAATTGAATATCGCCCTCGCATTGGCCAATCAAAGTTGCGATCATTAACTGATGGTTGGCGCCATTTACGTTTTATTCTTCTCTACTCTCCTTTATTTTTGTTTTTTATTCCTGGAGTGATCCTGTTTCTTTTAGGAATAGTTTTGACCAGCCTGTTATATTTTTCTTCGCCAAATATTTTCGGAGTTCAATTTTACGTTCACCCAATGTTTCTCTTTTCTTTGATGATGATACTCGGTTATCAATTAATTTTATTTAGCGGCTTTTCAAAAATATACGCTATCACTCATTTAGGAGATAACAACACACTTATTGAAAACCTTTTTAAACATATAACAATTGAAAAGGCCGGATTGATTGGTTTTATTATTGCATTTTTAGGTGCGATCATTTATCTATCTATATTTATAGGCTGGCTAAAATCTGGCTTTGGAGCTATTTCTGAAATAAAAGAATCAATTATTGGCTTAAGTCTACTAATTCTCGGCATGCAAACTTTTTTTGCCGCCTTTATGTTTAGTATTTTAGGTATTAAAAATAAATGAAAATTGCAGTTTTCCATAACTATTTAGATAATATTGGTGGGGCCGAGATGGTTGCCCTATTTTTAACGAGAGAATTAAACGCCGATCTATACACTACTAATATTAACCAAGAAAAGATTAATAAAATGGGGTTCGCCGATCTTGAGTCACGAATTTTATCAGTTGGCGGAATTCCTAAAAAAGCACCTTTTCGTCAACAACTAGCTTTTTGGAAATTTAGACGATTAAATCTTAAAAAAAAATACGACTTCTACATTATTGCTGGTGACTGGGCCATGTCAGCTGCCATAAATAATCATCCGAATATTTGGTATGTCCATAGCCCTTTAAATGAGCTCTGGGAATTTAAGGATTATATCAAAAAAAATATTTTAAGCTCATGGAAAATAATACCCTATGAAATCTGGGTAAGCTTTAATCGCTATTTAAGTTTAAGCTACGCTAAAAAAGTTGATAATTGGGTTTGTAATTCACAAAATACAAAAAATAGAATAAAAAAGTTTTATAATCAAGACGCGGAAATAATTAATCCACCAATAGAAACAAAAAAATTTAACTCGAAAGAATCAAAAAGTTATTGGTTATCGGTTAATCGCCTAATAACTCACAAAAGAATAGATTTACAAATGGAGGCGTTTAAAAAACTACCAAATGATAACTTAATTATCGTTGGTAGCTATGAGGTGGGCGTAGAACAATTCGAATCGTATAAAAAATATTTAGAAAAAATAAAGCCAAGTAACGTTGAGATAATTCACTGGGTGAACGACGACGAGCTAAAAGAGCTCTACAATCTCTGCCGAGGTTTTATAACGACAGCCCAAGATGAGGATTTTGGAATGACGGTTATTGAAGCGATGGCGGCGGGAAAGCCAGTAATTGCTCCTAACGATGGCGGTTACAAGGAGACAATAAACAAAGAAACTGGAATACTAATAAATGAAATAAACTCAGAAAAAATAAGTGAAGCGGTTAAAAAAATTAACGAAGAATTAAAAAAAGACCCGGATAAGTACCGGGTCAATTGTCAAAGTCAGGCGGCCAAATTTGATATTAACGTTTTTATAGAAAAAATTACTAAAATAATTTTAGGTTAAATATTTATTTATAGCTTCTTTAGCTGGAGCTTCAAGAACTATTCTTCCTTTTTGCAATAAAATAACCTTCGTACAATATTTCTCAATAATTTCTAAATCATGGCTCACTAAAATAATAGTCGCACCACCATTAACAAAATTTTCCATTTTTTCAATCGCTTTTTTTTTGAACTCAAAATCACCTCCAGAACCAAAAACCTCATCTAACAAGATTATTTCTCCCTTTTTTGCTTCCAAGCAGCTAGCCGTGATAGCAAAGCGTAGGCGACTAGCCATCCCAGAAGAAAATTGATAAATTTTTGTATCCAAATATTCTCCAAGTTCGGAAAAATTAACTATTTCATTAAACTTATTATTTATTTCCTTATGATTCAAGCCCATGAGCAAGGCTGTAAAATATATATTTTCTCTCATTGTTAAACGCTCTTTAAGCCCTAATCCAAAACCATTTAAATAAACCACTTTCCCATTAAGAGTTATTAATCCAGAGTCTACCTCGTAAATTCCCGCTATTAACCTTAGCAGAGTGCTTTTGCCAGAACCATTTTTCCCAATTAGACCGATAATCTCTCCCTTATTGGCGTTAAAAGATATATTTTGTATAACCGTAAACAGTTTATTAGACTCCTTCCCAGAAAACAAAGAGATTGCCCTCGAAAGAGCGCTGTTTTGTTTTTTAAAGCCAAGGTTAAACTGTTTTGAAACATTTTCAACTACAAGCATTTTTGTTTTTAATTCATCCATAATAATTTTCTAAACTAACTCCGCAAATTTTTTGTTATATTTATTAAAAATAGCTAAACCAAAAACAAAGGTTAAGCAACTCATGCAAATAAATATTCCTACCATCCAAAAAGGCGGAAAATTTTCATAAATCGTTAGCCCTCTAAATATTTCTATAAAATAAAACAAGGGATTAGCGAGGTTTAACTTGTAAATTAAACTGTCATGATTAGCAACATAAAAAATCGGGGTTAATAAAAATAATAACTGCGAAAAGATTGACCAAATATTATCTAAATCCCTAATATAAACGCCAATAGTTGAAAAAACTAGCGAAATTCCCAACAAAAGGAGAATGAAGAAAAACAATAAAAACGGATAGTATAATAAACCAAGCAAAGGAATATTAAAATAAACAAAAAAACAGAAAATCATCAGAAATTCAAATAGATGAGAAAGGCTTGATTCAAAAACTGAAGACAAAACTAAAGTAACGGGTTTAATCCCGTTCATGGATTTTATATATACAGATTGGCGACTAATAACATTAATAGAACGAGAAATAACCTGTTGAAAAAAGTGTAATCCTGTAATTCCAATAATTAAATAAATTGGGTAGTTTACAATCTGATGATTTGAAAATGCGCTATTTTTAACAAATAGAACAACCACGAATAGAGCCAGAGGGTTCAAAAGATACCAAAAAATGCCTAGGTAACTCCCTTCTATATGCAAACGGAAGTTTGCCAAAGCCAAGTGAATGCCCAAATTGAGCATTTTCATTACTTCCAGAAAGTCTATAGTTAGTTTTTTCCTGCTATACATTTTTTTAAGAATAAGTAAGTAATTAAACTCCTTTTTTTAATTATAACACCAAATAAGCCAAACATTCTAAAAAAATAAAATTTAAGAACTTCCAAAGAATAAAGAAACCTCAAAAGCGGCGATAACTTAGTATTTTTAACATTTTCTTCATTCCTAGAAAAAAAATAATCATAAACAGCTTGATGGAGAAATTTCTTATTAGAATTCCAAGTCCAAACGCCATCTTCATTAATTTTGATATCATTGTCCGAATCAAACTTAAAATAACTTAAAATGTAATCTCTTTTTTTATAGGCTCTATTTTTCTTTTCACCGTGATAAAGATGGATAATTGTTAATGGTAAATAATTAACACTATTTTTCACTAGTGGGTATATTTCCTTAGCCCAACTTAAAATACAAAATCTTATTTTACGATAATAGAAATCTGGTATAGCCATAGAGACTGAATTTATAAAACTTAAAGCCATAATTCCGTCACCGGCTCCGATAATAGCTTTATCGTAAAATCCACGATTTTCGAAAATTTCCCGTCTTGCCGCCCAGGCAAAGCCTGGATAATTATTTTTTTTATAGAACTCATCCAACCCAGAAGTTTCAACATTCTTAACAAAGGAGATAAAGTGACCAGCGTTTTCTTTTTTCAAGTCTTTTTCCAGAAAAAGTGCGTTTTCAAATAGTTGAACTACGGCGTACTTTTCCAGTTTTTCGCTTGCTAGTTTAATCCAGGAGTCATCTTCAAAGAGAATATCGCAATCAAGCCAGGCGATTTTGTCGCAATCTTGAGGGAGAGATTTAAAAGCAATGTTAAGTAGTCTTTCTTTCTGCCAAAGGACAGAGGCGGTTCTAATTTGAATTAATATGTCAGCATCGTTATTTGTGAGTTCGTAGGGATTATCATTAAACGCAAGCTCCACGCAAATTAGTTTTAATCCTTGTTTTTTATTAGACTCTCTGAATTTTAGATAGTTTTCTTTTTTGTTTTTATATTGTTGGGGATTAAAAAAACAGGTTAGACCCCAAAAAGTACCAGGAAGATTCTTTGGGAACTCTGGGAATATGTATTTAGTTGTTTGAGTTTGATTACCCAAAACCTCTTCCATATTTTTTTTAATTACTTATCTGGGAAATATTTTTTTAGATCTAAATAAATTTCTGGGTATTTGTTTTTAAGCTTTTTCCCCACCAAGCCAAGCATATAGATATAAAATGAATAAATTCTTATAATAATATTTTTTGGACTAACCCATTCAAAAAAAAATAAAATCTTTAACTTTCCTTTTTTTTTGCCTCGAATAAGTTTAGACAAAAAATTAAATTCACGATTTTCATTTTTTTCTTCATCTCGGTATGCAAAATAATCATTTACCGCTCTGTGAAGCGACTTCTTATTTGAATTCCAAACCCAAACGCCCTCCTCATTAATTTTAATATCAGTTTCCGGGTTAAACCTATACTTTTGCAAAATATAGTTTCTTTTTGTGTAAACCCTTTTTTCTTTTTCTCCGTGATAAAGGTGAATAATTGTTAACGGTAAATAATTAACGCTATTTCTAACTAAAGGGATAATTTTTTTAGCCCACTTTTCGGCAAAAATTGATATATCTTTGTTTGGTAAACTATCTATATATTTAGGTAACATGGAAGCAAAACTTAAAGCCATTATTTTATCCCCACCACCCAATATCGCCCTGTCAAAAAAATTATAAAGTTCAAAAATTTCTCTTCTGGCACACCAAACAAGCCCAGTTCTTTGTAAATCAAATACTGAACTAAAACCATTTAATGAAAGACGGCAAACAAACGAATTAGAAATAATTCCATTTTCTTTTTTTAAATCCTGCTGCAATAAAATTGCTGTTTTAAATGGTTGTACAACTACATATTTTTCTAAACTTTCACTCACCAGTTTAATCCAGGAGTTATCTTCAAAGAGAATATCGCAATCAAGCCAGGCGATTTTGTCGCAATCTTGAGGGAGAGATTTAAAAGCAATGTTAAGTAGTCTTTCTTTCTGCCAAAGGACAGAGGCGGTTCTAATTTGAATTAATATGTCAGCATCGTTATTTGTGAGTTCGTAGGGATTATCATTAAACGCAAGCTCCACGCAAATTAGTTTTAATCCTTGTTTTTTATTAGACTCTCTGAATTTTAGATAGTTTTCTTTTTTGTTTTTATATTGTTGGGGATTAAAAAAACAGGTTAGACCCCAAAAAGTACCAGGAAGATTCTTTGGGAACTCTGGGAATATGTATTTAGTTGTTTGAGTTTGATTACCCAAAACCTCTTCCATATTTTTTTTAATTACTTATCTGGGAAATATTTTCAAAACCAACCAAAGATTATATTTATCCTTTTTTAAGACAACAATTTTTAAATTCGCTAAACGTGCTAATTTTTTTAATTCTTTTTTAGTGTACGCATGGTAATATCTATCACTTAATTCTCTTTCTTCCCGGCGGGCTAAGTGAAACTTTGATGGGAACACTAAATCGTTAAAATCTAACTTATTTTTACCAATTAATTTAAGAAAATAATTCTTAAATAACTGGGGTCTATATTTTTTGTGTTGCCAAAGGTTCCAATTGCTAATAATTAGTTTACCGTTACTACTAAGCTTGGTCGCCATTTCACGTAAAGCCTTTATCCGTAGATCTTTACCGGGAATGTGTTGGAGGGCAGCTAAACAAAAAATGAAGTCATATTTATTATTCTCAATACTTTTTATATCCAACATGTCCCCAACCATAAATTCGCGATTTGGGTAATTTTTTTGAGCGATTTCAATTAATTTAGAACTATTATCAACTCCTAAATAGTTAATATTTTTTTCTTTCAACGCTTCAAGTAACCTCCCGTTTCCACAAGCGATATCCAAAACACTATCACTATCTTTTACTTCGCTAGCAAAGCCTCTTATTTCTGGCCAAATTTCTTTTTTGCGTGTCAAATCAAACTCCGCCGCAATTTCTTGATAATTACGACGCACAATTTCTAATAATTGTTGCTCTTGTTTATCTTCCATTTTATGCTAGTAACTTAAATATTCTTTCTTGGTGTAATCTTCACCGCCCTTCGCCTTAACTTTATTTACTTTCAAACAACTATCACATTGACCACAAGTTCTAGCGCGCATATCGCCAAAATATTTTAGAATGTATTCCTGACGGCAACCGAGATGATAAACATAATTTTCCATCTCATTTAATTTTTCATAAGCACGAGCTGCCTTAGCCTTTAAGGCTTTAAAATCTAAATTAAGATCTTCAGACTCAACAATTTTAAGAATTTTAATTTCCGTGCCCCTAAATGGTGGCTTATATTCAAGTAAATCTTTTTCCGCTAATTTTTTAATCGCTCGAAGCAAGGAATCTTTTTTTACCTTTAAAACTAGGGCCACTTCTTCGGGATTAAATTCCCACCCTTTTTTTAATTCTTCTAAATATTTTTCACCTAATTTTTCAACCACTTCCAACTGACTCTTGGAGCGCTTACTTATTGATGCAGCAATTTCTGACCAATCTTTTTTGGCTTTTAAAAACGAGTTAGAGGTTTTTTCATTAGGACGAGAAATATAGCCTTCTTTTTCTAAAATCTTTAAAGCAGTGCCAATTGCCATTTCTGGGACTGAATCGGATAAATTCTGACCAATTTCGGCATAGGTAATTAAAATTGAAGCACTGGTTTCAATTTCCAAACTTGCTCGACGAACCAGAAAATCATAAATTTCAAGTATCATGTTTGGATCAGGGTTGTCACCTTTAATAAAAAATTCTCTTAAATATCTATCTTGCTGATGATAAAATAGTAAACAAAAACTTGGTTTTCCATCGCGACCAGCGCGACCCGCCTCCTGATAATAAGCCTCAATTGTTCCCGGCAAATCATGATGAACAACAAAACGTATATCTTTTTTATTAATCCCCAAACCAAACGCATTCGTGGCGACTACGACCTGCGCCTCTCCTTTCATAAATTTTTCCTGAACCCAATCACGACTTTCGCTATCCATGCCAGCATGATAAACAACTGCCTTAATATCGTGATCAGTTAGGACTTCAACTAATTCATCGGCTTTGTTTCTGGTGCCTACATAAATAATTCCTGAACCTAATTCTTGATTAGTAGTTAAAAGATTAACAATGCTTTCAATCTTTTGACCGTTGGTAGCTGGCATAACCGCGAACTGTAAATTTGGACGAGCAAAGCCAGTGATAACTAATTCCGAATCAGTAAACGCAAGCTGCTTAACAATATCATCTCTAACTTCTGGCGTAGCCGTTGCAGTTAGTGCAACCACGACTGGTGAGCCAACAAATTTAATTGCGTCTTTAAGTCGCATATAACTAGGGCGAAAATCATGCCCCCACTGACTAATACAATGAGCCTCATCAATCGCAAATAAAGAAACTTTAATATTTCTAAGCTCAGCCAAAAAAACTTGATTATAAAAACGCTCAGGCGCAATATAAACAATTTTATAATAACCACTTTTTATTCTTGCTAATCTTTTTTCTGTCTCTGCGGGAGTAATTGAAGAATTAATAAAAGTTGCTGGTATACCAACTTGCTCCAAAGAATCCACTTGGTCTTTCATTAAAGCGATTAATGGCGAAACAACAATCGTTATTCCTTCCAAAATTAAAGCGGGTAATTGATAGATCAATGATTTTCCTCCGCCAGTTGGCAAAACAACCACAGTGTTTTTATGATGCAAAATATTGTCGATTGCTATTTCTTGCCCAGGCCTAAAAGAATCATAGCCAAAATGAATTTTAAGGAGTTCTTTTAATTGCTCTTTCTGTTTCTGAATCATTTTAAATCTGATTATCTTTTATTAATACCTTCTCTTAAATATTTCCAAAACATTTTTAAACAAATACGCAATTGTAAATGGCCCGATTCCGCCTGGAACTCGACTAAAATAGGCAGCTCTTTCATTAACGTCCTCAAAATCAATATCGCCTAAAACTTTTCCATCAACTTTGGTTGTACCAACGTCAATTAAAACTGAATCCTCCTTAATAACCTCTTTTTTAACAGAAAGTGGCACACCTAATGCACTAATTAAAATATCAGCCTCATCAGATTTTTCAATCGGTAATATTTCTACGTCTCGAGATTCTAAAATTTCTTTAACACTTAAACCAAAAACTTCAGAGTTATAAAAAATACAAGCTGTCTTGCCGCGATAATCAAATCCAATATCATCCAAACAAGCTAATATCGCTGCTAAAACGGGGGAAATAATATAATCTGGATGTTCGGGATGAAAACCATCTACGTCTTTATTTGGATACATAGCGGCAATAATTTTGTCAGCATTAAGATGAGAAGGCAATGGAAGTTGAACTAAAATACCATCAATTGATTCGTCTTTGTTTAAAAAATCAATTACTTTTAATAATTCTTCTTCAGAAGTTTTTTCTTCAAGTTCATATAAATGAGTATCAACACCAACTTTTACCGCTTCTTTTTGTTTTAAAGAAACGTACAACCTTGAGTCTTCGCGCTCACCGACTAAAACAATAGCTAGGTTTGGGCGTGCGCCATTGCTCTCAAAAATTTCATGAGCAACTTCATCCTTAACTCTTTCTGCAATTGCTTGTCCGTCAATTATTTTAATCATATATTTGCTCCGCCTCGAGTAGACATGTCCACCTCGAGCGTATAGTTATTTTGTTGGAACTGGAAACTTTTCACAAAGTTCTTCAACTTTTTGTTTTAACTCACTAAGAATATTTTCATCCTCTTTATTAATAAAAGCGGCATCAATATATTCAACAATTAATTGCATTTCCGTTTCTTTCATGCCGCGTGTTGTAATTGCTGGCGTCCCAATTCGAATTCCCGATGGATTCATTGGCGGGTTAGGGTCGTTAGGAATAGTTGAGCGAGAAACAGAGATGCCAATTTTCTCTAAGGCTTTTTCGGCCTCTTTGCCGACTAAATTTTTATTACCCAAATCAACTACCATTAAATGATTATCGGTTCCACCGGAAACAATTTTATAACCAAGATTAATAAACGCTTGTGCCATTGCCTGAGCATTTAAAATTATTTGTTTTCCGTATTCAATAAATTCTGGCTTTAGTGCTTCACCAAAAGCAACCGCTTTAGCGGCAGTAATGTGATCATGCGGTCCGCCTTGCATGCCTGGAAAAACAGCACTATTTATTTGCTTCGCATATTTCTCCTTACACATAATGATCGCTCCTCTTGGACCACGTAAAGTTTTATGAGTTGTAGTTGAGACAACGTCAAAAATTGGCACCGGGTTTTTTAATTGTTTAGCGGCGATTAATCCAGCAATATGAGCAATATCGGCAAATGTATATGCACCAATCTCGTCAGCAATATCTTTAAATTTTTGCCAATCAATTTCTCTCGAATATGCTGAGAAGCCAGCCACTATCATTTTAGGTTTTTCTCTTAAAGCAATTTCCCTGACTTCATCCATATCAATTATTCCCGTTTCAGCGCTTACACCATATTGAACAAAATTGTATAAACGACCTGAAAAATTAACACTATGACCATGAGACAAATGACCACCGTGATCTAACTTTAAGCCGAGAACCTTATCGCCAGGGTTTAAGAAGGCCATATAAACAGCCGCGTTGGCCGGAGAACCTGATAAAGGTTGAACATTAACATGTTCAGCTTCAAACAAGGCTTTAACTCTTTCAATGGCCAAATTTTCAATATCATCAATATTGTAATTGCCGCCATAATAACGATGGCCACTATAGCCTTCACTATATTTATTAGTCAAAACAGTCGCCATCGCCTCTAAAACGGCTGGGCTAACATAATTTTCTGAAGCAATCAGCTCCAGTTCTTCATTTTGTCGTTTTTCCTCTTTCTCGATAATGTCCCAAACGGCAGGGTCTTGTTGTTGTAAATGATTGTATTTCATATCTTTAATCTTAATTTAGAGAGGGCCTTTTGTCAAAATAAATTTTATAAAATTTCTTTAAATAATGGCCCATAAATATCTTCTTTTATATCAATTTTTAATTCATTTTTATTAACTCTTGAGCAATATTCAACTCCTGAGTCGCTAATAGTCGCTAGTGGTCGCCTTTCGTCTCCTTCGCCCATACAATAGACTGCGGCCGTAGCTAAACTATCAGCCACATCAACTCGAGAAAAATGAAACGGTCGACCAAAAATATCTAATTGTTTTCGATAATCTTTTAGCCCTCTAAAACCCGCATAACCTAACGCAACACCGGTTATTCCAGAGCGCAAAGGTAAACAACGACTATCAGTAATAATAACGCCGAAATTATTCAATTGAAATTTTTTCTTAAAATAATTTCTTATTTTAGTGGCTGCTAAAAAACTGTCTCTTGGCAAAAGAATAATATCACCGTTTGCATTGCTTTCGTCTACGCCCGCATTTGCCATAACAATTCCATCTTTGATCGTTAAACAAACATATTTAGTCGGAAAAACAAACTCACTTTCTTTTTTTATTATTTCCATTTTTGAATCCTCGTTGATATTTTTCTCTACCCTGCCCTCAGCCAAAGCGACAATTTTGGAAGTCACAACCAGTATCATATTCTCTTTTATTACTGGTAAATATTTTTCAATGAATGAATATATATTTTGTCTCGGCCGGAAGATTGTTGTTTTAATTGCTTTTATTTTCATATTTTAGTAAATTAATTCCCCAATAAGACAAAGGGGTATATAAGAATCCCATTATCACCTTATATATCCACCAAGGCAGACTAATAAATATAATAGTCTTAAATGAATATATTCCGGCGAAGGCTACAATCATAAAAATGAGTGTGTCTAAGAATTGTGACCAGAGATTGGAAAGATTTGAAATAAGCCAAAAGCTTTTGTTTTTAAGTTTATTCTTAAAAATGAAAAAAGCGATAACGTCTTGATATTCGGCAATAAAGTAGGCCAGTAAAGAGGCGATAGACATTCTGAGTGATATTCCAAAAATAGA
The DNA here is from genome assembly GCA_964500975.1 of uncultured Gammaproteobacteria bacterium. Lineage (GTDB taxonomy): Bacteria > Patescibacteriota > Patescibacteriia > Patescibacteriales > UBA12465 > UBA12465. The sequence goes on along the minus strand of CAZCQW010000008.1, from coordinate 21,219 downwards.
AGTGTAGCCCGCTTTAAGATTCAAACTTTCGTTAGACCAGGGTAATACAAATGAAATTAAGGCATAAAGCATAAATAAAATTATGCTTATTAGCCCTGCCCAGACAAAATTTTTAGCCATCTGTTTTCCATAAACTTGCCCGATGACATCGGTTGTTAGATATACAAACGGGAAGAAAAACACAGCGACTGATAAATGCGTTCCAAAAATAAATGGCATTAGCTTTAACCCTAAAGTGTTAGCCGCTAATAACGATACCAAGTAGAGTATTAAAGCAAGCAGAATTCTAAAATTTATATTTTCTTTATTCATGAGCTTAGATTAAGTAAATAAAAAAACGCCCCAGAAGGCGTCTTCAAAATTAAAATAAGCCTTCTGTTTATAAAAATAAAGAGTTAGAAGGATTGAAACCTGACCAAGTTGTAATATTTTTAGTCATTAACATGTATTAATTATATCACACAATAACTATAATAATCAAATTTTTTCGGATATAAAAAACCCGCTCATTTCTGAACGGGGCGCTGACTAAAGCTATTTTTTTAACGAAATGTTTCGCGATATCCAAGACGGGGATGTATTTTATTTACAGCCCCCTGAGTTATAACGATTCCGCCAGTTTCTTCTGGGTTTGAGGCTACAAGAGGAACGAATCCATTAGCAAATCTTGAAGAGGTACACATGGTCAAATAATTATGATCAAGGTGTTTTCCGGATTCGTCCCAATATTTGAAACCGTGCAATAATCTTTCTAAAATAGTTTCCCCGGAAAAATTATTTTCTTCAGCCCAAATAGCTGATTTTCCTCGCAACTTGCGATGCGGATTAACACTTTCGGCCACCCAAACCGGATATGGTTCATGGTGATTAATCGTATTACGCAACTTTCCTTCTTTTCCAGTAACCGCCATTTCAACATTGTAATGTTTACGCTGGGCTTTAATAACTCTATCGACTGATAGGGCGGGGACAATAATCAATAATCTTTTCTCCTGTCTTGGCGGTTCAGGTATCACCATCTTTTTTAAATCAATTTTGATATTGAAATATTTAAGATAAAAATCCTCCCATTCCTTAATGAATTTATGATACTTTGAAACCGGCTCATTAAGAATCTCAATAATTCTTCTGGCCTTATCGTCACCACCACTCTTGGTTAACCTGCGAAAGGTTTTTAAAGTTAAACCATTTCTCTCCAAGACTTCAATTCCTAAGAAAAATTCCTTTGGAATGATTCTTTCTTTCAATTCTCGCACTTCTTTTGCCATTGTCTATTATTTTTTTAATGATACGATAGGACTGTTTTTTACATTACTTTTTTAAACAGCTTCCTAATATTAAACTAATTATCTATTTTTGTCAATAATATACAAATCTATTACGAATATTAGCTAAAAATTACAAAACTTTTTCCATATAAGTATTATGAAGCTTATAGCCGAACTTCTTGTAATAAGAACGAACGCCAACCCCAGAAATGACCGCAATTTTGTCTAATTCAGCCGCTTTCGCTAGTTTTTCGGCAGCAACCATTAATTTAGTACCCAAACCGCTGTGTTGAACCATTTTTTTGGCGCCCATGGAAACTAATTCTCCGTAAACATGCAATTCTCTGATAATTGCTGGGGTGACTGGGCTGCTTTTATCTATTCTTAAACGACAAAAACCGAACAAGGTCTTACCATCCTTACTATCGGCGCTGATAAAATACTCCATGCCGCCAGAACTTGGATATTCAACAATATTTAATTCAAAGTTTTTTACTGGCTGATCCTTGGCCTCACGACAACGAATGCAACTGCATTTTACTCCTCTGTCTTTCATTACCTGTCTAAGGTTTGTTATTTTGTTGCCAGCTATAATTGATTCGCCCGGAATATCACGAATTAAGCGAATAATTCTCACATAAGTTGGAACCGACGCCTTACATTCAACAATCAATTCTTGTAAAACCTTATCAGAGTATGGTTTATATTTTCCTTGTTTATACCACTCATATAATAAACTCCCAGCTGTCACGACAGTTGGATAAAATTTAATTTGATCTGGCTGGAACCTTTCATCACTGAATAACTGTCTAAATAAAGCCAAGTCCTTTTTAGGTGTTGCTCCAGGAAGAGCGGGCATTAAGTGATAAGTAACCTTAAAACCAAACTGTTTTAAAAGTTTAGTTGCCTCGGCAATTTCGTAAACTCCATGACCACGTTTATTTAAAGTTAAAATTTTATCATCAATAGCTTGTACACCAATTTCAACTCTAGTACAGCCTAAATCGCGCATTTCTAGTAATTCCTGTGTGTTTATGTAGTCAGGGCGAGTTTCCAAAGTAATTCCTATTAAATTATATTTAGCTTTTTCGTTCTTTTTTTGCTCAAGTTTTAAAAGTTCCTTTAATTTATCAAGGCTTAAATTCTTTTTATACTTATCTTTTAGATTTATAGTTTTGTTTTGAAAATCATTAGCCGCCTTAAAACAATTTAAGATATACCAATACTTATATCTAGTTGGTAAATAACTCCAAGTGCCGCCAATAACTATTAACTCAATCTTAGTTGGCTCGTGACCGTTGTTAACAAGAGCTTTTAAGCGATGCGCCACCTGAACATATGGATCATATTCACAACGAATCGCTCTCATAACCGCTGGTTCATTAGACAAATAACTAACCGGAACATCTGACTCGTGAGGACAATAAGCACAATTTCCCGGACAAGGATAAGACTTAGTTAAAACGGCTACTGGCGCAATCCCTGACATAGTTCTTACGCTGCGTTTGCGTAATATTTTTTCAATCGCTTCAATTTCTTTGATTTTTTTTGTCTCAAGTAAATGGCGATATTCTTTTAAAATTTCTGCGTTTAATATCGAGCCTATCTTATATTTTTTACAAATTAATCTCTTAACCATCTCTAAATCGTCACGATTTTTTATCTTTTTAGAGTAATTGAGAATCAAATCTTTTATTGCTTCAACCATATATTTACTGATATACTTAAATTATCTTTCACTTAAGAATATCTCATTTTTTATAATTTAACAAGATTAATATGAAGCCGTCTTATAAAAAAATTATTATATTTTTAGCCCTAATACTTCTTCCTCTGGGAAGTGCTAAGGCTATGGACACTAAAACTGGTGACTCTGTTTATGTATCCAAAGATGAAATCATCGGTGGAAATTTATATGCCGCTGGTAACACAATTAGTATAGAAGGAATAATCAACGGGGATTTAATTGCTGTCGCTCAAACAGTTAATGTTAATGGTCGGGTTGAGGGTGATATTATTGTCGCCGCTCAAAACATAACAATAAACGGCGAGGTTGGAGGAAATATTCGGGTTGCGGGCTCAATTATTAATATTAACGGCCCAGTAACCAGAAATGTTAATGTTTTTGGTTCTAACGTGGTTTTTGGAAAAGATAGCAAAATTGGTTGGGATGTCTATACAGCTAGTTCTAATTTAGAATCTAGAGGAAGTATTGAAGGAGGTCTTTCTGGAAGAGCTGAACAAGCACTAATTTCCGGCAAAATAGTTAAAGATATCAATCTAACTCTTTTTAATGAAACTAATACTCCTATAACCATAACTGAAAGTGCTCAACTTGGCGGAAAAATTAATCAAGAATTCCCTAAACCAAAAAATGTTAGCTGGCTAGCTGTCTGGGTCTGGGCAAAAGTGTATGCCATTTTCTGCTCATTAATAGTCGGTTTAGTTTTAATCTACCTAATCAGAGACACCACTAAAAAAATAATAAAGAATGTAGAAGAATATCCAAAAAAAACTATTGGCCCAGGGGCAATCATATTATTTATTCTCCCATTAATAATCATATTTTTACTTTTTACAATTATTGGCATACCGCTTGCCTTAATTATTTTGACTTTGTGGTTAATACTTATTTACATTGCTAAAATTTTTACTGCGCTTATCATCGGTCAAGTAATACTAAAAAAGGTAATTAAGAAAAACGAAATCAATTTAATTTGGCCATTAATTTTAGGCACTATTATTTGTTATTTATTATTTTCCATTCCCCTTGTCGGTTGGTTATTTAGCTTAATAGCTATTTTCATCGGCTTGGGCGGTATTTACATTTATGCTTCCAATCAATTCAGAAATCTTTAAGGCCTACGATATTCGAGGTATTTACGGGCAAGATTTTGATAATGAAATGGCCTATCTTCTTGGGCTCGCTTTCGTTGAATTAAGAAAAAACGATCCTGATTATCAGGCCGGACAAAAATTACAAATTGCAGTTGCTTGCGATATGCGTCTTTCTTCACCCGCCTTGAAAGATAATTTAATTCGTGGATTAACCGACGCTGGTGCCAATGCTATTAATCTAAATTTGGCTTCTACGCCAACTTTCTATTTTGCAGTCGCTAAATATGGATATGATGGGGGTGTTATGATTTCCGCCTCTCACAACCCAAAAGAGTGGAACGGATTTAAACTAGTTAGAGCTAAAGGCGTTCCTGTAAGCGGAGAAACTGGAATTGAATTTCTTAAAGAAAAAGTTTTGGCTAATCATTTTTTACCTAATCATGAGAAAGGCAAAGTATTTTTCAATGATAACGCCCTTAACGATGAACTAGCTTATACCTGGAGTTTAGTAGATAAAACAAAAATTAAACCATTTAAAATTATTGCTGATACTGCTAACGGAATGGGCGCAACCTATCTTAAAGATATTCTTGATAAAATTCCTGGAGAGGCTATTCCGATGAATTTTGAATTAGATGGTAATTTTCCTGCCCATGAAGCTGACCCACTTAAAGAAGAATATCTTAAAGACCTTCAAACAGAAATTATAAAGCAGGGAGCTGATTTTGGAATTTCAAGTGATGGTGATGGCGACAGAGTTTTCTTTATTGATGAAAAAGGCGAAATCATCAACCAAGCGATTATCCGCGGACTACTAGCAAAATCATTTTTAGCTGATAAGCCTGGTTCTAAAATAGGCTATGATGTTAGACCAGGAAAAATTACACCAGACCTAATATCTGAAAATGGCGGAATACCTGTCGTCACCCGCGTTGGTCATTCTTTAATCAAGGAGCAGATGATTAAAGAAGATATTTATTTTGCCGGTGAATCGTCTGGTCATTTTTATTATAATAGTCCTATCGGTTGTTTTGAGTTTCCAGGTTTAATGATTTTAAAATTATTACTAATATTTTCAGTCAGCGACTTGAAAATTTCCGAGCAAGTTAAACAATATAAAAAATATTTTTTGTCAGGTGAAATAAATCGAACAGTTAGCGATAAAGAGTTAGTGTTTTTGAAGATCGAGAAAAAATACAGTGATGGGAAAATCAACAAACTTGATGGCCTAACTGTTACTTATCCTGATTTCTGGTTTAACGTTAGAGGGTCAAACACTGAGCCAAAAGTTCGTCTCAATCTTGAAGCAATTACCCCAGAAATAATGACAGAAAAACGAGATGAAATTTTAGAACTAATAAAATAAAAACTGTACTATAAAAAAGACCTTAGAGAAAAGGTCTTTTTTTTAAATAATATATATTATTATTTTCTTTCAACTTCAATTGTACATTTAGTCATTAAAGCCGCTAAAGCGCCAACTGCGGCTAATACTGGAGCGAAAACAGCGCTAACAACAGCAACTGTAACCGGAAACTCCATCATCACTTTACCTTTTTCATTTTTAATAATAATGCGACGAATATTTCCTTCTTTAATTAAGTCTTTCATGGTCTTTACTAAATCATGACCATAAACTTTAAATTGCTCTTTTGAAGAAGAGTCTTTTTTGTTGCTTGCTCCGCCTTGGGCGGATGATTTTTTTTGCATATGTTTTAAATTATTTATGTTTTTATAATTATTTATAAGCTTTTTTAATATACTCATCTAAAACTCTATCACTATTAAAATAAGAAGCATTTATACTAATTACATTTTTCATTATATTTATCCACTCCTTTTTGTTTCCATAATATATGGGCAGAACCTTATTCTTTAAAACATTATAAAGATCATTAACATTATCAATCGCCCAGCCGGTTTTATTTTTTTTGAACCCCTCCGGCCACCAACCATCAAGTGTGCTAATCTGTGGAACGCCATTGTGTGCAGCTTTCATTCCACTTGTTCCACAAGCTTCTTGAGGAACTTGAGGATTATTTAACCAAATATCAGAGCCGGCCACAAGTAGTTGGGCTAGATTTAAATTATAGTTTTTTAAGAACACTATGTTAAGCTGCGGATATTTCTTTTTTATACTATAAAGCCTCTTAATAGATTCTTGTCCGCCGGTGTCACGAAAATGAGCCTTGCCAGCTAAAATTATTTGAACACTTCCTTCATTTTTTAAAATTTCCAATAATCGGTCTATATCTGAAAACAACAACAAAGGCTGTTTATATTGAGTAAAGCGACGCGCAAAACAAATAGTTAAAATATTTTCATCCCAACTAACCCTCTCTTCTAGTTTTATATATTCCAATAAGCGTTTTTTAGCTTTTTGATGGGCGGACCAAATTTTTTTATCATTAAGAATTTTGGCTCTCGTTAATAAGCTGGGATTACTTTTCCAGCCCGGAATAAAATCATTATATATTTTTTTAAATTCTGGAGAAGTCCAAAAAAGTGAATTAACCCCATTTGTAACTGAGCTAATTTTATGCTGCGAAAAAACTTCGTTTAAAAATTTTTGATGGGTTTTAGCAACGCCATTTATAAAAGAGCTAAAAAACATTGCCAAATCAATTGTGTTAACTTTTTCATTTTTTACTAAACCAGGCAACTCAAAAGGAAAGTATTTTTGATTTTTACTCAACAACTCAATGGGAAATTCATCAAAAATTGTTTGAATTGGAGTGTGGGTAGTAAAAACACATCTTTGTCTTACTTGTTTAATTTTATCTTCTAATTTCGCCTCTTTATTGTTATGAAAAAGTTCAAGCGCCGCAAAAGCACCATGGCCCTCATTTATATGATATTTTTTTATACCTTCAAATCCAAGCGCGTTAATCATCTTAACGCCACCACATCCAAGCACAATTTCCTGATGTAAGCGGAGCTCTAAATCACCACCATACAATTTATCAGTAATATGTTTATACTTAGTTTTATTTCCAGAAATATTTGTGTCTAAAAAGTAAACCGGAACTTTAAAACCTTTTTCGCCTTTAATTAAATATCGCCAGACACCCACTTTAACTTTTTCATTTCCTATTTCAACTTCAATTTGTGTGTCTAGTTTTTTTAATAATGAAAAATCGTAGTCTCTATCAATCAACTCTATCTGTTTCCCAGAATTATTTATCTCTTGCTTAAAATAGCCATAGCGATTTAATAATGTAATTCCTATCATCGGAAATCTTTTTCCAGCTGCAGATTTTAAAATATCACCCGCTAAAACCCCCAAGCCGCCGGCATAGGTTTTAATATTATTTTCTAGAGCGATTTCCATACTTAAATAAGCAATGGAATATTTTTGACAATCTATCATATATTAAATTTCTCCATTAATAATTAATTATACCGGTCTTCATTCTTTCTTGATGAATTACTTCAAGAAATCTAATAATATATTTAAAACCAAAGCTATCTATCATCTCATTTATTTTATTCATCATAATTGGATAAACAACGTTAATGTCGATACCGGCCTTTTTATCAATAAAATTAACCATCTCAACCCCTTCTTTTTCTACCCAAAATATTTGGCCCTCGAGCTTGTCGATCGCCTTAACAAAGCGCGCTTCAAATGTTTTCGTTTCTTCAATTTCTTCGTATAATTCCTCGACCTCCTTAGCGACAAATTCAGGACTTTTTTCTCTTACAGTTTTAACGGCTAACCGCTCCACCTCATTGTCGGCGCTCGTTTTTATAGTTGTAATAATATCTCCAGTTTCAATTTCCGCCATGTCATGAAATAAAATCATTCTAACCACTTTATCAAAATCCAATAGATTCTTGGGGTCCTCTAATTCTCTAAAGTAATATGCTAAAAATAACATATTAGTTACATGCTCAGCCACGGACTGTGTTTTATGTAATTCATCTCTTTCTAAATTATATCTGATTACACTATTTACACCGTAGGTATATTTAATTTTTCTAATTTCCGCTAAGACGTGCTCATCGGTAAATTGTTCTATATTTTTATTCATATTTTTGTTTCTTCATTTTACGTATTATCATTTTTAACTCTGGCATAACAGCACCGTTTCTCATTTTAAATTTTTCATCAAAAAAAATTTTCCCAGTGCTTTTGAAACCAACTTTTTTATAAAAATTAATTGCTTTTTCGTTGTAGGAAACGACATTAACAAATGTTTCTTTTTTATTGTTAAATATTTTTTTAGCTTCAGTCCACAAAGCCCAACCCAAACCCAAGCCTTGATACGCTGGCATAACATATATAGAACGAATCTCATTATGCGTGTCACTTTGAATTGCGTTACAAACAGCAATTACTTCTCCTTCTTTTTCCGCCACCAGCAAAACCTCGTTATCACCTATCTGAGAAATTTTTTCTTTTCTCTCGGCTATTTTTTCTGGAGTTAGTCGACTCTCGTATTTAAAAATAATATCCTCTTTTGTTATATTGAATTCCTGGTTTGGATAAGTATCTAGCCAGGTAACAAAATAAACGTGATGTAGACCTAAAACATCATCAGGAGTCGCTTTTCTAATTTCGCATCCTTTTATATTTATCATATTTAGCTATTATACCAAATTAGCTATAAAAAATCTTCGGAAATAAAAAAACCCGACAAACGCCGAGCTTTAACTAATTTAACTTAAATTTTCCAAAATGTAATCAAATTCTTTTTTTACGCCCTCAAGCCCGTCACTAAGTTCAAAAACACTTTCAATAATAATTGGCACATACAGATCTTTGCAGCACTCAATTATCTCTATTTGTTTGGTTCGATGGAGGGGGTCATGAAATTTTTCATAACCACTTAGATGGACCTCAGCAATTCGACTACCAAATAATTTAATCAACTCTTTAGCCAAGCTCATGCTTTTGTCATTTGAATTAACATGACCAAGGTCTAAAACTAAAAACCATTCAGGGTGTTCATTAAAGAATTTTTCTAAATCCGCTTGATCTTTAAAATTCTTTTTTCTATCATCCCTGTTTTCAATTGCCCACTTCATTTTAAAGTCTTCAAATACCGACCAATCATCAACCAAATCTGGATGAACGACAATTAATTTCGCATCCGATTGATAATAAAATTCTTGCAGCTTTTCAAGCAGTGCCCTGGTTTCAATATTATTGCCATATCTGACATTGACCGGAGTGTGCAAAGAAATGTAATCAAAATCATGTGCCTGAATATGCTCCAATAATAATGGTAAAAAAACTGCATCGCTGACATGATGACAATTTGCCTCAATGGCGTTACTACCACAATCTTTTAATAGTTTGATGTTTGCGTCTTTATTAACGTCATAGAGCTTAAATAAAACCCCCTGACTAAAGCCAATTGTTCTTTTCATTTATCTAATTTTAAGTTTATATTTCAAGGTGCTAATTACTAAATATTCCACCATCAGACTATGTTTGTCAATCTAAGCTGTTATTTGTGTTGACAATTAGCCATATTTAAGATAAATTTCAATATTGCTCGTTCATTGATATAAACCAATATATAAATACAAAAAATCAACAAAACATGAAAACAATTTGTGTATTTTGTGGGTCTAATGATGGGGCCTATTCTGAATTTACAACTGAAGCAGCTGAGTTAGGCAGATATTTAGCACGGCGCGGAATTCTTTTAGTCTATGGTGGCTCTGATTGCGGATTAATGGGCGTCGTAGCTAGCAACGTTATTAAAAACGGCGGTGAAGCAATCGCGGTAATGCCCAAAGACATATTAAAGCGATGCGGACATAAAGACGGGACAAGACTTATAACTGTTCAAAATATGCAGGAAAGAAAACAAAAAATGATTGATCTTTCTGATGCATTCATCGTTTTACCCGGTGGTCTTGGCACTCTTGATGAAGCGTTTGAAGTTCTTACTTACAGGCAACTCGGTTATCACCAAAAACCATGCGGATTCCTAAACGTAAATGGTTATTATGACCACATCTTTTCTTTTATAAGAAGCGCCGTCTCTCATGGGTTCATTGATCAAGAACACGAAAAAAAAATCTTTTCAACCAGAAGCATTGAAGAACTTGTGACTTATCTTTTAAACCAAATGGTTGTAAAATAATTTATCACACCCGGAACTTTCTAAAAGTCCGGGTTTTTTAATAATAAAAAACGAGCTTTTAAACTCGTCTTCTCAATTAGTGGCGACTAACTGCAAAACTTGGCAAACTTTTTTGATGGACTATTTGGTTAATTAAAAATCCTAATTAAACTTAAAAGTCTCTAATAATTTTATAATTTCATTTTCAGATTCTGTGGTTATTTTATCGTCTTTAACAAAACAAACACTATAAGAATTCCCCGCAGCACAATATCTGTTCATGAATCTAAAAAAATTAACTCTATTTTTATTGGTTAAAAAGGGAGTAATAATAACTTCTTTATATATTGAGTCGTTGCTATGAACAGGCTGTATTTTTTCAATCAACTTATTGTTTCTAAAATAATAAGTAAATCCAATTGAGTATTGATTAACATTACCGATGTCACCAAACAAATCCTTTAGTTCTAGGGGCGTTGCTCTTTCTTTAATATTTGCATACTGCGCTAAAACTACTTCTGCTATTGGCGTGGCCGTGATCGTAAATCGTCCAGTGCTAGGTGAGACAAACGATTTGCAGGTTCCTTTAGATGAGCATGAATTAAAAAGAAGGCTTTCTTCCGTAAGAGAGCATCCCGTATTAAAGCTATAATGGATCTTCCCGTTACTATATGGGCAGCCCATATATATATTTAGGTAATGATAAGCTATAAATCCTAGGATAGTAAATAATATTAAAAATAAAATTATTAACAATAGATTGCTTCTTTTCTTGATATCTTCACCCTGCTCAAGAGTTGGTTGGCTATATTTACTTTCTCCAAATGCTAAAATTGGGAAAAAAACAAATGGCAATAAAATAAGCCCGATAGTAAAACCATTTTTTTTACCGAAAGATTCTGTCAAACCATTAAGCACAATAAAATAAACTATAAAATTGATAACGGGAATAAATGATAAAATTATCCACCAAGTCGGTTTGCCAACTATTTTAAGTAGAATTACAAAGTTATATACCGGGATGATTGATGCCCAGCCTGGCTGACCGGCTTTTTTATATAATTTCCAGTTTGAAATAATTATCAAGAATGTTGAGAAAAAAAAGACTAGCAAAAACAATACTATTATAAGATTTTGAGGCAAGTCCATATAATTTGATTTTAATTATTTATATACCTTATTAATAATGATTAAATTATAACAATAAAAACAGTAAAGCTCAATTCTATTCCTTATATCAAAGAAAAAACGATCTTTTAAATCGTCCTCTCAATTAGTGGTGGTTAACCGCAAAACTTGGCAAACTTTTTTGATGGACTATTTGGTATAATAAAAAAGCTCAGGATTGTGTTAACAAACCTGAGCAGAAATTTTTTATAGTTCAGCCGCCAATTCTTTAGCCGCTTTTAAAAAGTTATTTTTGTGAAAATTTGAAAGATCAAAATCTTTCATTTTATAGATGATCATTTCAGAGGAATCATCTAGCAATTGCTCTTTATTAAAACAATTACCATCATCATCTTTGCTCCATTTTACGGCTACAATAAATTCTGGAGCGATATTTAGCTTCAGTAATTCCTCGCAAATTGTATTGGCGTTTAGCTCTTCCATGTCACTATCTTTACGCCACGGACCTTCAGCAGGGAGTTTTATAACTTCTTGTCCCAACACTGCAAAAAATACCTCGCATTGAGAATAACTCATTCGGTCATATATA
>CAZCQW010000008.1:0-9306 GCA_964500975.1 uncultured Gammaproteobacteria bacterium | reverse complement strand
AATTGACCTATATTTATTGAGCCTTTTCTCAATAGGAGATTTTCATCTCCTCTTTTTACCGAAACCTGGTCAAGTGTCATTAAAGCGATTGTTTCATTAAAATCATTTTCGATGATTTCTGAAACGCTTTTTAAAAAGACAAATTCTTTTTCTAAAATTCTTTTTTTATATTCTAACATATGTCCTCCTTGATCTCCCGGATCTTTTTAGAAGGTTAATAATTTTTTTCAATCATTTTTTTCAAGTTCCCCTTGACTCGCCGATCTTTTACGAGAATTGTTAAACAACTTTTAACTTCAATAAGTGTATCATAATTTTATTAACTTGTCAAGCGTGTCTTCGGTCCCTTTGGGGGTAGTCTGTTCTTAACAAAAAAATACCCTATTTTGCTGGGATATTTTTAATTCACTTCTAGGGGTGGCTCATCGAAAAACTTGGCAAACTTTTTTGATTAAATTTTTAATTGATTGATATAAAAAAGCCACTTACTCGAAGTGGCTATACAAGTTTTTGTATTAAGTTAGGTCAATGCTTACTCTAATGATAACATGATTGCCCTCAGACATCGAACTCTAGGCATTTTTGCCAAGATGTTTTTTACCTAACCAATAAAAACGAGTATGTTGATATATTAAGAAATTACATTTAACTTGTCAATTAGTTTATATATTAAACCGGCAAACCACATTTTTACCCCCATATAACAGAAAAAACGAGTTTTAAAGCTCGTCTTCTCAACTAGGGGCGGCTAATCGCAAAACTTGGCAAACTTTTTTGATGGACTATTTGGTAAATTGATATAAAAAAAGACCCGCGGTGTTGTTGCGGGTCTGTAAAAAGTAATTTTTAAAAATTTAAGATAAATTTTCTAGTATTTGTCTTACTTGAGCAAGTCTTATGTCCTTTATCGGCACAAACACTTCTTCGGCCCATTGAGTATGAAAAACCATAGCGGGAACGAATTTTAATTGCAGTTGTAGCATTTGAACCGCAGTAATACTCATCTCCCTAGAAAGCCCAAAAATAATTTGCTGAAGCCATTCATCGTCAAACAATTGAGACATGTCTGCATCCCGAATAATATCGGCTCCCATATTTTTTTCACATTCAACATAGAGAAATTGAGTGGCACGAATAAAGTTGCTAACTATCTCAATTAAATCATGGTCGACTGGAAGCAAGTATTCTTTTGCATTTTTAATTGATCGTTCTATTTCAGCCTCATCATTACCCATTTTACCATCATGATTATAGTCGTGAAACATAGCAGCAATTAACAGAGCTCTAAAATTTCGTTTACCAAACAACTCATGATATTTCATAAACATCCCCCCTTCATAAACCATACACATAACATACATTAAATGGCGAAGATTGTGATACGGGTTAGTAACATTTGGGGCTTTAAAAATAACGCTAAAATAATACCATAAATTCCCTTCATAGAACTCCTCAGAATTGTTTAAGACTTGAAAAATAGTGTTTTTACTTGTTTTCATTTTATATAAATTTTTTGGTTAATAATAAATCAGATTAATTATCAAACCTACTAATCCTAATAAACTTAATAATTAACCCAATCTTAACCCTTTTTAAAGAACCATCACGACAATAGAGCATACCACATATATTACATTTGGTCAATAAGTTGGCCTTCCAGCTAGGGGTAACGAGTTTTTAGCAAAAAAATACCCCATTTTACTGGGATATTTTTAATTCACTTCTAGGGGTAGCTAATCGAAAAACTTGGCAAACCTTTTTAATTGAATATTTGGTAAATTAATATAAAAAAAGACCATTGATGTTATCGCAGGCCCAGAGAAATCTTTTTTACTTTTTTACTTTTTTGTATAAGTATAATACACGATTTGAAAAATATGCTACCAAAAACGGTACATAGAGGATAATTTCAAATTCCTTAAAAATAATCATTTGTGTAAACAATAGACCACAAACAGAGAATATAGGAAAAAGAAATTCTACTAAAATATTTTTTCTTTCATTTGAGCTGTTATTAATAGCTGAGATAATAATGCCAGCTATAAAAGCTCCAAAAACATCAACAAAAGCAAGAATTGCCGAAATGGCGAATGATAAGAAAATAATAGCAAAGATTTTTTTCATGACTTATATATTTTTACGATTAATATTTAAATGAACTGTATAAATAATATATCACATTTACTATATTTTGTCAATTAGTTAATATCCGCTGCTAAATATAAAACAAAAATAACCCCCAAAAAGGGGTTATTTTGAAAATGGGTGCCCAGAGAGAATTGAACTCTCGATAACAGGACCACAACCTGCTGTGTTACCACTACACCATGGGCACCATGCTGTGTGTTTCTATGAAACGTACGCCCGGGGGGAGTCGAACCCTCGTCTAGAGCTTAGAAGGCTCCCGTTCTATCCGCTGAACTACGGGCGCAAAATAGAATTTTGCTTAATTCTTGTCTTATATTAATAGAAATACTAGCTCTTGTCAAATACAGCCATTATTTCTTATTTTTCTCGCTGTCTAACTGCTTCGTATAATAAAACTGCGGCCGAAACTGACACATTTAATGAATCCATTCCTTTGGTCATTGGTATTTTTACCAACTTATCCGCCTTTTTCAACCATTTTGCGCTTAAACCATGGGCCTCTGACCCCATTACGATCGCAATTGGTCCATTCATTTTTTCCTTACTATAATTATTTTTTCCACTTGTAGCGGCCGCGTAACTTAAGATTTTATTATCTTTTAACCAGCTAACCGTTTCGTCAACCGCAGAGATTACAATTTGCTGATTAAAAACAAAACCCTCACTCGCTCTAATAACATTTGGATTATAAATATCAGTTTGAGCGTCGTTTAAAATAATCACATCAACCCCAGTTGCGTATGAAGTTCTCAGAATTGCCCCTAAATTACCGGGTTTTTCTACGGCTTCCAAAATCATAACTAAAGGATTTTTACTTAATTTAACTTTATTTAAATTTATATTTTTACCTTTTGCAAGAGCAAAATATCCGTCCGGGGTTTCTTTATAGCAAATTTTTTCAAAAACAGCCGCCGAAACTTCAGTTATTTTATCTCTTTCAATATTAAAAAAATCCTTTACCTCTTTTTTAACTAATGCTGGGCAGTAAAATAATTCTAAAATTTCTATTCCTGACTTTTTAGCAATTTCTATCTCTCGCGCTCCATCAATAATAATTAAATTCTGTGCGCGACGTTCGCCAGCTTTCTTTAATTTTACCAAATCTTTAATTTTTTGGTTGTTTAAGCTATTAATTATGTTCATATATAGAAATTACAAAAGATTATTTTTCTGATATAATAAGTTTATCTTAATAATATATTTTATGCCAATTCCTCAATTAAAAAACAGAAAAAGCGTTTCTTGGAAAGACAGTGATAGTCGCAATAACTCTAAAAAAAGAGACAAAAAATACGACAAAAAAGCGTTATTTAAAATTGCCCTATATGCAATCGGCGCTTTTGCATTAATTTCCGTTATCGGTATTTTTTGGATATCTCGAGATTTACCAAATCCAAACGAATTAATTAATCGCGAGGTTGCTCAAAGCACAAAAATCTATGATAGAACTGGGGAGAATATTCTCTATGAAATTAGCGGCGAGCAAAGAAGAACCCTTATTCAATTAAAAGACATTCCTAATTATGTAAAGAACGCGACGATTGCGGTTGAGGATAAAAGTTTTTATAAACATGGTGGTTTTAGTGTTTGGGCGATGTTTAGGACTTTAGTTACTAATGTAATCTATAGGCGTAGCGCGGGTGGTTCTACACTAACTCAACAATTTATTAAAAACGCCGTGCTTTCAAATGAAAAAACTATTACTAGAAAAGTAAAAGAGTTAATCATGGCCTATCAACTAGAAAAGAAATTTTCTAAAGATGAAATTTTACAAATGTATTTAAATGAAATTCCTTATGGTTCCAATGCTTATGGAATTGAGGCGGCGAGTCAAAAATATTTTGGTAAAAATAGTAAAGATTTAAGCTTAGCAGAAGCGGCCACTCTAGCTGCTTTACCGCAGTCACCAAGTCGCTATTCTCCTTATGGCGCCAATAAAGATGTTCTTTTAGGTCGCAAAGATTATATTTTAGATTTAATGGTTGAGCAGGGTTATATTTCCGCCGACGAAAGAGATTCTGCAAAAAAACAAGAATTAGTTTTCAAAAACCGAGACAACAACATGACCGCCCCTCATTTTGTTATGTATATTAAAGATATACTCTCGGAAAAGTACGGCGAAAAAATGGTTGAACAGGATGGTTTAAAAATTTACACAACTCTAGATTTATATAAGCAAAAGATTGCCGAAGAAGTAATCACTGAAAAAACAAAGGATTATGGAAAAAAATATGACGCCAACAACGCAGCCTTGCTTTCTATTGATCCCAAGAGTGGACAAATTTTAGCAATGGTTGGTTCTCGCGATTATTTTAATGATGAAATAGACGGCCAAGTAAACGTAACTACTCGCCCTCGACAGCCAGGGTCATCTATGAAGCCAATCATTTACGCTGCTCTCTTTGAAAAAGGTTATACTCCGGACACAATTTTGTATGACGTAGTAACAAACTTTTCAACTGATTCAGCTCACTCATACACTCCTCACAATTATAATTTAAAAGAATATGGTCCAGTTAAAATAAGACAAGCACTTGCGGGTAGTTTAAACATACCAGCCGTTAAAGCGATATATTTAGCTGGCATAAATACCGTTATTGATTTAGCTGAAAATCTTGGCTATACAACCCTTTATCCCCGCAGTCGTTTTGGCCTTTCTTTGGTTCTTGGTGGTGGTGAAGTTAAAATGCTTGAACATGTAAATGCTTATAGCGCTTTTGCTCGTGACGGGCAGATAAGTCCAGTTGTTAGTATACTTAAGATTGAAGATAAGAACGGAAAAGTAATTGAAGAATATAAGCCAAGTGAAAAAAAGGCATTAAATTCTCAAGTAGCAAGAATGATAAATAGTGTTTTAAGTGATAACGCGGCTCGTACATATATTTTTGGAGCAAAAAATTATTTAACTTTAGGAGATAGGCCTGTGGCTGCTAAAACTGGAACCACTAATGACTACCACGATGCCTGGACTATTGGTTACACACCATCAATTGTTACTGGCGTGTGGATTGGTAATAGTGATAATAAAGCCATGAAAGGAACTGCTGATGGTAGCGTTCTCGCCGCTCCAATCTGGAACGAATATATGTTAAAAGTTTTGGGCGACACCCCAATAGAAAACTTCAAGTCACCTGATGACTACAAGACCGGCAAAGCGATTCTAGACGGTCAAATTCCAATGCAAATAGCAAAAGTGGATATGAGTTCCGGATTACTCGCTACAAGCTCTACGCCGCCAGAATTAATTGAAGAGAGAGGTGCAAAAATTGATCACAGTATTTTATTCTATGTTGATAGAGATAATCCACGCGGACCAATTCCAAATAATCCAGCAAGCGACCCCCAATTTAACATCTGGGAAGAGGCGGTAAAAAAATGGTCAGAAAAGAATTCAACCTCATCAAGTTCAACTATTCCCGTGGCTTACGATGAATTACATAAAGCTGAAAATAAACCAGTAATTAAAATTCTTTCTCCACTTCAAAACCAAACCATTAATAACCAAAATTTAAGCGTCCAAATAGAATCACTAGCTACTCGAGGAACAACTCGTGTAGAATACTATATAAACAATATTCTTTGGCAAACTAAATGGGGGGAACCAGCTTTATTCACTGATTCAATTAATTTCTTAGCAAATGGTTATCACACCCTAAAGATTAAAGCATGTGATGATATTGAAAATTGTTCTGAAGAAAACATTGTCTTTAATTTACTAATAAAAAACAACCCCATATCATTAACAAAAAGCTCCATCAAGTTATTATCTCCTAACTCCGGCATGAGTCTCAACACACCAGACTTTCCCTTAAAAATATCCTTTCAGATCTCAAACCCCGAAAAACTTTCTAAAATAAATTTAATTTCTAGAGACAAGGATGGAAAAACTTTTATTAGCAGCTCTCAAAACATAAACATCTCCAACAATCTTGATCTAAATTTTAATGCACCAGCTTTAGCTGGAACATATTCAATCTTTGGTGAACTATATGACTGGAATGGTGATATTATAAAAAGCAATGAAATAACTGTTACCGCCAATTAAACTACCTCAACTTAAAACAAAAATGCTCCTTCAGGAGCGTTTTTTTTATAACCTTATTTTAATCTTTACTGTCTAATAGGCATTACTATGTACAGGTAGTTATCATCCTTCTCTGAACGCAACACGCAGGGCGTGGTGTTGTTTAAAATACCAAGACGAACCATTTCGCCTTCAATGTTGTTTAGGCCGTCTAAGAGGTAACGATAGTTAATTGTGACTTCATTATCAATCCCCTTAACATCGGCTTCTAATTCTATTTGACTTTCTCCACTTGAACCAGAAAATGACGACACAATAATTTTTCCTCTAGAAAACAATAAAGTAATATCATTAATACCTGTTTTAGAAAACAAGGCCGCCGCTTTAACAGCTCTAACAAGCTCAGTTCGCTCAATCAAAACATCTGTCTGACTTTTTGCGGGAATAATTTGTTTATAATCAGGATAATGACCATTTATTAGGCGAGAGATAATTTCTACTGACTCAAAAGTAAATAAAATTTGATTTTCCGATAAATAAAATTTAATTTCCTGATCCTCACTATTTTCACCAAGTTCAATATTATTTAAAACCCTTAGTAACTCTTGAATTGTTTTAGCGGGAACAATAATTTTTTGTTCATTCTTAATTCCCTGGTTTTTCAAAGTTAGCTCTCTCTCCGCTAAACGATAACTATCAGTCGCAGCTAAATTTAATTTATCGTTATTAAAAGAAAATAAAACACCAGTTAACTCTACTCTGTTTTCGCTATTTGAAACTGAAAAAACCACACTAAGCAAAGCTTTCTTTAAATCATTAATATCGCAGCTATAAAAAGAATCTCTGGCGACGGTTGGAATTAACGGAAACTCTTTCGCAGACTCTCCTTTGATTTTAGTTTTATAGTTTCCACATTCAATCTTTATCTCATTATCAACTAATTCCAACTTAACCTTCTCACCACCACTTAAGAGATTCGCATATTCACTTATTAATTTTGATTCAACTGTAAACTCCCCATCTGTTTCTATCTTTCCTCTAACCTGATGGGTTATCCCAATTTCTAGGTTTGTGCTAACTAACTCAATGTTACCATTCTCAGCTTTAATTAAGATATTGTTTAAAATTGGTAAGTTAACATTTTTAGAGCTAACATGACCGACAATATTTAATCCTCTCTTTAGATTTTCTTGAAGGCTAATGAACTTCATATTTTTTAATTGTCTATTATATATTAATTTATATATAAATATATAAATATATAATAACAATAATAAGGGGCTGGATAACTTTTTAATTTGGCATTTTTTAATGTTTTTGTTGGCGCAATTGTGAGTTTTCTTGTTCAAAACTTGGTCAGTAAAAAGTGTAAATTTTTTTGCAGTTTGTTAAGAACTTTTTATTTAGGCTTTTTGTTCACAAGTTGTTATAAGTCATTAAGATTTTTTCAGAAAGTTTTACCCAAACTTATACACAGAAAAAAGCTAAAAGCTGTTAATAACCATGACCAAACAGTTGACGGATAGACTCAATTTCTTGTTTTATCTTTTCATTACCCTTCTCTTTTACTTCCTGATATATCTTATTGTAAGCATGCATAGCGGTTGTGTGATCGCGACCACCAAGCTCATTACCGATTGTTGGGTAGGATGTATTTAATTCTTCTCTAATTAAATAAATAGCTATTTGTCTTGGCCAAACCAATTCTTTCTTGCGGCTAATACTAGTAATTTCTTTATAACTAATATTATAAAATTTAGCGACAGCTTCTATAATTTCTTTAGGGGTTAGGGATTTTGTTTGGATATTAGAAATGTAATCACCTAGAATATCTTTAATTGTTTTTATTGAGGGCTCTAGTCCTTTAAATTGATGGAAGGCTATAACCTTAATTAGGGCGCCTTCAAGCTCTCTGATATTATTTTGAACGTGTTCAGCGATATAGGCTAGCATCTCTCTATCAAGTGGACAGTTTTTTTCAATCGCTTTCTTTTCTAAAATAGCAATTTTGGTTTCAATGTCTGGTTTTCCAACATCAGCAACCATGCCTGCCTCAAAACGGGAAACTAACCTTTTTTCAATTGCTGGAATGGATTTTGGTGCTCTGTCGGAGGTTAAGACGATTTGTTTATCATTTTGAAGTAATTCGTTAAAAGTATGAAAAAACTCTTCCTGGGTTCCGTCCTTACCGCCCATAAACTGGACATCATCGACTAAAAGTAAATCAACATTTCTGTATAAATTTTTAAATTCCTTAGCCTTACCGGTTGTTACAGCTTGTATATAATTATTGGTAAATTTTTCACTGGTTGTATAAAGAATTTTGTCGCTTTTTTTAGCAACCTCGTTTCCAATAGCTTGAAGAAGGTGCGTCTTTCCTAGACCAACTCCTCCATAAATAAATAATGGATTATAAGCCTTGCCCAAGTTATTAACAACTGCTAAGCAAGCGGCGTGAGCAAGTTCGTTTCCTTTGCCAACGATAAAACTGTTAAAAAGATAGCGAGGATTAAGGCCGTGTTTACCAACCGTGTTGCCGACTTGGTTATTGTTTTGGTTTTGTGTCTGATTTGTAGGTGTTTGTGAAATAATATTTTGATGTACTGTGTTTTGTTCTTTTTCTATATTTTCATTTTTTTGATCTTCTTCGGGGTTGTTTATTTGAAAGGTTGCGTTGTTTGCTTTTTTTAATTCAATTTTATATATAATTTCTTTAATTGTTTGTTTGGTAACGTTTTCAATCGCATTTAAGGTGTTTTTATGGTATTTTTCTTCTAGCCATTTTTTAACAAAAGCGTTTGGAACACAAATAACCACTCTTTCGTTTTCAAACGATGATATAAAAGTGTCCTTAAACCAGGTAATAAAGTTTGCTCGTGACAAGCTAACCTCTATCTCTCCTAAAACAGCTTGCCAAACTTGCTCGTTATTCATAAGCATGAAAATTAATAACAACTAATTGGAAAATTTTTTAATCTTTTTCTATCAACATAATTATATTAGATAGGGCCAGTAATAACAAGGCGCCACAGGGTTGGAAACATGTTAACAATTAGTGGATAAGTATATTTAGGGCATTAATCCCCAGTTCAATAAGTAAGTGCAACACTTTGATATAATTAAGGGCATAATCA
>CAZCQW010000007.1:65695-79244 GCA_964500975.1 uncultured Gammaproteobacteria bacterium | reverse complement strand
AGTTTTAGTCCGGTTAAAGAGATGGTTAAAAAATAAATATTTCACAAATAAAAAAGCTCCGTTTTACTGGAGCTTTATTGTGTTTATAAAACGAAAATTAGTCAAAACTTACTATTGGCGCGTTTATATGACGGACCAATTTATCGTTTGTTAAAAAATCATTCAATTTTTCAATTAATTGATTGCAATAGTAAATTATTGTTTCAAAATCATTTGCCGAGAGAAATCGGACAAAGACTCCACCCCCATCTTCAATGAGCAGTTTTTCATCTTTGGTTTGAACCAAGTAACCCGCGTTACTACCCTCATTTTTCGCTATTATAAACGAATATGAACTTTTGCAACTATAGAGATTTAGACTAAGAAAAAAATCAGAATGGTCGTTGCTATTATTTTTAGCGCACAAAGAACAAGATATGCTTATCTTATTAAAATTGCCTGTTTCTGTATGCAACATACTTCCATCACAAGCTTCGATAAATTTTATCATTACTTCTTTTTGGAAAATAACCAAATCCTCTTTCTTACTTATTTTTTCAACCTCTTTTTTTAATTCTTCAATTTCCCGGATTTTTCTATTTATGTCGGAGACTAAAGCGTACTGCTTTAATGCAGTCAATGCGTCAAATAATTTATTAAAATTCATTTTTTCTTCTTCCATGGCTCTTGTTTTTTTTAAGTGGTTATATTTAATTTTAAATGTTCGGATTGATAAATTAATATATCATCATATTATTAACCAGTCAATCATTTCATCAAAAAAAAGAGCCAAATTAATGGCTCTCTTTATATTTTATCTTTGATTAACGCTTAGCTTTGGCTCTATCATTTTCAGTTAAAAATTTCTTGCGCAATCTTATGCTTTGAGGAGTAACTTCTAAATATTCATCTCCATTAACAATGCTTAAACCGCGCTCAAGAGTAATTTCCCAAGGTGGGGTTAAAGTAATAGCATCATCAGAGCCAGAAGCTCTAACGTTAGTTAATTTCTTGCCCTTAATAGGATTAACCGCCATATCATTACCTTTAGCAACATTACCAACTACCATGCCTTCATAAATATCAATATTTGGCTGAATGTACATAACTCCGCGATCTTGCAAATTCCAGATTGAAAAAGCTAAAGCCTTTCCAGTAACCATAGAAACCATAGAACCAAGCTGGCTTCTTTCAATTTCACCAACCCAAGGTCTAAAGCCAATAAAATGAGAGCATAAAATTCCTTCACCACGCGTATCGACTACAAATTCATCACGATAACCTAAAATACCACGGGTTGGAATTGCAAACACAATTCTGGTTTGTCCGTTATGAGTTTTTAGGTCAGTCATTTGTCCCTTACGACGGGACATTTTATCAATAACTACGCCAGCACAGTTTTCCGGAATATCAACGGTAATTTCTTCAAACGGTTCTAATTTTTCGCCATTCTCTTCTTTAACAATAACTTGAGGTTGAGAAACCTGAACTTCATAACCTTCACGACGCATGTTTTCAAGAAGAACGGCGATGTGTAATTCACCACGACCAAAAACTTTATAAAAATTAGCATCTGAAAAATCAATCTTTAAACCAACGTTCACTTCTAATTCTTTTTCTAAACGCTCTTTAAGTTGACGGTTAGTAACGAACTTTCCTTCGCGTCCCGCAAAAGGAGAGTTGTTAATTAAAAAGTTTAAACAGATAGTTGGCTCATCAATTGAAATCGCAGGTAAAGCAATTTGTTCAGCATTTTCAGAAATTGTTTCACCAATAAAAATATCAGTTAAACCAGCAATTAAAACGATATCGCCGGCAATTGCTTCGGTAATTTCTTTTCTGGCTAGACCACTAAAAGTAAATAATTTAGTAATTTTTCCTGATCTAGTATCACCATTCAAATTTTCAACATAAACAGTTTGGCCAGTTTTAACAGTTCCTTGATAAATACGAGCAATAGCACAACGACCTAAAAAATTGTCATAAGCAAGATTAAAAGGTTGAGCTGCAAGTGGTAAGGTAATCATCTCTGGCGTAGCCGCTGGACTAACATGATCTAAAATTAAATCAAGAAGTGGATTTAAATCATCTGATAATTTATCTACCTCAAGACCAGCTTTACCTTGTTTACTAATTGTATATATAACCGGGAAATCTAATTGCTCATCAGTTGCACCTAAGTCTAAAAATAATTCATAAACCATTTCAGAAACGATAGCTGGACGAGCAGCTGGTTTATCAACTTTATTAATAACAACGATTGGCTTTAAGCCTAATTCTAAAGATTTTTTTAAAACAAATTTTGTTTGAGGCATTGGTCCTTCTTGAGCATCAACTACTAAAAGCACTGAATCAATGGAACGTAAAACACGCTCAACTTCAGAGCTGAAGTCAGCATGGCCAGGAGTATCTACAATATTGATTTTTGTATCACGGTAAAAAAGACTGCAATTTTTAGCATAAATAGTAATTCCTCTTTCTTGCTCAATGGAGTTGCTATCCATGCTAACATTTTCTTCAACCATGCCAGTTTGCTTCAACAAGGCATCAGTCAAAGTAGTCTTGCCGTGATCAACGTGAGCGATGATGGCAATATTTCTAATTTCCATATGTTTTAGTTTAATTTTAGTAAAATAAAACGCGACGTCTTTTAAGTCGCGTAGGGCGAACCAACAACCTATATATATTACAAGATATACGAATTAATGTCAAATATACAGAGAAAAAACCTGCATATTGCTATACATTTTTGTAAAATTTAATAAAAAATCTTTAAAATTAGCCAATTATTACTTTAAAGTAACATCAAAGATGGCTAAGAAAAAGATAATTGTAACCACAATCCCCGCTAAAAAACCAGATAATGAAGAAGCTAAAGCTTTTCCTAAACGATACTTGAACTTTCGATTCTCATGAGAAACAAAACTTTCTGAGACGTTTTCCATCGCTTTATAATTTATTATTGAGTTTTAAACGATATTTTTATTCTTTAATTTCAACTTAATACGTGTTTTATTCTATAGCGACTTCTAATACCTATATTTTACTATTTCCCTTCTTTATTAGCAAACATTATTAGGATATTTATTTTGCTAATCTCCCATGCCTACTTATCAACATTTTTTATTTAATCCTTAAAAAAAATTTAATTTTTCTTAACATCAAAGATACTAAACTTAAAGACTAATACTTAATTTATTCACCATGAGTGATTTATAACTCAAGGTAAATTTACTATTATGAAAATACTAATTGTTGACGACGAAGCAAGTATTGTTGAGTTTCTTAAACAAGGACTTGAATCTAAAATGTTCATCGTGGAAGTAGCGAGTGATGGTGAACGAGGCGCATTTTTAGGACGCACTGGGAATTATGATTTAATTATTTTAGATTATGTTCTTCCTAAAATGAATGGGGCCGAAGTCTTAAAAGAAATTAGAAATGAAAAAAAACATATTCCAGTTATCATGCTTAGCGTAAAATCCGAACTACAGAATAAAGAAGAAATGTTTAAACTTGGAGTTGATGATTACTTAACCAAGCCATTTTTATTTGATGAATTATTAATGCGAATTAATGCTATTTTAAGACGTCCGGCTAAAATAGAATACGATCTATTTAAAATTGACAATCTAAGTCTCAGCACTAAGACAAAAATTATTAGACGAGGGGGCAAGGAGATTTACCTCACTCGTCGTGAATTTGCCTTACTTGAATATTTGCTGCGAAACCGTGGCTTAATAGTTTCCAGACAACAATTATTAGAACATGTCTGGGATTATAACGCTGATCCGTTTTCCAACTCTATTGAATCACACATAGCCAGTTTAAGAAGAAAATTGAACCAAAACAAAAATCTTAATCTGATTCACACTTTTAATGGGAGGGGTTATAAATTAGCCCTGAGAAAGCTTGATAACGAATAATTACTAGTGTCGAAAATTTAAACAAATTTTTTTCCTTTCAACTTAGCTGGTAAATACTCCTGGCTACTATCATCTTCAAGCGGTGTGTATTTATAATTTTTCCCATAACCAATTTCTTTCATAAATTTAGTTGGTGCATTTCGTAGATGGAGAGGGACGGGCAAATTACCACTAAACTCTATTTCCGCCTTAGCCTTGCTATAAGCATTATAAGCCACGATGCTCTTAGGGGATTTAGCTAAATAAATTACACAGTGAGCTAAAATAATCCCACACTCTGGCATGCCAATGTTCTTGACCGCATCAAAAGTATTCATGCTTAACATCAAAGCACTGTTGTTGGCCAATCCTATGTCTTCGCTAGCAAAACGAACCAAGCGCCTAGCAATATACAAAGGGTCTTCTCCAGCCTCAAGCATACGAACTAAATAATAAACTGCTGCGTCAGCGTTTGAGCCACGCATTGATTTATGAAGAGCGGAGATTATATTATAATGCTCCTCTCCTTTTTTATCGTATAACAAATTTGGCTTATTAATTATTTCCTTAATTAGCTCCACACTAATTTTTCCGTCTGGAGAATTTTGTTCTACCGCACTTTCTAAAATTCCCAACGCTTTGCGCGCATCACCATTAGCAAGTTTAGCAATTAATCCAGCCACCTCGATAGAAATTTTAGCCTTTAATTCCTTGGCCGCTCTTTTGATAATTAATTCTAAATCAGCGCTCTCTAAAGCCTCTAAAACTATAACCTTAACGCGTGAAAGTAAGGCGCCGTTAACAGCAAAACTTGGGTTCTCCGTAGTTGCGCCAATTAAAATAATTGTTCCGTTTTCTACTTGTGGCAACAGCGCGTCTTGCTGAGATTTATTCCAGCGATGAATTTCATCAATAAATAAAATTGTTTTAACACCAAGGCGACGGCTTTCTTTAGCACGATCAACAATTACTTTCAAATCTTTTACTCCGCTAGAAGTGGCACTTAGCTCATGAAACTCTGATTTTGTTTCCTTGGCTATAATAAAAGCCAGGGTCGTTTTTCCGCTTCCCGGAGGACCCCAAAAAATTAAAGACGGAACTTTATCATTTTTTATAGCCTGATAAAGCCAAGTCTTTGTACCGATATTTTTTTCTTGGCCAATAAATTCACCTAAATTTTTAGGGCGAAAATATGTTGCCAAAGGAATATCTTTTAACATAAAACTTATTATTTTTTGACCTTCTCCTTCATTTCCCTACGATATAGAAAATAAGAATAGACTGGCAAAACAAATACCAATAACAAGATAGCTAAAATAAACATGATGATTTTAAAGGTGTTAGAAATGAAGCCGGTGCTCGCCATCAATACACCTGAAATCATCATAATTTGACTTCCTAATTTATTTGTCTTATCCCAAACTTTTTCTGAAGACATAGTCCATGGAGTGCGAAAGCCTAGGAACCAATTCATCTTAATTTTTTTTAGCAATAAACCGATAACGATAAACATCACACCTATCATCAAAGGGACATACATGCCGATATTTATTTTATATCCCAAGCCATTTAAGCCGGTCATTAAATATAAAATAAACAAGAAACTCAAAATAAGTTCTTTAAACTTATGATAAACAGGAGCAAAGTTAATATACTGATCTTTTTTGGGGTCAAAATAAGGCATTAATAAAAAAGAAATATACATAACAACCATTAAAACAGGGACCAAGAAAGCAGCTGCCAAAGGGCCGCTATAAGAATCTACTTCCCCGTTAATATTCCAGTGAGAAGGAACAAGAATGGGAAAATTTTGTAAAAAATAAACAGCCAGAACAAAGCTAATCAATATTAAACTAATCGAGAACCATTCAGTTTTAAAATTAATTTTGATTGGGCTAGACATATTCTTCCTAAAAAATTTATGAAAAAAATTTAATTAAGAATCCAAATAAAATAATTCAAAATACTTGCAAATGAAACCCAGGCAATATAAGGAATTAATAAGTAGGCTGCACTCTTTTTTATTTGATAAAAATAATAAAAATTAACAATAATCATAGACATTAAGGAAATAATTCCCCAAAAAGCCAACGATGGTTCATGCACAAAGAAAAACAAAAATGACCAATAAATATTAAGGAATAATTGAGCACCAAAACTTAAACAAGCGGCTTTAAAATATTTACCACCCGTTCCCTTTTTTATAACTAAAAATATGGCTATTCCCATTAAAATAAACAGGGTTGTCCAGACTGGACCAAAAATCCAATTTGGTGGATTAAACGAGGGCTTATTTAAAGTTTGATACCAAGTATCTATACTTGGAGTTGTAAGTAGTGAGCCCAGGAAGCCGACGAATAAAGGAGTGCCAACTGAGACCAATAATAAAATAATGTTTTTAAATTTTAATTTCATATGTTTTTAAATTTTTAGACTACATATATAATAGCATTTTTAAAACAAAAAGACGACTAAATAGTCGTCTTTTAAGAACAAATAATTTTTCTATTCACTTCTTAAAGCATCAACTGGGTCAAGTCTACTGGCTTTAAAGGCGGGGTAAAAACCAAAGAAAACACCGACTAAAACTGAAAAAGAGAAACCTAGAACTGGACCAGTCAAAGAGGATGATACGGTCATAATATTAAAATAGGAGATAATCGGAATAGCTGCTTGGCCAATAATCATGCCAATGATTCCACCAACCATAGACAAGATAATTGATTCTAATAAAAACTGCATTAAAATATCGCTTTGCTTTCCACCAATCGCTTTAGCGATACCAATTTCCTTTGTTCTCTCAGCCACAGTCACAAACATAACATTCATAATGCCAATTCCCGAGACAAGTAAAGTAATGGCCGCAATTGCAGTCAAAAGAGTTGATAGCGTTTTGGCTGATTCCTGTGCGGCGGAAACCATGCTGCCCGCATCCATTATTCTAAAATCATCCTCTTGGTTGGATTTAAGTTTGTGCTCTTCTCTTAAAATAGAGGTAATACTAGTAGTTGCTAAACTAGTATTACTAACATCATCAACCGTGCTTGTAATCATTACTTGACCCCGAGAACCAAGAATACTTTTTTCAGCCGTTGTGCTCGGAATAATAATTGCTTCATCAACTGAAATCATTCCTACTCTTGAACCAAGCTTTTTTAAAACGCCAACCACTTCAACTTTCTTACCGCCAACTGTAATTACACTGCCAATAATATTTGTTTCACCTGAAAATAAATCAGACACAACTGTGCTCCCAACAACCGCCACATTAGCTTTATTATCAATATCTTCTGTGCTTAATTCTCTACCCGAATCTATTTTTAAATTTGATAAACTAATAAAATTTTGATCCGCGCCAACTACACCATAACTTTTATCAACTGAGCCATACGAGACACTAACCGTTCCCTGGATAGCTCCCGTCGCGGAAGAAATATGTTCGGCTTCTAATAATAATTTCGCGTCATTGGTGCTTAATTTAGAACTACTAGTAAAACCACGCCCACCACGGTTTGGCATTATTAAAATTGAATTTGCACTTAGATTTTGGAACTGGGCATTAACCGAATCCTGAGCCCCTTTCCCAACGGCAAAAACAGCAATGACTGTCGCCACGCCAATAATAATTCCTAACATTGATAAAAAGGTTCTGGTTTTCTTTGAAAGCAATGACTCAAATGACATTTTTATAATTTCCCAAATCATATTTAAAAATTATCTTTCAATTTATAATTATTATCTAAAACCTGACCATCGCGTAAATAAATAATTCTGTCCGCGTATTTCGCAACTTCGGTTGTATGGGTTACCATAACAACCGTTCTCCCTTGATTTTTAAATTTTGTGAAAATATTCATTACTTCAATTCCCGATTTAGAATCAAGTGCTCCGGTTGGTTCATCGGCTAAAATAATTTCTGGATCATTAATCAAAGAACGACAAATCGCCACTCTTTGTTGTTGTCCACCCGAGAGTTCAGTTGGTTTATGATTAGCTCTTTCAGTTAAACCGACTGAAGCTAAAAGCTCACGCGCCTTAGTCTCTCTTTCATCGGCCGATGTCCCTGCATATAGCGCCGGCAAAGCAACATTTTTCAAAGCCGAAAACCTAGAGAACAAATTAAACTGCTGAAAAATAAAACCCATTTTTTTATTACGAATGAAGGCAAGCGTAAAGTCATCTTTAACGCCGCCAATATTTTCACCGTCTAAAAAATAATTTCCTTTACTCAAGGGATGAAGACAGCCAATAATATTAAGTAACGTTGTTTTTCCGCCGCCGGACTCACCCATAATCGCAACGAACTCGCCTTTCTTAATTTCCAAATCAATACCTTTAAGAACAGGTATTTCTTCACCATTAGCCAAGTAATATGACTTATAGGCCTTCTCTAATTTAATTGCTAATTTATCCATACTAATAAACAATTATTTCATCAGCTACCAAGCCACTAGTAACTTCAACTTTTTTCCCGTCCGTGAATCCAGTTATCACATTACGAACACTATTGTCATTCATGACGACCGATGGTTTCCCGCCAATATTGCGAACAGCTTGAACAGGAACAGATAAAACCCCAGGAGCTTCAGACGTGATAAACTCTAAAGAAGCCGTCATTCCCTCTCTTATTTGCTCCTTATTAGTATTGACTAAAATAACTCTAACGAGATAGGTAACAATGCCATTTGAGCTTGTAGTAGATGTTAAAGAGATAAAACTAACTTCTCCGGTTAGCTTAACACCATCAACGGCATCAAAAGTAACTGTTGCTTTCTCGCCAACTTTTAATTTACTGATATCAGCTTCTTCAACATTAACTTCAATATAAAGTGTATCGTTATTAATAATTGTCGCGACATTTTTAGAGGTACTAGTGTCTAAAATAATATCGCCCTTTTTATAATTAAGCATAGCCACTACACCATCGATTGGTGAAGTTAAAGTTGCTTGTTCCATATTATATTTTGCCCTATCAACTGAAATGGCAGCTGAAGTTAATTGAGCGCGAGCTGAAGCTAAATCAGCTTCCTTGGCGGGAGCAATTAAATCAGCATAATCACTTTTAGCTTGAGTCAAAGAAATTTCACGAGACTTGAGGGAGATTTCTGAATTCTTAATATTTTGAGTGGCCTGATTTTTAGTAGTCTCTAAATCATTAACTGCTTTATTATAGGCAGTTTGAAATTGACTTAAACTACTTTTAGCATTATCAACGGACTGGGTTCCGCTATTTAAACTATTTACAGCCGAAATCGCGCTAGACTGATTAGAGTTTATTGTAGATTTAAAACCATCTAACTTAGACTGCGTAAGACCATTAAACGTAATCGTATTATCTAATAATCTTTGCATGTACTGAAGATGGGCTTGCATTGACGAAAGGACTTGGCCTGCTTTAATGGCGGCTGCATCAATATCACTATTTGTGCTATTACTATTAAGTGTCGAGACAATAGAGTCTAATTGGAGTCGTAAAATTTTTGTACTTAAATATGTGTCTTGAGAATAATTTAAAGAAGAGGAATCCATCGCTCCTAAGCCGATTTTAAATTCACTGTTAACATTTTTATCATCAACACCGATAATGCCATCCGAATCTCTGAGTTGCTTACTTAAGGCAATATTAATAGATTTCAAAGTATTCATTAAACTTAGATAAGCATTATGAACAATTTCACTGTCGCTAATATTACTATTTAATTTTAAATTACTTTCAGCTGTCTTGATGGCAATTTCGGCGTTAGAAATACTCTGAACTGAATTTGATTTAGTCTGCTCTAAACTAATTTTTGCCTGGTCAAGAGAAACTTGAGCTTGATCAATGATTGCCTTTGATTTATTTTTTTCGCTATCTGTCGCCGCGGCAATTTTATCATTATAACTAGATAGGGCTGATTGATAATTATTATAAGCACTACGAAGCTCAAAAGCTAAACTTTCTGTTTTAACCGAAGCAATCTTATCGCCTTTTTTAATCTTGTCCCCCTCTTTAACGTAAACATTATTTACTTCTAAATTTCCAGAAACCGGAAAAGAAAGCTCTACTCCGTCTTTGGCAACAACCTTCCCACTTGAGCTAACGGAAATTTTTAAATCTTCTTTTTTAACTGAATATTTTTTCAATTGAACAGCGGAGGTTTTGCTTTGGGTATTTTTAGTAAAATAATAATATGTACCACCACCAATTAAAGCGACGACGACAAAAATTATTAAAAACTTCTTACTAAAAATTATGCTAAAAAAACTTTTTTTAGCTTTTTTACTTTCCTCGAGAATAGACTGCGCCATAATTTTATTAATTAATAAGAATGAACTCAGCTACCTTTTTATCGGTAACGCTATTATTTAACCAAATAGTAATCATTTTATCAGACTTAATATCTTCTAGGGTCGCTTCTACCATTTCTCTCTTATTAGTTTCGGCATTAGAACTTGTTTTAAGCATTTGAATTCCAACGGGAATAATAACTTTATCTTCGCCTGTACTCATCTTTTTTAATTCTTCAAGCATGGCTACTCTATCAGTCGTTGATTCTCCGCCTGGGCCTCCTGGACCACCCATACCACCCATTCTTCCACCTCTAGACCCAGGAACACCGGCTCCGCTTAATGAAACGCTCGGAGAATTTTTTGAATTTTCAGAATTATTTTTTTGTTCTGTTGAACTAGCTTGTCTACCGCCAGAGTTTATATCCATTTTTAAAATTGCCACTTCATTTCCAGTAATAGATTTTACAACACCCCGAATATCGGCTTGTCTTTTAGGTTGACCAAAATCTGGCACGCGACCTCTCGTTTCGCTACCATTTTGCGATACAGTGTTTTGATTACTGGAAGCAGTCTTGGTGTTATTTGATTTAGCTGTACTGCTACAAGCAGAAACAAGCACCAATATACCAACAATTAATAAAGGAAAAAATAGTTTTCTTTTCATATTTGTTTTCTTCGCCTAAGGCGGATATTTTAATATTAATTATATCCTATAAATTAAATACGCATTTAAATATATTTTTCTTCAAAAAACAGCCTCAAAAAAGAGGCTGTTTATATTTCTCAACTTTACTTACTAACATGTCCTAAACCCAATCCCCTTCCTTGACCACGTTCCTGAGTAATTCCTAATTCTTTCATTAGAGAATCGGCTTGTTGTCTTAAATTATGAGCTTGAACTAATTTATAAAAATTATCTTTGGTTATTTTTGATGCGATTGGACTACTTGAACCAACTGCCGTCACCCAAGCACTATAATCATTGGCAGTAATTGCTGTTTGAACCGCGGTCTGTCTTTTTAACCTGTCAGCTTCATTAAGAGCTCGATTTTCTTGGCCCACTCCCTGGCCTTGTCTATTCGCTCTTACTTCAGAAGAAGAACTCGCTCTATCAGTTTTTTTATTCATACCTGCCGCTAAAGAAGTTTGCGTTAAACCGATTATTCCTACACCAGCGATCAAAGTTGCAATAGCTGGTAATAACATTTTTTTGTTTTTCATAAAATGAATAATTAATTTATTAGTTTGGGCGAGATCTCAAACACCCTTCATTTTATAATACGCATAAAAAAATATTTTCTTTTACTTGTTAATTTATTATCTAACAAAATCTTGAGAAAAATTTTCCCCCTTCATTATCATTGGCATTGGCGGTCTGCGACCTTCAAAGCGTTTAAAAAAACCTCGCCCCGCATTAACTGGCAAAATTACATCCGCACTAAACTTATTAACCTCTGATTCTTTACCAATAATTCTAATAGGCTGACCAACACTAACCATTTCTCTTGGATATGGCTTGGCGAAGCTTGTATCAACCGACCAAATTTCTTCGCCTCTATCAATTATAACAAAGTTATAATCATCGCTTCTTTCAATTACTATGCCCGACAATCTACCTTCATTTGGCCTTGACCAAAAATCTACATGACGATTAATTACCTGATCATAAAAAGGCATCTGTCTTCCTAAAATATTATCTAATTTTTCTCCTAAACCAGCAAAATAAAAGATAGTTCCGAAGATAATACTTAGTCCGACCGAACCACCAATTAATATAACGCTAGAATAACGATAGCCACTTTTAGTATGTTTAAAATTATAAGAAATAATCAGAACAAATATAGCCAAGAAAACTAACCAAAAATAAGGTAGCGTTAATACAAAAAACTCCAAAAAAGTTTTTCTAGTTTGCTCGTATATTTCCCAATCATTAAATTTAAATAAGTATATCATTACCGAAAAAGCTGCCGAACCGATTAGTAGCGACGATATTCCAGCCAACCAAACAATATAATTCTTAAGCAAAAACTGCCAACGGGGCTTTGGGCAAATATTACCATCTTTAATTTTATTTAGTAGTTTGTTTTCAAAACTAGCATTATTCTTATCTAACATATATTAAATTTTAAAATTTTGTTTTTCCAACTCTAATTTAAATTCTTGTTTGGCCTTATTCATTAAAGAGGCTACAGTGCCTAATGGCTTTTTTAAAATATCCGAAATTTCCTGATAGCTCTTCTCTTCTAGAAATTTCAAAATCAAAACATCACGATATTTAGAGTCAATTTTTGACAAAACCAAACTAATAGTTTTTTGCAAAATCTTACTATCAACCTGACCTTTTATATCTATCTCTACCGCTAAACTATTGGCAAGTTGATCATCAATTACGACCGAATAGCCCTCCGGCCTAGCTTTAATCTTGCGGTGACCACTAATTACCTGATTATGAGTTATTCTATAAATCCAGGAAGAAAATTTTAAATCCTTATTAAAATCATTTAAATTTAAATAAACTTTGATGAACACTTCCTGAAGAATATCTTCAATATCCTCATTATTGACATTAGTTAATCTTTTTATATAGCTAGATAATTTACCTTTATAGCGATCAACTAAATACACAAAATTATCCTGGTTGGCCAGGGTTAAATTAACTAGTTCTAGATCGCTAAGGCTAGAAATTTCATCAATTGATTTCTCAAAAATATTCATGACTATATTATAGCATTTTAGGTTCTCTGTTTAATAGTACGCAAATTAGACAATTTTCTTTATTATAGGCTTGTCTAATTAACATTTTATTGTTATTATATTACTTTGTTTAAAGTTATCTATAAAATATTTTAACTATTATGAAAAAAATTATCTCAATTTACGGACTCGCCGCCGCTGGAAAAACAACTCAAGCCGATCTTTTATGCGCTAAGTATGGCTTTCGCCAATTTGGTATGGGGGAAACTTTAAGAGCAGAAATTGAATCTGGCTCAGAACTTGGTCAAGAAATTAAGAAAAGTGTTGATCAGGGAGTTTTAATCCCCGACGAATTAATGACAGAGGTTTTAAAAAAGATTGATTCGTCAATCAAGGAAACAGGAATTGTTTTTGACGGCTTCCCTCGGATGATCCCTCAAGCTAAAATGCTAGATGAAATTATGGATGGAAATGATTTAAAGCTAGACTTATTCATTCTTTTAAATATTGGCTACGACGAAGCTCAAAAAAGAATTGAGGATAGAGCCGAAATTGGTGGACGAGCCGACGATAAAGATCCTAAAGTAGTAAATAGTCGCTTAGAAGTATATCGCAAAGAATCTAGCGAATTAATTGCTTACTATAAAGAAAAGGGAAAGTTTTTAGAAATTGATGGCACTTTAAGCATTCAAGAAGTATTC
>CAZCQW010000007.1:49104-65685 GCA_964500975.1 uncultured Gammaproteobacteria bacterium | reverse complement strand
TACCCGTATTTTTTATTATCGCTATAAATCGTTACTTATTTAATTAAGTTATCCTCCTCACCGTCATTAATCATAATTTCCTCGCTAAAATCATTATTCAAAGAAACTGCTTCGGTAGAAGTGCTATTTTTTTGTAATACAGAGCATGCTTTCAAATCAGTTTTATAAACATTCCAAGATTCATTTTTAGATTTTTCTAAAATCTTATTGTATTCATTTCCACTTTTTTTATACGCCTCAACGCAGACCCTGTTAGCATCAAATTGCTCCTTGGCAGTTAATTTATCAAGAGCCGAATTCTGACAAGCATTTCTAGCTTCAATTGCGCCCACAATACTCTGAGTTCGACTTGAGATAGCTGCTTGAAGAGCAGTGTCTTTTTTATTAATTGCGTCTTTAACGCATTGTACGGCTACTGGTTTAACAAATGACTGCCTAACTTCAATTCTATTCTCTAGCTTCTTGATACCCCAAAGTGCTGTACCAATTTTCTGGATTTTTTCAAATAATTTAATTTCAGCAGGACTAGAAATTTTTTCTAAATTCTTTTTAGCCATCTCTAATTTTTGCTCCATGGCTTTTTTTTCAACTTCTAACTTTTTCTTATTTTCCTCCCTTTTTCTTTCTTCAAGTTTTTTATTTGCCTCAATATCAGCGTCAACCGTTGAACTGGCTACGTCCCTTAACCATTCTTTTGGAATTGGCTTAACTTCATTTGAATCATTTCCATTTGGAGAATATAAAGTAGGTACTGGTTTATCGTCAGAATTAATGGAATTTGTTTCTTCGGCCAAACTTACGCTATTTGAAGCGAAAATTAGAGAAAAAACCATAATTGTTAATAGAATTTTTTTCATAATTTGTTTACTCCGCCTAGGGCGGATATGATTACTATTTAGTTATATTATGATTATACACCTAACTAAAAATTATTAAAACAAAAAATTTAAATTGTAAACTGACTATTTTTATGCTAAAATTAAACAATGAAAAAGATATTTACTCAAAAGTTTATTAGATATTTAATAGCGGGCATTAGCACAGTCTTGTTTGATTTCATAACTTTAATTGCATTTAAAGAAGTGTTTTTTTTCTCGGCAACCTTGGCAATTATTATTAATCAAATAATTATTTGGCTTTTTAATTTTAATATTCATAAATATTGGACCTTTAGTAATCAAAACCTTCCCTATAAACAATTCTTGCGTTATTTAATTTTGGCAACGGGAAATTACTTAGCATCTATTTCGGCGATGTATATTTTTTGCGATACTTTTGGTTTTTATTATTTAGGAGTCAGACTTATCAGCATTATCTGCTTAACTCTAGTGAACTATATTATTTACAAAACTTGGGTCTATGCTTAATCCCGATTTAACATTTTTAGACGCTCAAAACATTATTAGTATTAAAATTTGTTTAGTACTTTTTTTAGTCTTTAGCCTAATCGCTCTATTTTCAAAAAAAATTAAACCTTGGTATTTCATGCTCGGCAGTGGTTTGATAATGGGGCTTGCCTACTACTTCTTATCTAAAAACTTAGCAATTCCATTCTGGGGGTTAAAAGGCGATGAATTAACTATTTCAGCCATGTACACCACTTTTTCACAAATTGGTCTTGGCTCAGATTTTTCCTACCACAATTTACCACCTTTTTATCCACCTTTATTTTTTTGGCTAACGGTTATTCTAGGAAAATTTTTATCTTTAAGCGCTATTGGAATGGCAAAGTTAGGCGGGCTACTAGCTTTCACTTTTTTCCCTATCGCCCTTTATCTTATCCAAAAACTATATTGGAAAAATGAAGATAAAATAAAGAACTTAGAAATTACTCTAATTAGCGCTCCGTTTTTAATAATGCTTTTTGTTAATGTTGACGAAATATTTGGCAAGCCTTATGAACTATTTACATCTGCCTCCGCTCTTTATTGGTTAATGTTTTTTTATTTAGAAGTTAAGAAGCCTAATTTTTCTTGGCTAAAGATTTTTATTTTCGGTATCAGTGGTGCCCTGATTTTCATGACTTATTATCTTTGGATAATATTTATCGTGATTGCTTTGTCATTAGTTGGTTTAACTATAAAAAAAGAAGCTCAGTGGCGCTTCTTTGCTCTTTGTTTTTCCGTCTTATCACTTACAATTATTTTTAGTCTGCCCTTCTTATTTCCTTTAGTTTCTTCTTACCTAAAATATGGAACCGAAAATTGGCAAACGGGTTTTTTTACAATTGATAATATAAACTGGCGCACCCTATTTTTCGAAAAACTTGATTGGAAAAATTTATTAATGTTTCTAGGCTTCGCTTCGATTGTTTTTAATTACAAAGACGATAAAGCAAAACCCTTAATCGCCTGCTTAGTTACTGTTTATTTGTGGTGGTTTATGGGACTTGTAACTTTAAGTTTTTTTAAAGTGCCGATGCAAGAATTCAGGGGCTTCTCGTATTTTATGCCGATGATTTTGGCAATTGGCTTATCATTTGGCTTAACTCAAATTTGGACCATCCTTGATTCGTATAAATTTGGAAATAGACTAAAACTAGTTATCGCTTTTTCTGGTATTTTACTGTTTGTAAATTACAGCTTAATGGGTTCATTTTTAGATGATCCAATTGTGAGAGAAAGATTAGTAGAGTCCAGAATACTCGAAGAAAGATTCCAAAAATTAAGCGCTTATCTAAAAACACAAACTGGTGACCCTATAACTTTAAATTCAATTCCTGAGTTAGTCGCCTTTGTTCCGATTAATAACTTTATTTATTTTAATCAACATAATAGCCATCCAGCCGCAAATTTTTCTCAAAGATATGAGCATGTCAAAGATTTAGCTAGATCTAAAAATGCTGATGAATTTTATAAAAAATCCCAAACCTCGCCGTTTGGGAAAATTGATAGATTTATATTATATCGCACTGGAAATAGATTTCCGCTTTTTTATCATACCGATAAAATGATGACTGGAATCGAAGAAAATATTTATTATTTAAACGATGATTTATTTTCTGAAAAATATTTTAAATTAGCTTATAAGTTTTACGATTACGAAATCTGGGAAACTAAATAAACTAATTACTTAAAGCTTCAAGGCTCGCGTCAAGAAAACCAAAATCATTAAGTGATAATCCTGCTTCATTATTTTCTAATATAACGACATTATTTTTTAATATCTCCTCTTTTAAAAGAGGGGTATTTTTTACATCAATAGTTCTAGCAGCTTTTCCATATTCATAAGCAGTCTTAAAATAATAATATAAATTATAACTAAGTAATAATTTAGCCTCTTCAATATTCCTAATTAACGCCCAAGAGAAACTGTCACCAACAATAAGAAAATTTAAATCATTAATTTCATTAGGATTGTTATTAAATTTAGGATAAGCTAGTTTTTCATAAAAAACATTAGGAGTCCAAATATTCATTAACTCCGCTAAATCAGAATCTGTGCCTTGCGGAATGCTATTCAACTCAACCAGGCTACAATCCGGCAAATTAAAACTTTTCTCTTTTTTAATAATAAGATTATTAAATATTTTTTTAACCACAAGACAAGATCCATAATAAGTCCAATGAGTGCCGCTTTTTGAAAATAACGGATAGGGTGAATCTTTTTTCAAATTTAATAGCATTTCACGACTATCAATATAATTTACGCCCGACTGCTCTAAAAATGGTAAAAATTTTTCATAATTAGTTGATTGGTCTTTATCAGCAGTCTTCTTAACTATCTCGCCTGGTATATGTTCAGGATAAAATGAAGCTTTACTAGGACTAATCAAAAAGATAAACTCAATTCCCTTTTCAGTTAACAAGTCTTGAAGCTTTTTAAGCTTATGCGCTTTATTCATTAAAATTTCATCTGAAACAGAGTCTCTCCCTAAATACGATTTAATATAGCTGTCTTCATAAAGATAATTATCCGCACCGACAATAATTTTATTTTCTGTTTTTTGATGCGACTCTTTAAACAATAAATAATTTATCTGGTTGTCGCTCTTTATTAGATATGAGCGAAAACCTAGAGATTGGTCCACCCAAGCCTCAAGTTCTTTTTGCAAACTGCCATCAAACCATTTCTCCAAACTAATCCCTGGTCTCGTTACTTTTTCAGTAACTCCATAAAGACGTGATTCTGGAATAATTTTAAAAATACTTTGAACTAAAATCAAGCTCAATAAGAGTGTAAAAAATAAAGTGGAAAACAGATTTACTTTAGGCTTAATTTTCATATCAAAATCTAAAATAAATAAATGGGTTAAACTGTGCATTAACTAGCGACATAAAAGAAAGAAGAAATAAACATAGAACGTAAGCTGGGGTTAAATATATTTGAAATCTTCCAAACATTATTCTCTTTTTTTCCAATAATTTATTAAACATCCCAGTAGCCGGCAAGAAGCAAATTAAGAGAGCAAGGGCCAAAATAAAAGTCCCCCGATTATCTATTACCTCAGACGCACGAACAGAAACTGGCGTAAACCAAGTTGAAAAATCAAACATTCTAAAAATATACATAAACGCCTCACTGATGTTTTCAATTCTAAAAAACACCCAAGCTACCAAAGCAATAACGAAGGTTAAAGCAATATTAAAAAATTTAGGAACACGTTCACTCAATCTTAGCCAAAATAATTTATCAAATACTAAAAATAAACCGTGAAACGCTCCCCACACTACAAAGTTCCAGCTCGCTCCGTGCCATAAGCCGGAAATTAAAAAAACAATCCAAAGATTTAGATATGTTCTCTTAACTGAAATACGATTACCGCCAAGTGGTATGTACAAATATTCTTTCATCCATAAAGACAAAGAAATATGCCAACGACGCCAGAAATCAGTGATGCTGGTTGCGATATAGGGCTTATTAAAATTCTCCTTAAAATTAAAACCAAGCATTTTTGCTAATCCAATTGCCATATCTGAATAACCAGAAAAATCAAAATAAATTTGCATTGCATAAGCAATTATTCCTAACCAGGCTAAAGGCGAAGATAAATCACGAACGGTATGGAGATGAAAAATGCTATCTGCAATTCCACTAACATTATTAGCGATTAAAACTTTCTTCGCCAAACCTATGCTAAAGCGACGTATGCCTTCAAAAAAATTATTAAAATTATATTCCCGAACTAAAAGTTGTCCCGCAATATCAATATACCTAACGATAGGCCCAGCAATAACATGAGGAAAAAGCATTAGATAGGCAGCAAAATCTATTAATGATTTAGCGGGCTTTATTCTACCTCGATAAACCTCAATAATATAGCTAAGTTCTTGAAAAACTGTAAATGATATACCAATTGGTAAAATTACTTCTTTCCATGGTAAGGGTGGAATATTAGCGAGACTTAAAACTAAACCAACTTGATCAACAAAAAAATTACTATATTTAAAATATGCTAGTAATCCGACATTGGCGAGAATTGAAAATACTAATAAATAGCGACTTTCTTTATGGTGACCGGCGGCATTTTTTTTAACAATTATTAAACTTAGAAAATAATCAATACTAATCATCAAGAGCAAGATGAAGGCAAACTGCGGCGCACCCCATGAATAGAAAAAATATCCGCCGATTACAATAAAAAGATTTTTAAATTTATTTGGTAACACGTAATAAATAAATAGAAAAATCGGCAAGAAAAAAAATATAAAAATTATTGAACTAAAAACCATAAATATATTAGAATCGAATCTTAAGCTAATTTTATCATAAAAATCGGCTTTTTTCTAACTAGATAATTAAAAAAGCCCGTCCAAATTAATGAGGCGGGCATCGTATTTTTTTCTTTATTTTTCCTGATAACCGTAGAAAAAAGCAATTTTTTTTGTAATTGCGGTAATTATTTCGGTTCTGTCTAATACAACGTATTCCTGACACATATCTTCGGGCCTAGGGCTTTTATCAGAAAAAAATATAAATAGTCTTTGCATTTCAGCTATTCCAGCTGAAAATAACAACCACTTCCAAAAAATTTTCATCTTCAATTCATAATTATTGGGGGCATGTATATACACTTCCTCAATTAAATCAAAGTTGTCGGCGAAAGCCAAACATTTTTCAGTCGCTTCAATTCTGATTTTTGAATTCTCCGGTGTGTATGCCTGGGTCGCCATCGCTTCCTCAAAATTTCTGGAGGCACGCATTTCTTCATAGGAAAAATCAATCCAGCGCGAATGCATGTTCTCTATAAACGCTTCGTGACAAATTAAATACGGAGCTCGTTTATTGAATAGTGTGCGATAGAGTTTCTGAACCTCCTTTGCACTTCTACACACTTCAAGCCATTTACCTATTGCCTTGGCATAGGTACGTGGAGACAAGTCGTAAAAAAGCTTTTCCATTTCTTCGTAATTTCTTACCACGCTAATTGCGCGCCAAGAAACAGAATACCACTTCTCGTTCACAATATTAATACTTTCCGTTTTTTCCGGGCACTCTTTTAAAAGTTCCTTAAGCTGACATGGAGTCGAGGATAATTCCCACTTAAGTTTCAAATAAGCCTTGTGGGCCTTAGAATTGACGTGAATAAAAACCAAGCTCTTAAGAAGATTAACTTCTTCTAAACTTGTACAAAGTGACAATTCCTTGCATATAGCTTTTTCCTGAGATGGTGACCCGGATGGACAATGAATCCTAACCTCCACAACTTCATCACGGGTTGTAGCTTGGTCAAGATTAATTATTTCTAATTGATTCCATCTTTGCCAGGCAGCCTCCTTTTTTTCGCTGTATTCTTGGGCATTTGCGCACTCAATATGAGCTTGAGCGATTGTTTTTGCCGTGCATGCTACTAATGGTATTCCTAAAATCAATTTAATATCATAATCGTGAACCCCCATAATTTGCGCCATTCCTTTGATATTAAAGTTTTTCGTTTTCTTCATTTCTTTTTATTTTTTTGTTTATATTAAATTTTTAAAGTAATAAAATAATTTAGCATGTTTTATCATTTTTTGTCAAATAGAATTTAAGCCTTAAACAAACAAAAAAAGAACTTTCATTCTTTTTTGTTTTAGTAACCAGTATTACTTAATTAGGCTATTTAAAATTTTAATTGTACCGGGCCCAACAACTCCGGGATAAGGATATAATTTATTCTTCTTTTGGAATGCTACAAGGGCCTTCTTAGTAGCTAGACCGAAATATATAGTTTCCCTTCCCATAGAACCGGGTCCAGTATTTGAAATATTAAAACCGTTTTTGTTAAGTAAAATTTGAAGTTTTTTTACATCGTCACCCCTGTCGCCTAATTTTAATTGTCTTTTAAAAAATTTCATTAATGGGATATTTTTAAGAGTCTGATTAATTACCTGTGCAGGGTTCTTAATTTCTTGTGATTTTTCATTTGTATCTATCATTGGAATATTAACAATAAACACCTGACTTTCTCCGCCCGACTGATTACGAAACTTTACATAAGCTTTTGTTTTGAATTTGTTTATCGATGTTGAAGAAGAGTACTTAACCCAAGAACTTTGAGAAAAATCAGGAACATACGATAAGCTATAATAATCCGCCCGACTAACTCCATCAAAATTTAAACTATCTCCATTAATTGAGATTACTAAAGAGTTTGTTGCGATAACTGGATATGAGAGCACTAAAGAACTGCTGCTAGACGCAACAACTTCTTCTTCTCCGAATAAAGCAAAATCTGAAAAGCTTGATGTTTCACAAGAAACACTACTAGACGCAGTATTAACGACACAATTAGACAGACCATACCAGGTACCGCCACTATATCGCTTAATAACAAGTGAAGACTCCATAAGACCACCTAGATCTTCTCTGTTGTAATTTATTACTACCGTTAATGGTTTTGCAAATGAACTAATTTTCGTTGAGGTACTTAGTAAAGCTTCTAAATTATAAATATAACTAGAAACTGGTTTTAAATTTTCTGGAGTGTTTATTGCGCTAAAAAATTGCTGATTATTTAATTTCTTAATTTGAAAAGTAAGTTCAGAATTAATATTAAAATTACTTGGCACAAATAACGACAAACCCTTTCCTGATTCCGTATTTAAAACAGAGCCTCCAGTTAAATTTGAGACGGACGCAGCCGTTGATCTGATAACGGTTGATTCAGCCGA
Organism: uncultured Gammaproteobacteria bacterium; assembly: GCA_964500975.1. Taxonomy (GTDB): domain Bacteria; phylum Patescibacteriota; class Patescibacteriia; order Patescibacteriales; family UBA12465; genus UBA12465. Next base: position 57,592 of record CAZCQW010000007.1, on the reverse strand, counting down.
GCAACCCGTAGTTGTAAAGGATAAATTAGTACTCGTTGAAACTGCGCTACTAGATGAAGCGGTAAGCGCATAATTATAAGTTGTACAGGCTAATAATTCTGTCAAATTAATTTGGTGATTTGTCTTGCCAACATACGGCGTCTCATTTATTAAGTTTCCGTAACTTTCAGTTACACCAAAATTAATTGAAGATAACGCATTTACGTCTGTACTAAAATTTATAAGCGCAGAACTCGAAGATACCGTAGAAATAATATTTGATAAGTACGGGGCAGATTCTACTGCGGAAACATTTACATTAATAGTTTTATCAGAGGATGATGCATAAATGTCAGTAGCAATAGCTTTAAAGGTGTATTGTCCGGCTTGGGAAAAGCCGCTAACGAGAGTTGAGCTTGATGTTGCAGAATTAATATTTGTTTGAATTGGTCCAGAAATTTGTTGCCAAGAATAATTTAGTTCTTGACCGTCCTGATCATTGGCTTCAATCTCTAAACTTACAGATGAGTCAGTATTGATATCCTGGTCCGCAGTCCAGGTATTTATACTTGGCCTTCTATTACCCAAATATTCTACTAAATTTGATGCTACCACTCGATTATACATCTTGCGATGACCAGTATTATTCATATGGACACCATCCCCGGAATTATATGCATCCTTAATTGTTCTATCAGGATTATAAAAATCATCATAAATATTTATAAGACGTCCCGGGAAAGCTGCCTGCTCAAGATTAATTAAATCAACTAATCTAGCTCTTTTTTCTAGCGCAGTATAGTAAACATCATCAGAAAAAGCTCTAGGGTGAGGCATAAAAAACCAAACCGGGACCCCCTGAGCAGCAGCCAAGTTCTTAAACGTTTGCAAATTATTAACCATCTCATCCATACCCCAAAAAGAAGCAGCGTCATTTGTAGATAGGCCAACAATCAAAAGATCTGGATTATATGACAGGGCTTTAGTTATATTAAAATCAGTTAAAACTGAAGGACGAGAATTTACATTAGACCCATCTGGCATGGCCTGATAGGAATTTAAACCTATTTTAGCAATATTTATAACTGTATTAGAAGCGTTAAAACCTGTAAAATATGAATTAAATAAAGCTGCCCAAGCATTATCTCCCCAAGCATAAGGGTAAGCCCCGGGCTCAAGATAAGACATAGCCACCATCGGACTAGATCCAGCCCCCCAAGCAGTGGAGTCCCCCATAATAACAACTTTTTTTGATGCCTGCATTACTGTCAATGGGTTATTTTGAACGATTACCTGTATATCATCGGATTGAGTTAGAGATCCTTTTGTGGCGCTTAATCTAAAAGTATAGGTGCCTGGAACAAGATCTTTAACCAAAGTAGATAAAGAAGAAGTCGAAACAATCCAACTTTGATTAGTAGTTATTTCCGACCACAAAAGTTGAATATTTTCATCATAATCAAGCACCGAGCCAGAAAGATTAACCGTGGTGTTAGGCCTGACTACTACCCGGTCTATTCCCGCGTCAACCATGTTAACAGAAACCGTTAAAGTATCAGAACTATAATACCCTCTATCATCATTAGCGGTCATTTTAAAAACATAATCACCTGGCGCGGTAAAACCACTTACTGTTGTAGTCGCAGAAGAAGTGCTGGCAATAATGGAAATTGCTGGACCACTAACTTGTTCCCACAAATAACTTGTTATAGCTCCACCAATACTAGTTGCTTGGCCACTAATAGTTACCGACCCCTGGTTATATTTAATTGACTGATCTTCGCTAACCGTAACGCCCATCAACTCATAAAAATCTAATATGCCCAGCCAATAATTAGCTGAAAAACTTCCAGTCGCCTTACTTAAATCCAAGACGACTTGACCGGTTGCGTCTGGGCGAAAGTTATCAATAGTAGCATAATTATCAATATTGGCATAAGAATATAAAGATGTTGAGGCAACAGAAAGGCCAGAAAGCTTATAAGTAGTCCCTTCAGATGCGGTACCTTTTGTCGAGACGTAGAAATTAAACTTATAAACATTATTTGGATTCAAGCCATCGATTAAAAGTTGAGGCGTAGTTGAAGCATTGGCAACAAAAGAGTCTCTAGTGGCTGTATCTGGGTACGCACTACTTGTAGTTGCGCCACCAGTATTAAGAGAGGCCGTAAACGGACTTGAAATTTTTATTCTAGCCGCACTGGATGTAGCTCCTTCGGTATTAACTAAAGAATACCAAGTAGTCGTATCAGTTGGTAAATATATATTATTCCAGCCGGTTAAGTTTGTTCTATAACCAGAAGCGCCCAAATCAATTTTAAAACGATTTCCTGCTGCGTCGGCCTTTGGAGTTAATATGAAAAATGAGGTTAAAATTAAAACAAAAAAAAGTACTTTTCTCATCTAGTTAAAATTAAAATATATTATTATAAACACATTATATAATAAATACGTGGCTTTATCAAACTATAAAAATAGCAATATCTGTAAATTTACTTACTAATATTTTATTTGTGTTTTTCTATTATAAGCGCTGTCAATTTATCAATATTTTTAAAATCATCTTCTTTTGGCAATCCCTTTACTATTATCGGCGAGACTATTTCCGCTTTTAAATTTCCTATCATTGAGGCAGCAACTAAATCCATCCCACCCGACCACCCATAAGAACCAATCACGGAAACAAATTTTGTTTTTGGTCTTAAAGAATTTGCGATATAGAGAAGATTGGCCGCGCCCGGGTGTAGACCACCTAAAAAACATGGGGTTCCAATAATAAAACTTTTTGCGTCAACTAAATCCATTACAACTTCGCCGATATCCATATTAGAGATATCATAAGAATGAACCTCGACTCCGCCTACTTGTAACGACTCTCCAAGGCGTTCAGCTAATAACTTCGTTGAACCATGCATAGAAATATAGGCAATAACTACTAAATTTTTTAAACTTTTATCAGAAATCCACTCCTTATAGCTATTAACAATACTACTTGCGTCATTATGAATAGGGCCATGAGAAGGTGCGATCATATCAATTTGATATTCCTGAAGTTTGACTAAATTTTTTTCAATCATTAATCTAAACGGCATCATTATCTCAGCAAAATAAATTTTAGACGCGTGATAGAATTTATTCTTATCAAATTCAAAGATATCTTCATAAGATAAATGGGAACCAAAAAAATCACAACTAAAAACTATTTTATCTTCTTTAAGATAGGTAACCATTGTTTCTGCCCAATGAACCCAGGGAGTATAAATAAATTTAAAAGTCTTATCTCCTAAACTAATCTCTTCTCCATCTTTAACGACTTGGATTTTCTCCCCCGAAATATGAAGGAGCTCAGAGAGTGCAATTTTACATTTATCACTACAAATTATCTTTGCTTCAGGAAATTTTTCTAAAACAAGTGGCAAAGAGCCTGAATGATCTTGTTCGGCATGATTTACAACAATATAATCTATTTTATCCACACCACAAAGAGCAATGTTTTTAAATAATACATCCGACTTTGCGGGATCAACAGTATCAATAAGGGCTGTTTTCAAACTTCCCTTCACTAGATATGAATTATAGCTAGTCCCAAATGGCAAAGGAATAAGCGTATCAAAAAATTTTCTGTCAGGATCGCTAGCGCCAACAGAAAATATATTTTGTTTAATATTTTGCATATATTTATAATTAATTATCTTAATTATATCATTTATGGCCAAGAATGTCTTTTTAAACCAAAAAACAGGTTTTTCACCTGTTTTTAAAGCACGGGATGAGGGAATCGAACCCCCGCCAGCGGTTTTGGAGACCGTTATACTACCACTATACGAATCCCGCAATCACTAATATTCTACTATCATAAAATGAAAATGGCAAGACTGGGACAAAACTTTAATTTGAGTTTAAAATAAAGCTACCAAAATTAAAAACCGCACTTAATTGAAGTACGGTTATTTTTTTATCCTAGCAAAATTTTTATTCGATAAATATCTTTCGATATTCTGTCCAACGATTCTTTGTCTGAGGAGTGTAACATAGTATCTTGGAATACTTTTAGATCCCTATAAACCATTACCCAAACCTCCTTTAAATATCTTGTTTCAAACTCCTCAAAAACTTCTTCAAAGTCCTTCGACATTTTTCCTCCATCTATATAATCCCAGTAATAATTGCTGGCCCAAAAAGCTGCTTTCTTTTTTGAAAAAGCAAGGCCGAATATTTCTCGAACTTCTGGCCTACAAAAACAATTTAGCTTTTTATAGACCAAGTATATCATAGGAAAGGACAGCACGGTTAAAGAAATACTTAAGAAGTCTACAGCTTTTAACGCCACTCTATTATCTTTGAAGAAATTACGAGGCATTTTATGAAAAACTTTTAAAAAATTGTTCAAATTATCATCTAAAATGGCCTGGTATAGTTCCAAGCGCGCTCGAAGAATTTTAATGTCCTTCCGGGCAATAACAAGGAGCCCAACAACCAACATAAGACAAAAAATAAGCAACCATTCTAGGTTGAAAAAACCAAAATTTACATCTAGTACTTCCATTTCACTATTTTATTAAATTATTAAATTTTAAATGTTCTAATATAGTCTGAAATAATAACAAAATACTTTATTTGCGTCAAGACAACAAAAAAACCGCCCTAAAGCGGTTTTTAATTCAGTAATTTCTTTATTCTTCGCTACCATCTTGTTTTTTAGTCATATTCTCACCGCAACAAACAATAGGCGCTCCGCTATCTTTCTTAAATTCAACTTCATTTCCACAAACTGCACAAACATAAACTTGACCAACTCTATTTGACATATTTTTCTGTGTTCGTCCTAGATAGACTCGCATGCTTAGCACATAACTACTAGCATTTAGTAAACCATTCTACCTTGAGCGAATATATTAATTAATAAAATTTTACTTAGTAATTTTCCGCTAAAACCTGAAAAAAGGATTGAGGGTGAGAACAGGTTGGGCAAACTAACGGCGCCTCTTCTCCTTCGTGAATATGTCCACAATTTAAACAGATCCATTTCTTGGTACCAATTTTTTTGAAGACTTCGCCAGTTTCCAAATTTACCAATAACTTTCTATAACGAGCTTCGTGATGTTTTTCAACTTCAGCTACTCGCTCAAACAAAATTGCAATATCTTCGTGCCCCTCTTCACGCGCTTCTTTCGCCATGCGCGGATACATTTCAGAATTTTCAAATAATTCTCCCTCAAACGCATGTTTTAAATTTTCGTTTAATTCGCCAATTAATTCTAATTTTTTAGCCCAAAGCTTTGCATGTTCTTTTTCGTTTAGTGCAGTTTCGGTAAAAAAATTTGCGATTTGTTCATAGCCAGATTTTTTAGCAACGGAAGCAAAATAATCATATTTGTTTCTTGCCATTGACTCACCAGCGAAGGCTTCCTCTAAATTTTTTTTAGTTTTATCTCCCAACATACATTTATAGAATTAGTTTATAATGTCCTAGTAATAATTTACTTTTTGTCTTTCAATTTTTTTGGCAAATTTTCATCAACTTTTTCTTTTAAATCTTCGCAACCGCAACCGTCTAAACTGGAGCAAAATTCCATTTCATAAATATGGTAAATAGTTACGCCTAGAGCAACTACTAAAGGCCCGACTATTACACCCCAAAAACCAAACAAAGCGATCCCTCCTAAAATTGAGAAGAAGACGAAAATTGGATTTATTTCAGCCTCATCTTTAATCATATAGGCGCGCACAACATTATCAATCAAGCCAATTACCACAAAACCCCAAGCAAGAACAAAGATTCCGCGCCAGATCTCTCCAATCATTAAATAATAAAGTCCGACAGGAACATAAAAAAGCATTGAACCTAAATAAGGCAATAGTGATAAAAAGGAAACTAAAATAAAAGCAAGAAAGACTGGAAAACCGACAACGGCAAAACCAATAGCGCCTGCAAGTCCCTGCGCAAGAGCCGCAACAAAAGTTGAGACCAGTGTTGTATAACTAACTACTCTAAATTTTCGAAATATTTCTTCATCATATTTATTTGGCAGCGGGGAAAGAAGCATTAGTCTTTGCAGCATTTTTTTTCCATCAACAAAAAAGAAAAACATTGTTAAGATTATCAAGAAAACTGAAAAGAAGAAATTTGTTGTTTCTTTGACGGCAGTTGTTGCGCCAGAAATAAGCCAAAGACTAGATGATTTAGCGGCCGATAAGACAGTATTTTGAAAATTCTTATTTTGAAAATTATAAGCATTAAGATTCAAATAGCTAAGTGGAGCTTTCTTAAAAATTTCATTCTGAAAAACATCATTTAAATTATGATCAGCAAAAAAAGCCACAGTTTCATCATAAGTCTCGACTGATTTCTCCGCACCATATACTAAAAGCTTGACTGACGGAAGTACAAGAACTAACAATAAAAGTAAGCACATTAAAAGAGCCGCTGTATTTTTTCGACCCTTTAAAAATTTAGTTAATTGAGTAAACGGTTTATAAAAAATAGTAGCTAAAATAGCCGCCATTAAAATCTCCGTTAAAAAAGGCCTAAACACCAAGTAGCAACCGACGGTAACCAGGAAAACAAGAATCAGTAAAAAGGGCTTGGTTAAATTTTTAGGCATAAAAGCTTATTTAGTTTCTTTATGTAAAGTATGGGCTTTGCATTTATTGCAGTATTTTTTCATTTCTAAACGCTCTTTTAGAATTTTCTTATTCTTGTGAGAATGGTAATTTGTGGTTTTACAAACTGTACATTCCAACTTCATCATGTTGTCTTGAGACATATTTTTCTTAAAAATTATTAATACAAATTAGATATATAAACAATATAAAAAAATAGGGTAAATGTCAACCTCTAAGCGTAATCTCACGTAATTATTTAGGCCAAATTTGGCTTATTTTTGACAATTTGAGCAATAATGAGTTCCCCTACCCGCTAATTTCACCTTTGAGATAGATTTTTTGCAATTATCGCAAGTTTCTCCACCTCGACCATAAACTTTCAAAAATTTAGAAAAGTTCCCTTTCCTGCCTCGAGAGTCGACATAATTACTAAAAGTTGTGCCACGATGATCAACTGCTTTCTTAATTATACGATTTGCCTCCTTAATTATTTTTTTTACTTCTTCGGTTCCAATAGTATTAGCGAGTCTTGTGGGAAGAATTTGCGCAGCAAACAAAAGCTCATCAACATAGATATTCCCCAAGCCAGAAATTAATTTTTGATTAAGTAGCGTAGCTTTAATATTAGTCTTTCTGGTTTTTAAAATGTTCTTAAGATTTTCAAAATTAAATTCAGGAGTTAATGGCTCTGGCCCATAATTACTCTTTAATATTTTATCCAACTCATCTCTCTTAACTAATTTTAAATAACCAAATTTTCTTAAATCATTAAAGTACAATACTCCGCCACCTGAAAAATAAAAAATCGCTCTAGTATGTTTATTAGGAAGTTTGCCTCCAACAGACTTTTCATAAGAACCCTCGCTTAAACTATGGCCCCCAACTATTTTTATTTGTTTTGATTGAAAAATCAACTGACCAGTCATTTTTAAATGAATCAGCAAAAACCAACCGTTTTGCATAACCAAGATTAATAACTTACCACGTCTTTCAATTTGAAGAAGTTTCTGATTAGTTAAGGCCTTATCAAAAAAATCAGCACTGTGAGAGGCGGTTTTTGGATTTAGTATTTTTAGGGCGTTAATCTTTTTACCTAAAAGAGCGCCAAGATCGCGCCTAATTGTTTCTACTTCCGGTAACTCAGGCATATCTTAAAATGATAATAAGATAAAAATTACAATCGCAAGGGCAAGAAACAAAACAGCAAAAATTTTAAGCAAGCTAAAACCTAATTTATCAGGATTGAATATAGGCATATTTTAAGGGTGGGGAGCCTGGTATGATTTGGGAACATGGCTCGTTAATAATAGTTATGTTGATATTATAGCTTTAGACAAATAAAAAAGGAAGTCTGATGTTTTAGACTTCCCTTTAAGCGGTCTGGCTTTGCTGACTGCTTATTCGGCTGTTGTAAGAAACACATTTTCAGGTTGCCAATCGGATGATAGCGACGACACCTTTGAAGCGCTTACGTTCCAGGAATTTTCTTTCCAATGTAGCTTTACTACGCACGGCTCATCTTCTTTGCCGAATATTAAAGTTTCGCTTACTTCTTTTTTAAAAGATTCATCAACCTTTTCTAAAAGAAAGTAAAGCTGTTGCTGATTTATGGCAATACTTTTTAACCCCCTATTGGAGAGGAAGCAGAAGGTGTAAAGAAAAGGTACTTTTATTTCCCTTTTTAATTTATACGCTACGATTCCTACCGGGAGATATACTTTTTTAAAGTAATAAGATAATGCCATATTCCGAATAATCCCGAAAAATAAATCAATTATTTTTTTCATGATTTTGCCCTTTTTTAAAGTTAGTACTATTTGATTAATTACTAAATCGGCCTATTTTTAGACAAACTTGGTAATTAATCAAATATAACCTTATTTGTAAATGGACTATCTCAATG
>CAZCQW010000007.1:47643-49094 GCA_964500975.1 uncultured Gammaproteobacteria bacterium | reverse complement strand
CAACAAAAACGACAAAATCTAGGATTCAGTCTTGCATGCAAGATGGTGCAAGTCGTTTCCATATACTAGTAGTATAAAGATTCTTTTTCTATTCTCTATTTCTCTCTTAACCAAGGAATAACTCTTTTTTTCTTTTCGGCGGATCCCCCGGAGGGGGAGCCGAAAAGAAAAAGTTATCCTTGTTTAAAAGAACTGTTAATTAGAAAAGGAATCTGTCTAGCTAATCATTCAACTAATATGAAATATATCCTCTACGCTCGCAAGTCCTCAGAAGACAAGAGCAAACAAATACTATCGCTGGAAAGCCAAGTTTTAGAAATGAAAAAACTGGCTCATAGTTTAGGTTTGGAAATTGATAAAATTTACACTGAATCTAAATCGGCTAAATTGCCGAATAACCGACCGCTATTTTCAGAAATGCTTAAATTGTTAGAAAATAATCATGAGGCTGAGGGCTATGGAATATTATGTTGGAAAATAGATAGACTATCTCGTAATCCGATTGATAGCGGAAAAATTCAATGGTTATTACAGCAGTCTAAAATTAAAGTGATTCAAACGAGCGATAAACAATATCTGCCGAGTGATAATGTTTTACTTCTAAATATTGAGGGCTCAATGGCTAATCAGTATATTTTAGACTTATCAAAAAATGTGAAAAGAGGTCTGAGAACTAAACTGGAAAAAGGCGGTTGGCCTTGTATTGCGCCAATTGGCTATCTAAATGACGGCAAAGGTAATATTTTAGTTGATAAGAATCGGGCTCCTTATGTTAAACAAATATTTCAAATGTATATCAGTGGTAATTATGCGATTAAAGAAATTGCCGAAAAAATATATCTAGCTGGGCTAAAAAGCCGGGGCGGTAATAAATATCATAAATCGCAAATCTATACTTTGTTAAACAATAAATTCTATTATGGCGTTATGACTTCTCATGGCGAAGAGTATCCCGGCAATCATAAACCGATAATATCAAAGAGGCTGTTTGAAGAAGCGCAAGAAATGGCTCATAAAAAACAGCATATCAAGAAAAATAAATTAGACTTTATTTTTAGAGGGTTAATGGTTTGCGCTCGTTGCGGTTGTCTATATACCGCTTCTAAAAAGAGGGGCAAACATATTTACTATTACTGCACTAATGGGAAAAATAAATGTGAGGAGCATAAGAGCTATTTAAAAGAAGTTGACGCTATTAAAATGTTGGCTGATGTTTTTGATAGATTAACTTTCCCCGGTGAAGTTATTAATTTAATGTATGAGGCCAGTCTGGATAAATTAAAGCAAGAGGCAGAAAGTCAAGAATATCTTAAAACTAAAAATGAGCTTTCAAAACAGCTTAGAATTAGAGAAGATAGACAGGCTGAACTCTTTAACCTGCTTTTAGATAAAGCTATCACCAAGGACGATTTTGAGGCTAAACGAAAGACGATAGCTGACGAGTTGAACTC
>CAZCQW010000007.1:36924-47633 GCA_964500975.1 uncultured Gammaproteobacteria bacterium | reverse complement strand
ATTAAAAACTTTAGAAAATAAAAATCAACCAATAGCTAAAACTACTTTTGAACAAATGAAAAATCTGTTTTTAGCCCAACAGGAACTGAAAAATAAGTTTTTAGAAGCTAAGCCGACTCGGAAAAGAGAAATAATAAAAAACATACTTTGGAACGCCGAAGTTAAAGACGGAAAACTGACTAATATTAAATTTAAAGAGCCCTAGTCTTTATTCGCAAAAGACCCCCAAAATGGGAGTCTTGACTTAATGTGGGCCGAGAAGGATTCGAACCTTCGAAGACATAAGCCAGCAGATTTACAGTCTGCCCCAGTTGACCGCTTTGGTATCGACCCCTTAATTTGAATAATCCTTGTCTTATAATAAAAAAAATAATAACTCTTGTCAAACAAGGGTCAAAATATTAGCTAATAATTTTAATCAAAATACTAGTAGCGGCATATGAAAGAAATATGAAAACTAGACCAATAGCCGCCCAGACTAGCGTATCACGGCTATTTTTAATCTTATCAGCACTCCCTCCAGCCATTAACCACGACAAGCCTCCATAGATAAACATTAAAAGTGCGATAGACCCAACAAAGCCAAAAACTGAATTAATTATATTACCAATAAATTTATTTACAAGATTAATTCCTCCTAATGGGTTTTCTATTTTAGGAACTTCAATTGGTAGTGCGCTAACACCTGAAATAGATTTTTGATTTTGTAACGTTGGTATATCTCCGTCCCAAAAACAAACTTTAGTTAAGCTATGTGAGATACATTTACCATAATCATTGCCAGAACAAATATCTCTTGCTGCGCAAGTATACTCGTCCCAAAAACATTGCTGATAATATACATCACAAGTTTGTTTAATTTTATATTGGAAACAAAATACAGTATTATCCTTAACTGGCTTACATTTTCCAACCGCCTTAGAATTATTTGGTATAAAAAACAATAGAGCAAAAAATAAAACAAAAAATAATTTTTTAGTAATATTCATAAATTTATTTCTACAAATTTTTGTTTATTTAATACTTTTAATTACAAGTGCAACTAGAGCGTACGAAGAAAAAATTACCGCCAAACCAATCGCTGACCACAGAATAACATCCCTACCTTTTTTAACTTTATCTGAGCTGCCGGAGGATGTTAGCCAAATAAAGCCGCCATAGACAAACATTAAAAGCGTAATCGAACCAACAATTCCTAGAGCAGAATTAATAATTTTTCCTATTAGTAACTGGGGGGTGTCTATATTTCCTAATGGATTTTCTAAATTAGTCGTGCTAGCAGAAGCGACACTAATAGATAAATTAATAAAAATTAAGCTAAGAAAATATAAATATTTCTTCATTTTATTTAAAAATATAAAGACTTTAACAATATAATCATAGCATTTCTCAGAAAAATAAAAAAGAGGGTAATTATTTACCCCCTTATATTTATTACAAATAGTTTATTGCCATTTGCAATATGAAAATTAAAGCCAGGAAGCTCAAGATAGCATCGGCTAATGTGCCGGGCTCTTTCTGAGCTGCTCCGATAAAAAAGAAGAATATTACCGAAGCGAATAAGGTGACCAGATGTTTTTGCCATGGCTCCGAAAAGCTTGGCATAAAATTTAAAATTACAAAATAAACTAGCGCTGAAACGGCGCCTGAAAATAATATTCTAAACCAATCCTGGTTTCGAATTTTTTCAAACTTTGGAGCATTATTGCCCCCTGCGTTTCCACCTTGATTTTTCTGCGGAGCGGCATTACTTTGTCCGCCACTTCCTAATCGAAATATTTTTGACATACTTTTTACGGATTTCTGGGCTGTGCCGGGTTAGTAGTATGGGCTCCAGCGCCAAATCCAACGCCATTGGCTACTTGACTATTTCCTTCCACTAAAATAACCTTATCAGTAGATTTTGATTCGGCAATTGCCCCCCATTTTTCCTTTTCGACAAGGAAGCGTGCCTTCTGATCGGCTGATAAATTAGCGGCATCAGAAACTGCTTTTATTTTAGCCGCTTCTCCTTTGCCTCTTAGCTCAGAGGCTTCTTTATCGCCTTCGGCCAGGATTATTTTCTCTTTTTTAGAACCGGTAGCTCGAGAAATTTTAATCTTGTTTTCAACTTGAACTGTTTTAAATTCAAGCTCTTTAACCTTACGGTCATTTTCAGCAGCTTGTTTGCGCTGAATTTCTTCAGCTACTTCTGCTGTGATACGAAAGTCGACGATATCAATATCGATAATCTCAACACCATAATCAGCCATCATTTTATATAATTCCGAATTCTGATATTCAGCTTGAGTCGGTGCAACATAAGCAGGATCTGTAAAAATTCTAGCGCAGGCCAAATTCATCTTATTGAGGCTCTTCTTGCTTTTTTTGATATCATCAAATTGATATTCAAGAAAATTATCATTCAGAAGAGACGCTACTTTTTCAGCCATTGAAAAATACAGATTCTCTACGTCGTATGTAGCCTTATAAACATTAATAATTTTGAAGAAAAAATTTATATCCGCACCAAGATTTGAACAATCTTTAAAGTTGACATTTCCAAAAATAAAAGCACCTTCTTCAGCTAGTCTAACTTCATTTCCTTCAACATTTTCAGCCAGAATTTTGCCAGCCGGCTTAACCTCTTTATCTAAGTAAATTTTCATCCTCTGTTGGCCGATATAAGTCTGACTATCAATTTTTTCAAGGCCGAAAGGTAAGAGCAATGTTCCTCCAGGTTGTAATTCCCTATATCCGACTCCATATACAGAAGTCAGCCAAATTTCATCCTGGGGTACTTCTTGCCAGAAGCGACTAAGGATGATTATTGAAATGAAAAAGAATAGTGCAAATCCGATAGCCAAGGGCTCGTTTCCAGTAAAATAATTAGCGCTTAAAACAGCGCAAATACTTGAAATAATCATCACTCCTAGAAGTGTTATTGGCCACGCAAGCCATTTGGTTAGTTTTTCCATTTTTTTATTTTTTTTGTTTGTTTATTTATTTGTAAAAGAGCCTATTTTGCCAGAGCAGCTAGAACTCATATTAATATATTATTATGTCATTTTTAATAAGTTTTGTCAATATTTAAAAAATCACCCAAATTTAGGGTGATTTTTTAACTATTTTTTGCATTTTATCCTATTTATTTCTTGCTCCAAGCATTTCAGTAATCTTTTTCACTTGCGAAGGCGTAAACTGACCAACTGGTATTTTGTTTAGGTTAGCGTTAGTAATGCCAAGACCAAAGCGTCTCATAATTCCATAGGCTTCAGTCGGACGACCAAGATAATATCGTTTTTTAGAAGTAGGTTCAACGTACCAAGCCTCTCCGTTAGTCTCTACTTGAATATACATGCGACCAAGTACAGTTTTTAATAACTGAGGATCAGTAGGTAATTTACCTGGCCCATAAGGATTATAGCCATTAACTATTTCTTCATAATCATTATACCCATCACCGTCTGAATCAAGTTTATTCTTGTCAGAACCAATCCCCTCCTCTAAACGATCTGTTAAACCATCGGAGTCGGTATCCTGATCACGATTTAAGGACTCATCAACTAGCCCAATTGGAACTTTTCTTAAATTTTTGTTACTAATACCCTGACCAATTAAATTCATCACTGAGAAGGCGTTATTAGCCGATCCAAGATAATATCTTTTTTTATCTACCGGGTTGACATACCAAGCCCGCCCCCTATCTTCAACTTGAATCAAAATTTTACCGACTACACTAGAAACTATTTTTTTATCTTCTTTTACGAAACTAGCCCTAGCCACTTCTAAAATATCCATAACATCTAAATCAAAGGGTCCATTATTTTTAGCATCATCACTCCCATTACCGTTACTACTAGAGCAAGCCTGATTTTTAAGATTATTCTGTTCATTAGTTAAATTACAAGTTGCTGGATATTTAGAACTAACTTCACGATGTTGGTATCCATCAGAACAAATGCCCCATTCTCCGTATGTAACATCCGTACAAAAATCACTAATTTTGCAAGACTGACTCTGACTAGCTTGTTGCGCTGAAGTTGGAATACACTGGCTAGGCGTGCTGCTTATAATGCTTCTGAATTGAGTACCATTTCCATCAAAACAAGCACCCCAGTCGCCATAAACAACGCTTGTGCAAGGCGTGGAATTACCTCCTCCGCCACCACCGCCACCACCGCCACCGCCACCACCACTAGGCGGAACGACAACATTACGAGTAAACGAGACGGCGCTTGAGCTCGCATTACCAGCCAAATCAGAAACTGTTAATAAGGCTGAGTAGCTACCATTAACATTACCCGAAAGAGTGGGATTTAAAATATTATTACCACCGCCAAAACTAATTGCTCCACCAGATGGAGCGGTTTGCTGTGTCCATAAATATGTCATTTGGCTACTAGTACTAAAATTATCACTAGCAGTCGCTCCAGGAGTAGTTGCGCTATTTAAATTAGCACTGTATGAACCAGCTGAAACAGTTGGTGCGCTAGAATCAATTATAAATACAGGGCTTGTACCAGTTGCAATGTTGCCCAAGGTGTCGACTGACAATATCCTCACTAAACTGCTACTAGAATTTATTCCGTCAGCAACTAACCAGTTAAGAGACAGACTTGAACTAGCAATATTATTATCAATCAAAGTCCAGTTCACGCCGTTATTAATCGAGTATTCAGCAATCATATGATCAAGATCACCTGGATCAACTATCGTCCAAGAAATTGTTGAAGTGCTATTTCCTTTTATATTTGCATTTAAAACTGGCGCGCTAACTATTGGGTCATTTACGCTTGACCAGGAAAATGACAAGGTGCTTGTTCCAGTATTTCCACTTCTATCTGTTGCTGATAATAGAACTTGATAAGCTCCAGTAACATCGCCGGAGAATAATGTGCTAGTTGCTGTCGGACTTGAAATAGTTAAGGTTGAGTTATTAGGTTTGGAAATCTCAGTCCATAAAAAATTTAAATCAGATTCAGAATTAAAGTTATCGCTAGCAGAAACTCCAAGCGAAGAAGTTGCTGAACTAATTACCGAAGAAATAAATCCTGCATTTACAACTGGCTTAGTAGAGTCAATTGTAAAACCAGCCGAAACGCCAATTGACTGATTATCATAATCATCTAAAGCAATAACTCTTACTTTACTGCTAGTAGAGTTTAATGCTGCTGGAATAGTCCAAACATATGTTCTAATTCCTGCTGTAAGATTATTAATAATTGGAACCCAAGTTAGCTCATTATCAATAGAATAACTTAAATTAAAATGATTTAAATCAGCTAAAGCGGGGATAGTCCAACTTATAGATTGCGTTATGCCTCCTCTAACAGAAACTGTACTGGTAGGGTTAGTAATTACTGGGGTATCAGGCTCACCTTCCCAGAAGAAAGTTAAGGGACTAGTAGAAATATTCCCCGCTCTATCTTGAACATATAAACTAGCCGTATAGGAACCGGACCTCGTTCCTGATAATAATGGATTAACACTGTTAACTGAAGAAAAAACTAAAGTTCCGGCACCTGGAGTAATAACCGAACTCCAAAGATATGTTAAATCACTTTGTCCGTCTATATTATCAGTTGCTGTTGCACCTGGAACTGTTGAGGTACTAATTCTTCCCAGGCTTCCGATATTAATTACTGGAGCGATCGAATCAATAGTGAAATTAGCAGAGACGCCAGTTGATTTGACTCCGTTAATATCATAAGCATCAATCTTAATTAAACTACTGGTCGAATTAATAGCACTAGGCACAGCCCAGGCATATGTACGACTCGCTGCGGTTGTAGTTGCAATTGAAATCCAGGAAGAACCATTATCAATAGAGTATTTTAAGTCAAAATAATTAAGGTCAATAGCATTAATAAACCAATTTATGTTTTGAGTAGCCCCTGCCTTAACGAAAGTAGAATCGTTTGGATTAGATACTGTTGGAACACCCGGCTCGGCTTGCCAATAAAAAGTTAGAGCTCTAGTTAAGCTATTTCCCGCTCTATCTGTAACAGTTAACTGGGCTGTGTAGTTTCCTGTCACAGTACCGGCCATGGCTGGGTCCATTATTGAGCTAGATGGAGTAAATACCAAAGATCCACCGCCAGGAACCACAGCTGCGCTCCACGAATAAGTTAAATCACCCGCACCGTCTATATTATCAGTCACGGTCGTGCCTGATGTCGTTGCTATAGTTGCTGTCACAATACTTCCGATATTAATTACTGGCAGAGTTGAATCAACTGTAAAATTAGAAGAAGTTCCAATTGATTTATTATTGTAAACATCATAGGCCTCTACTTTGATCAAACTACTAGTTGAATTTGTGCTTGTTGGAACTGACCAAGAAAATGTTCTGCTTGTTGAAGCAAGAGATGATGTTGCAATAGTCCAAGAAACGCCATTATTTAATGAATAACTTACATCAAAATAATCTAAATCACTAACAGCCGGAATAGCCCAATTAATATTTTGATTTGCTCCGCCTTTTACATAAGTAGAATTATTTGGAAGGCTTATTACTGGCACGTCTGGTTCACCTTGAAAGTAGAAAGTTAGTAAGCTAGTAACAACGTGACCCGCTCTATCTCGAGCTGATAATTGAGCGGTGTAATTTCCTGATACAGTTCCCGACATTAGTGGGTCCATTACTGAGCTTGAAGATAGAACTAAAGTTCCTCCAACTGGAACGCTAATTGGAATCCAGGAATATGTAAGATCGTTAACCCCATCAATATTATCGCTTACAGTCGTGCCTGATGTCGTTGCAATTGACGTTGTGCCGATATTTCCAATTGATATTACAGGGTTAGTTGAGTCAATTATAAAATTTGGAGAAATCCCCGAAGAACTTCCTCCCAAAGAATCATAGGCTTCAATTTTTACTAAACTACTAGTTGAGTTTAGACCATTTGGAACTGACCAATTATAAGTTCGACTAGTAGTAGCGATCGAACTGGTAACTAAGATCCAATTCACGCCGTTGTCGATTGAATAGCTCATATTAAAATGATCAAGATCAACAATATCTGTTAAGAACCAATCTGTTCTTTGTGTTGCTCCGCCAGAAACATATGTAGTGTCCGTTGGATTAGTTATGGTTGGTGTCCCCGGCTCGGCCTGCCAACGAAATACCAAAATTCTACTTGAAGAATGTCCCGCTCTGTCTGTTGCTGTTAATCTAGCTGTATAAAAACCGGTAAGCGTCCCAGACATAACTGGATCCATAACTGAGCTTGAAGGCGTAAAAACAAGAGTGCCTCCAGCAGGTGTATTATCAGCAGTCCAAACATAAGTTAAATCACTAGGACCGTCTATATTATCAGTTACCGTTGTGCCTGATGAGGTTGCAACGGTTGCGTCTGATATACTACCAATGTTAATTACCGGGGCGACTGAATCAATTATAAAATTAGAAGAAACTCCCATCGATTGATTACCATATATATCATAGGCATCAATTTTAATTAAACTACTAGTTGAATTTAGGCCGCCTGGAATTGCCCAAGCATAAATTCGACTGCTAGGCGTAGTAGTCGCAATTAAATTCCATGAACCACCATTGTTAAGAGAATAACTTAGAGTAAAATAATCTAAATCATTTGCATCCGCTATAGTCCAATTAATATTCTGATTATTCCCTGCCTTAGCGAAAACGGAAGAATTCGGATTAGAAATAACTGGGACACCCGGCTCACCTTGCCAGTAGAAGGTCAATGAATCTGTATAAATATTCCCCGCTCTATCTGTTACCGTTAACTCGGCTGTGTAATCTCCAGAAACGGTTCCCGACATCAATGGATCAACGATTGAACTTGAAGAAAAAACTAAAGCTCCACCAATCGGCGTACTACTTGCAACCCAAGAATAAGTTAATTCATTTACTGTATCTATATTATCACTTGCACTCGTTTTCGATGTAGTAGCAACAGTAGTCGTGCCGATACTTCCAATATTGATTAGAGGGTGCAAGGAGTCGATTGTAAACTTTGAAGATGTGCCAACAGATTGACTACCATAAATATCATAAGCTTCAATCTTAATCAAACTACTAGTTGAATTATCTGAACCAAGAATATCCCAAGGATATGTCCTGCTAAGTGCCGTCGTTGTCGCAATTGAATCCCAGGTACCACCATTATCAAGAGAATAACTTAAATCAAAATAATCTAAATCAACTGTATCAGTCATTGTCCAATCAATATCCTGAACCACGTTTCCTCGAGTAAAGGTTGATGCATTTGGGCTTGTAATTACAGGCTTTCCTGGATTTCTTTGCCAATAAAAAGTTAAAAGACTGGTTGTGATATGACCAGCTCTATCCTGCGCAATTAGTTGCGCCGTATAATTTCCAGAAACAGTTCCAGACATAACTGGATCCGCTACGGTAGTTGAAGAAAAAGATAAATTTCCACCAGCCGGAGTGCTAACCGAACTCCAAAGATAAGTTAAATCATTGGGCCCATCAATATTATCCGTTACAGTTGTTCCCGACGTAGTGGCAATCGTAGTTGTCCCAATATTTCCCATGTTTATGACCGGAGAAATTGAATCAATAGTAAACTGATTAGTACTTGTTGAAGTATTCCCCGAAATATCATTTGCTATAACTCGAACTAAGGAACTTGTCGAATTAACGGCCGGGACAGACCAATTTATTTGTCTTGAAGTTGAGGCAAGCAAGGTGCCAATATTTGTCCAAGATCCTCCATTGTTAGTTGAATAATCAACTGTAAAACCACTTAAATCACCCGGGTCAACAGCCATGGTCCAGGTAATATTTCGATTAACTCCACCGCTCCAAAAAGCGTTAATTGCTGGAGCAGTAATCCAAGGACTAGTTGGGTCGGTATTAAAGAGAAAGGAAACTTCATCAGAAGTACTATAACCAACATTATCAGTTACGGTAAGTCTAACTGTATAAATACCTGAAGTATCAGCCGAGATGAACGGGCTAAGAATATTTGCTCCGCCGCCAAAAGTTACTGTGCCTAAAGCACTAACTTGAGTCCAGGCGTAAGTCGCGATTCCAGAACCTGAATCACTAGCAGCAACTCCGGTTGACTGCGTTGGCGATAAAAGTGCTTCAGAAAAAAGACCGGCATCAACTACTGGTGCTAAAGAATCTATAGTAAAAGTAATAGAATTACTTGAAGACGTGTTCCCGTATGTATCTGAGGCGGTTACCCGAACATAACTCTGGCTTGAGTTCGCGGCCGGCAAAGTCCAATTATAAAAAAGTCCCGTTGAAGTAGCCGTCCCTAAAGTAGATGAGGCAATAGTCGTAAAATTGGAACCATTATCAATAGTGTACTCTAGTTTATAAGAGACTGCTCCCGCTGAAACCGACCAAATTATCGGAACGGTACTCGTTCCTCGTAAATTTACTGAAGCCGGCGAGGAAACTGAAAAATTTGGCGGATTACCGTCCCAATCAAAAGACACCGTATCAGTATTTGAGTTGCCAGCTCTATCTGTTACCGTTAAACGAGCAACATAAGAACCCGTTACCGTGCTTGAAATATTTGGATTTAAAATACTTGTACCGCCGCCAAAATTTATAGCTGAAGGCCCAGAAACCTTAGTCCAGGCGTAGGTTAATTGACCAGATGTATCATAATTATCACTAGACGTTGCGTTCGGTGAAGTCCCGGTATTTATGGAACCAAGTGTACCGGCGTCAACCGTTGGGCTAGTGGAATCAATTGCAAAAATATTAGAAGTTGCGTTTAGCAAAAGGCTGTCGCCACTGTCTTGTGCATTAATTCTAATTAAAACTGTTTCTGAATTTACATTAGGGATTGTCCATAAATAATTAACCTCCGCTGACGAAATTCCAGTCGTAATGGTTGTCCAATTAGTTCCACCATTTATAGAATATTCTATATCAAAATGATCTAAAGCCGATCCCCCCGGATTAGTCCATTCTATTAAAAAATTATTAGAGCCCCTCATTCTCTCACTTCCTGACGGACTAGTAATGTTAAAATTCAAAGGTTGATCTGTCCAAATAAAAGAGACTGTGTCCGTTGAACAATTCCCTACAATATCACAAACAGACAACTGAGCAATATAAGGTGTAGCCGAGACGACATTAGCAGAAATATTTGGATTTAAAATATTGCTATTACTAAAAGTAATAACTCCTGGTCCAGATGTTTGCGACCAAGAATAGGAACTTATTGAAGAGTGAGAGTCAGAAGCAGTTGCCCCTGGAGTAGTTGCCAAGTTAATTGTTCCAAGAGTCCCAGCGTCTACAACGGGGCCGCTAATATCGTATACAAAACTATAAGAATTTGAGCCACTGTCGCTAGACGAATCATAAGCTCTAATATTTATAGTATGAGACCCCTCGCTCAAGCTACCGACAGGGCCACATGATAAATCCTCTGACACTCCTCCATAAGAACCGTCCGAAGCTGAACAACTAACCCAGCTACCACTATCTATATTATACTCTGCACTAACTATAGTTTGAGAGTCAGCGGCGTTACCAGTTATGATTAAAGGCAATGTATTAGTAGCATTATTAGAAATAGGATTAATAGTTATAAGTGGGGCTGAATACGGAATTATTGTAAACGGATTAGCAGATGTCGTCGACACGCTATTACCAGCCAAATCGGTGGCCGTTATTCTTATCTTAGCGCTATTAGTATTGTCTGAAGGAACTGTCCAGTTATAAGGACCTGTGCCAGAATAACTGCTTGTTATAATAGTTGGGCTAGAAAAAG
>CAZCQW010000007.1:10154-36914 GCA_964500975.1 uncultured Gammaproteobacteria bacterium | reverse complement strand
GCCATCAGACGAATATTCGATTTTTATAGGCAGAGAAAGTAATTCAAAAGCATCTAATGGAGTCGTCCAGGTTATGAAATAACTATGATTGCCGTATAAAGTAATCCCGGCCGCGTTTGGATTAGAAATTGCTAAGTTATAAGGTGAAATTGTGTCCACCTGAAATTTATAATAATTAGTGAAAGTGGATATATTATTAACCTCATCAACTCCTCTAACATGCATACGGTATTCCTCGCCCTTTACGCTCTCCGGGAAATTATATCCAGGGTCACAACGAAAAGAAACTGAACTACTTGCCACAACAGCATCGCAATTAGTCCATCCGGAATCACCAAAAACAGGCGAAACTGGATCACTAGTTGAAGCTAAGGCCCATTTATACTGAACTAGGGATACGTCTGTTAGATTATCAGAAACTGTACCGGTAAAAACTGGATCATTAAAATTAATTGGATTAGGAGCATTCGTTAAATCATCAAAATCAACAACTGGAGCAATACGATCAACTATAAACGCGCTTGTTTCCCTAGCGTCAGACAAATTATTATTATCAATTGATTCAATATTCATCTTGTACGACCCATCAGGCAAACTTGCAACTAGACAAGTATACTGAACATAAACATCGCCAAACGAATACCCGTTATTAGCCGTACAAGAATACCATGAGCCAGACGGAGCGCTTCCGGATGGATATATTTGATATCTGGCTGACTGGATAGTGCTGCCAGCATCAGCGTCACCACTAGCGATTACTAAGGGGAGATTGCTCGATTTTGCTGAAGGAGCTGTGATAATACTTGTAACTGGGTTGGCGGAGAGAACCTCATTAATCAATAATCCGGATGATATTAAAATAAAAAATATTGCCAGAAGCTTCAATTTATTTTTATTTTTTTTAAATTCAAAAGATATTTTCTTCACCATATTAAAAAATATTACCCAAATTAATTATACGCAATTATTGTTAATATTATACTATAAATATATACTTTGAGCAAAAAAAAATACTACAATCGCCTTGTAGTATTTTTTATATCTGAGCCGTCTTCGGGATTTGAACCCGAGACCTTTTCCTTACCATGGAAATGCTCTACCAGCTGAGCTAAGACGGCTTATAGAAACAGCTATAATTTATCAATAATATTACGCCATTCTTCAATCTTATTATTCTCCGGATTAACACCGGCCAGTCTCTCTAAAGAAGCTGTGGCCAGTTCTTTATCTTTTTTTATTATACTTAAATCGAGAATTAAATCAAGGTAACGAGGACTATTTCCCTCAATATCAAGAGCTTCACGAATATTTTCTAAAGCAGCATCAATATCCCCTACCTCTTTTTCGACCCAAGCTAATGAAAAATATATTTCTTGAATAGTTAATTCTTCCATAATCGAATCATCCTTCTTATACTGACGAGCTAATTTTAAAGCATGTTCATAAGTCTGACGGGCTTCTGACCATTTTTTTTGCTCATCATAAAGAGAAGCTAATTTAAAAAAAGCTGATAAATTTTTTTGATCAAGACTTATAATCTCAACTAACTTCTCCTCAGCCTCATTAAAACTTTCTTTTTTAATTAAATCTGAATACGCAACAAATAAATCCTTAATCATTTTTTTTCTCTCCACTAACGGGATTTTATTTGCATTTTTATAACTTAGTTTAATTTTTTTTAATTGATCTTGAGAATTTTTTAAAAAATTTGATAAATAGCGACTAACAAAAAGCCAAACGCGAGCTACCACGCCGCCCCAAACAGCTAAATCTCTTTCAACTTTTTGCTTAATAATTTGTTCTTTAAATTTAGCTTCTTTTTCGCCTGGAACACTATGAACGTCTAAAATAGCCAAAGCCGGAAACTTCTTGAGAAGTATCGTTAAAATAACTATTAAGCAAACGACTATTAAAATAAAGGAGAAAATATTTAACATACTATCTTGGAAAAATCATTAATTTTTAAACTAGCACCTCCAACAAGCAAACCGTCAACGCAATCTCTTTCAAGAAAATCTTTAGAATTATTTACATTAACGCTGCCGCCATACAAAACTTTAACGTCTTGATGAAGAATTTTTTTAGCCTGAGATTTAATAAACAAGTGAATTTCCTCAGCCTCATCCGGCAACATTGGTTTAGCATTTTTATTTGTACTAATTGCCCAGACCGGTTCATAAGCAATCACTAATTCATTATTAGATTTTATTTTAACGCCTTTCAAGGCATTCCGCAATTCTTGAAGTAAATAATTTTTTGTTTCACCAGCTTCTTTCTCGGATAATTTCTCACCAACGCAAAGAACGGGTATTAATTTATTTTCAAGTGCAGCCTTAATCTTATTATTAATAATCGCAGAATTTTCATGAAGATGCTCACGTCTTTCGCTATGACCCAAGATAACATATCTAACTCCCAATACTTTCAAATTTCGTGGCGATACTTCCCCCGTATAAGCACCCACATTAAACGGCGCACTATCTTGAGAACCTAAAGAAATTTTGCCGCCCTTTAAGACCGGGCCAATAAAGGCAAGGGATGAAAAATCAGGACAAATAACCACTTCGTTTTTAGTTGCGTTAAGTTTTTTTGTATACTGTTTAGCTAATTCCAAACTTTCTTTAATAGTTAATTGCATCTTCCAATTAGCCATAATTAATTTTTTCATATATTTATTTTGTTATTATTCTGGGAATGTTTTCGGAGCGCATATGATTTCGTAGAGTAAAAACGAGTTTTAATAAATTCAAAATTCAAATCTTTACGAGTTTTTGCCCCAGAAATCATCTAAGCGCAGAAAATGTTCCCAAAATAATAACGTTCAATTATTAAATATTATTCTTAGCCCAATTAATTGTTCTTTTAATTCCCTCTTCTAAATTAACTTTTGGCTCCCAGTTTAAAACATCTTTAGCGCGAGCATAACTTAAACAACTTCGTCTCTGCTCTCCTTCTTTAGCCGGCATTTCTTTAACCTTCATCGGCTCGCCGATCGCTTTTTCAATATCAGCTCTTATATCAAGTAAAGTTGTTTCAATTTCAGAGCCAATATTTATTTCACTTTGACAGTCAATATTTAAAGCCGCAAATAAACCATTAACCACGTCACCAACATAAACAAAATCGCGCGTTTGAAGACCATCGCCGAACTGCATACTTTCTAAACCTTTAACGGCATTATCAATAAAAATTGCAATCACGCCCGCCTCTCCACCTTTAAACTGACGTGGTCCATAAACATTAGCAAATCGTAGAACGGTGTAATTCAAACCGTAAACTTGATAATAGTAATTTAAATATTTCTCCAAAGTTAACTTGTGAATTCCGTACGGAGAAACTGGATAGGTTGGACTACTTTCAGTAGTTGGGATTTCTTCGGCTTCACCATAAATTGCGCCGCCAGTTGAAGCCATGATTATTTTTTTAACATTATATTGGTGGCAGTTTTTTATAATATTAATTCCGCCTAAAACATTAATCTTATTATCAAACTCCGGATCGGCGACTGATTTACGGACATCAATCTGAGCCGCTAAATGATAAACAAAATCAATCTCCTCTTCTTTAAAAATCTTAGAAATTTTATCTGAGCAAATATCTATTTTATGAAATTTAGCTTTTGGGTTTACATAATCTTTTTTGCCAGATGATAAATCATCAACCACGATAACTTCGTGGCCTTCGTCAATTAGTTTATCAACCAAAGTTGAACCAATAAAACCTGCTCCACCAGTTACTAAAACTTTAGACATATATTTAAATATCTTTAATACTTAATATTTTTTCTCATATTTATAATAACATTGTTTTAAAAGATATTGAAGGGAGCTAATTTTGACAAATAAAAAACCCTTCAGTTTTTTAAGAAATTTGTTTTCTTAAAAAAATGAAGAGTATGTAGATTTAATGAAATCAAACTTGAGCAATATTTCCGCGTGCCAACCATGGTCCGCGAAAAACACGTGCATTACAAGTTTTGAGAAAATGAGATTTAGAGCGAAAATAATGTTCATACTTTCTTTGAAAAGCATTTTGATTGTTTCGACAATGATCTCTTAAAAAATTATTTTCAGTTCTCAAAATTACTTGAAGATCTACGTCCACAAATTCCTCGCCCAAACGTTGGGCAACAAATGGGATCGGTAATTTCTCTAGTAACTCTAAAGGAAAATGTAAGCCCGAACTTTCAAATTCTCTTTCCGCTCTTTCAAGTCTTTCAAGAATTGTAGCTATGTCTGGTCGACGATTACTTTCCGATAATAGTTCTAAGAGACATGGCTCTTCATGTAAAATAAAAATTTCTCCGGCCGAATAATGCCTATGGAAACCCATAGTATGCAATCCTAACTTAGGACCACCAATAATACAGATTTGCTCAGTCCCAAAAAACGAATGAATCAGTTCTTCTTCTACCCAACATGGCTCTTCATTCAGAAATTTTTTAGCCTCTTTGAGAAATTTAGCACCTTTTTTGCTATAGAGCTTTTTCCCAAATTCATGAATTACTTCCGCGATTTCTATAGCCTCTTTTTCGTCTATTGTTCTCATTTTATTCATTTTTCGTTTTTTCAGTCGAGAAAACAAACCCGGTTGATCGCCGGAACATTCTCATTTCCTTAACGCAATGAGCCATCAAGGTATTCGGCGCACCATCAATATCAATCATTAACAGCTTTGTATTTTTTTTCTTGGCGTGAGTCGATACGACTACTAAAGAGTAAAGCCGCATCTCCCTCATCTTTTCATCTGATAACAGGTCTCTAAACAAGCAGGCAATTTCTAGCCTGGCCTTAAAGAATCCTTTACTATAAGCGTATTCGCGCACAGTCGAAACTGTTCTCCCTCCATACTCAAAAGTCTTTCCTCGGATAATTACTAATTTGTATATTACTCCTTTTGTCGGCACAAACGCCTGAGAAGTTAAAATCTTTTTAACTTCTTCAGATAGCTCGCGACCCTCAGTTTCAAACTTATTTACCCACCCCTGACCTGTTAAGCCGTTTGAAAGAAGATTGACATCTATCATAATGTCATCTTTTTCCGTAAATTCATTTAACATCAACATGTCTTTCTTGCCCTCCGGAATTTCATTTTTCTTTTTCATTATATTTTTGTTTTTAAGTTACTACTATTTGTCCATTTTAACAAAAATGGCGTCTAGATATTAAAACATATTTTAAGAATAAAGTCAATAGTTACAAGGGCGAACAAGATTTATAAACATTTTTTACGACTTGCCCTCGGTAACATTCTTTGCTAAAATAAAATAAGATAATTAATAAAAGATAAGCATTAAAATGCCCTTAAATATTAGGTATTTTTTGTTTTAATTCTGTTTACAATATGTCCAAAGACCCAAAAAAAGACAATGAATATGGCGCCGATCAGATTACCGTTTTAGAAGGCTTAGACCCGGTCCGCAAAAGACCAGGCATGTACATCGGTTCAACTTCTAGCGCTGGCTTACACCATTTAATCTGGGAAGTCGTTGACAACTCAATTGACGAAGCTATGGCTGGTCATGCCAATGAAATCTCTGTTTCCCTTCTTCCTGACGGGATGGTTTCGGTAACCGATAATGGTCGTGGTATTCCCGTTGAGAAACATAAAGTAACTGGAGTCTCAGCTCTTGAAACTGTTTTAACAAAACTTCATGCTGGCGGAAAATTCGGTGGCGGTGGATATAAAGTTTCTGGAGGTCTTCACGGCGTTGGTGTTTCAGTTGTTAATGCATTAAGTGAATATTTAAAAGCGGAAATTCATCGTGATGGAAAAATTTGGGAACAAGAATACAAAATTGGTATTCCACAAAAAGCCGCTAAACCGGTTGGTACTTGTAAAGATACGGGCACAACCATTACTTTCAAGCCGGACGCAACTATTTTTACAGAGTTAGAATTTAACTGGGTTAAAATCCTAGATCGCTTAAGACAACAATCTTACTTAACAAAAGGAATTACTCTTAGTGTTTTTGATAAACGCGAAGGTCATCGTGAAAAGAAATATAAATTTCATTTTGAAGGAGGTATTAAATCCTATATCAAATCACTTCATCGCAATAAAACTGTAAAAAATGACACAATCTTTTACATCGACAAAGATACTAATGACTGCAAGATTGAATTAGCCCTTCAGTATAACGACGAATATAACGAGACTTTACTCGCCTTTGCTAATAATATTCATAATCCCGAAGGAGGAACTCATGTCGCTGGTTTTCGTTCAGCTTTAACTAGAACTTTGAATAACTATGCTCGTTCCAAGAATTTATTAAAAGAAAAACAAGAAAACTTAACCGGAGATGACGTCCGCGAAGGACTAACAGTCATTGTTAGCGTTAAGTTGCCTGACCCGCAATTTGAAGGCCAGACCAAAGGAAAGCTTGGTAACGCTGAAATGAAAGGCTATGTGGAAACTATTTTCGGTGAATCATTTAATACTTTTTTAGAAGAACACCCAAAAGAAGCTGAAGCTATTATCGGTAAATGCGTTCTATCAGCCCAAGCTCGCTTAGCTGCCCGTACTGCCCGTGCGACTATTTTACGTAAGGGTGCTTTAGAAGGCATGACTCTTCCTGGCAAACTAGCTGACTGCTCTAGTCGCCATCCCGAAGAATGTGAATTATATATAGTTGAGGGAGACTCGGCCGGCGGTAGCGCAAAACAAGGCCGTAATCGTAAATTTCAAGCTATTCTCCCTTTACGCGGTAAAATTTTAAATGTTGAACGCGCTCGACTAGATAAAATGCTAGCTAATAACGAAATCAAGAATTTAGTAATTGCTCTTGGTACTAATATAGACGATCAATTTGATATAGATAAATTAAGATATCATCGTATTATTATCATGACTGATGCCGATGTTGATGGCGCTCATATCAGAACTTTACTTTTAACATTATTTTTCCGCCACTTTACTCCACTAGTTACTGGCGGCTACATGTATATTGCTCAACCACCTTTATACCAATTAAAAAAAGGGAACGCCGTTCACTATGCCTATAGCGATGAAGAAAAAGAAAAAATTATTATTGAGCTTGGTGGTGGCCTAGAGGAAGCGGTTGAAGTCGGAGAAGAGGGCGAAGACGGAGAAAACATTGAAATAGTTGAAGAAGAAACTGAGAACAAAAAAGAAAAAAAAGGAAAAGACGAGGAAGAAAAGAAAAAACCTAGCAAAATTACTATTCAACGCTACAAAGGTTTAGGAGAAATGAACCCCGAGCAGCTCTGGGAAACAACCATGGACCCGGCTAGTCGTATTGTTAAACAAGTGACGATTGAGGATGCTGCCAAAGCCGACCAAATCTTTGATATGTTAATGGGCGATAACGTTGCGCCTCGTAAAAACTTCATCCAAACACATGCCAAGAAAGTAGAAAATTTAGATATTTAATATGTATATTTATTTATTATCACCAATTATTGCCTTTATCCTAGCTCAAGGTTCAAAGGTAATAATTCGCTCAAGAAAACGTAAAATTACTTGGCACGATCTATTCTCATATTCTGATATGCCAAGCGGCCACACTTCAGTTGTAATGTCTCTAGTAACCATTCTAGGGTTGAAACTAGGAATTGACTCTCCGGTTTTTGCTTGTGCCTTTGTTTACGCGATGATAGTTATTACGGATGCAATTGGTTTAAGAAATTATCTGGGTCTTCACGGAAAAACTTTAAAAGAAGATGAATTTCTTGACCGCAGCTATCCAAAACAATTAGAAAAAATTGGTCATACACCGCTCCAGGTTTTCATTGGCGCTTTGGTTGGTATCGCTACTAGTGTTATTTCTTTTTGGCTTTTCTAAAAATAAATTAGTCTTCTAAAATAAAAGAGCCCCGTTTTATTGCAGGGCTTTTTCTGTATTTATTATGCAAGCAGATTTATTTACTATAATTAACATCTCTTTGCAAAAAATTTCCTGGGAATTGACATTTTAGATCATACGAAACATGTTTGTACACGTTTTCATTAATCTTTGCAGCGGCTCTAAAAAAACTTAGAAAAGATATATTTTGTTTATGAAAATCACCCTTGTTCCAGTTTTTTTTATTAATCTCCGCTACAAGAAGACTAATGTCTTCTTCTGTCGGCACACTATCTCTAATAAGTGCACTTAAGCCCAAAGCGCTAGCAACAAGTGAAATAATTTCTTTGTCGCGATCTGTGAAAATTTTTTTTGCTTTCATTTTAAAATTTTTTGGAAATCATTATTATTTTTAATTTTGAAGAACTGCTTTATAATTTTATATGCTATTTGATGTGCTCGTTTATTTTTTATAAATTTGTATCAATTAAAGATTTTCCTGTCATTTCTTCCGGCTTATTAATATTCATAATGTCTAAAATTGTCGGAGCCAAATCTTCTAAGCCTCCAGCCGGAGCAAGTAAACTTAAATCATCATTTAATGGCTCACTCAAACCGATTGTTTTTCCTTTAAAATCTTCTCCAACAATAATCACGGGCACGGGATTATTGGTAATCCCTTTATCAATCAACTCAGTAACCATGCTTTTCATATTTTCAGCATTGCCGCCAGCCGAGCTAATTATTAAGACAGCCTTTTTTTCTATTACTTTTTCAACTATTTTTTTTAAATTTTTATCAACAACCTCGATTGCTTTTTTAACTGCCTTAAAATCCCCTGTCATCGCCGCCAAATCAATTGCCGGCATAGATACAGCCAAAAACCTATACTTTTCTGATTTTAAAGATTTTACTAATTCACTACTTATTCGTCCGGACACTAAAGACGGTTTAGCACTATAATCACCTAGCTCAGAAGAAAGAATCTTCCAATCCTCGCCAGCTAATTTATTTTCCCTATGGCCATTAAAATAGTGAGTTAAGGCGGCTAAGCGTTCCGTTTCAGTAATCTTAATTTGATTTAAATTATTATCAGCCAGGGTTTTACTCAAGGTATTCTCATTAACTGTTTTTTCATCATCAATATTCCTGCCTAAACCCATAATTAAATAGCGGTTGTTAATATTTTTTTCAGGCACACTTAATAGGGCAACAGGATATTCCTTGATCAGATTATTAAAAGTTGGAGTTTTGGCTAAGCTAATAACATTAGCCTCACTCACCGGGGCAATACCCCAACCATCTAACAATAACAAAACCACCGTGCTTTTCGAGAGAGGTTCGAGTAAATTACTGTTATTAGTTAGTTCCATTTTTTTACTAATTATTATTCAATTATTCCGGCAATTTCTAATAATCTATTATATTTTGCCAACCTTTCACCACGAGATAAAGAACCGGCTTTTAAGTAATCAGCGGATGTCGCGACAGCTAGATCAACAATAAAATCATCTGTTGTTTCCCCTCCACGATGAGAGATGACAACCTGATAGCCATGTTTCTGAGCTAATCTTATACAATCTACAGTTTCCGTCAAGGTGCCGAGTTGATTTGGTTTAATAATAATTGAATTAGCCGCCTTCTCTTTTAAACCCTGCCTTAGGCGATCCGGACTACTAGAAAAAAGTTCGTCACCCACAATCATCATCTTATCGCCCAACTCAGCAGTTAACTCACGCCAATTTTCCCAATCGTTTTCCGATAAAGCATCTTCCAAGTAAACAAGTGGATATTTTTTAAACCAATCATTGTACAAGCTGAGTAAATTAGCTGAATTAAAATAATTATTATCGAGAGGAAAAAGATATTTTTTACTTTTCTCTTCATACAGGATATTTGACCCAATATCAATTCCTAAATAAACATCCTTGCCAGGATTATACCCGGCGCGAATTGCAGCTGCTAAAATAAGTTCAATCGCCTCAATGCTCGAATCTAGATCGGGCGCATAGCCGCCCTCAAGTCCTGTGTCGGTATCGTAATCAGATTCTTTCAAAACTCGTCCCAACTCATGAAATATTTCTGAACCACTCTGAATCATTTTAGCTGCGCTATTTTTTTTAGGAATTAATAAAAATTCTTGAAAATCTAAATTAGTATCAGCATGCTTACCGCCATTAAAAATATTAAATAAAGGGGTTGGTATTTTTAAAGGCTCAGGCATCTCAAAACTAGTTTTTAAATAATCAAACAGTTCCTTTCCCTGACTGAGCGCGGCAGCACGAGCACAAACAATAGAAACAGCTAAAACTGAATTAACTCCCAAGTTTTTTTTATTTTCAGTGCCGTCCAAAGAAATTAAAATTTTATCTATTTCTGATTGATTACTGACCTCAAGACCGATCAACTTTGCTGAAATAATTTCGTTTATTTTATTCACCGCTCTTAAGACTCCCAAACCATTGTAGCGCTTAGAATCTCCATCGCGAAGTTCCAGGGCTCCATGAGAACCAAGTGCTGAACTAGGAACGCTAGCTTTAGTGGCTAAATCATTATCAAGAATTATTTTAACCTCAATAGTTGGATTTCCACTAGAATCTAATATTTCACGTGCGATAATTTTTTTTATTTTTGGCATATATCAAAAATTATTTAAGAACAATTTTACTTAAGCCTGGCATCTTCCCACCACCCAGATGAGTTAACATCGCTCCGCCAGCCGTTGAAATCCAATCAACATGTTCAGCCATTTTAGTTAAATTTAAAGCAGCAACTGTTTCTCCTCCACCAACCAGACCATAAGCCTTGCCGCCAGCCCGCGAAGCAACTAGACGAGCAACAGATAGAGTTCCTTGTTTAAAGCTGTTTTCTTCAAATTTCCCCATCGGGCCATTCCAAACTAATGTCTGAGCGGTTTTGATATATTTAGCATAAAGAGCAATTGTCTCAGGGCCAAGATCAAGAATTGCTTCATCTTTCTTTACCTCCTTTGGTTTACGAACAAGAGCTGAACCCGATTTAGTCCGAACCACAACATCAACTGGTAGAATAATTTTATCCGCTAGTTTTTTTACTTTAAAAAACTTTTTTACATAAATTAGACTGTCGGAATCAAATAAAGACTTTCCGATTTCTAATTTCTGATATTTAAAAAAATTATTAGCAAGTGCGCCTCCAACTAAAATTTGACTAGCATGGGCATATAACTTAGAAATTAATGGTGCTTTTGTGCTTATCTTTGCTCCGCCCATAATTACTATTAAAGGCTTTTTTGGTTTTAATATTTTACTAACAGCTACCACTTCTTTCTCCAACAATAAACCTGCATAAGCGGGCAAATATTTTTTAACAGCCGAAACTGAGGCCTGATCACGATGACAGACGGAATAAGCATCATTAACATAAATATCTGCCACAGAAACTAATTCTTTAGAAAATTTTAAATCATTACTTAGTTCGCCACTATTAAATCTTAAATTTTCCAACATTAAAACTTCACCAGACTTTAATTCATTTACCGACTTAACAACCTTGGGGCCAATTATTTCTGGTAAAAATTTAACTGGTAAGCCTAATAATTTTTTAAGTCGCTGAGCAACTGGCTTCACTGAATATTTAAGTTCAACCTTCCCTTTTGGCTCACCTAAATGAGTCGCAACAATTAAACGCGCGCCTTTATCAAGTAAATAATTTATTGTTTCCAGTCCCGCTTTAATGCGATAATCATCTTTAACTTTCCCGTCATCAAGCGCAACGTTAAAATCCACACGTAAAAAAACAACTTTATCTCTCATTTTTTTTATTTTTTTTATGGAATTTATTTTCATAATAATTATTTTAGTTCGCCTAATTTAACATCAACTTGTCTTTCTTGTCCGCCACGTAAATAAGTCAGGGTTATTTTTTCTCCTGGTTTATAGTTAGCAATTAAATCCGCTAGGTCGTTACTGCTGTCTACTTCCTGATTATTAACCCAGGTAATAACATCACCTAAAACCAGGCCAGCACTAAAGGCTGGGCTATTTTTTACCACTGAAACTTTATCTTTATTTTGATAAATTAAGGCACCTTTGTTTAAACTAATATTCGGAATTCTTACCAAAGATAAATCTAAATAACTAACTCCCAGAAAAGGACTAGCAAGCAATTCCTTGTTACTGAAGCCCTGCCAATAGCTACCATAAGAAAAGGCGGGAATAATTTCTTTATTAGCACCAACAACCGCCACCAAATCACCAGATAAATTAAATATAAAAGAATTTTTCTGAATCGAGTCGGAATTATTAGACAAAACTAAACGAGCATTTAAATAATCACTGCTTAAAACATCAGGAGTTTTTTTAAAAGATGATAAATTAGTTGGCCAAACATTATTATTGTTATCAAAAACTACCAATGATTGTCCTAAAGATAACTCGGAACGAGGGACAATTTTTCTTACCGGTAAATTAGATGCCTCAGCTAAATGGAAGAAAATTACGTCGCCTAGAGAATTTTTTATTACATTTATTTTATCTATTTTATAAATTTTTCTATCAGACGCAATAACGACATAAGACTTAATATTAAATTCCTCTTTTAAATCAACCGGCAAAGACGACATCACCCAACCATCACTAGTTACAACTAAACCGATAAACAAGGGCTTATCTAGAGAATAGTATTCTGGGACCAAGACATCGGCATTAATTTTTTTAGGAATTTCTTTAAAAACGCTCACTAAAGATGTTGAAAATGAATTAATTGTTTCCTCAAGTTTTACATCCTGATTAACAACAACTTTCTTAGGATCGCGGATAACTAATCCAGAACGACTAAGGTTGTTTAAATTATTTAAATTGAGTTCCTGATTGGTATAAGGAGAGTATGAATCATTAAAAACATAAGCTCGAACAAGCATTGCCCCGCAAAAACCTGCAAGCATTCCGCAAAAAGTTGCCAAAGAAATTGTTAGTAAAAAACTATTTTTCATTTTTTTAAGCATATAATAAATTTAATTTTCTAAAGCCAACGAGCCGATAGAAGAATAATAATAAAAATTAGACTAGCAATAGTAATCGGCCATCTTAAATTCTTAAAATTAAACCTATCTTCTATTCGCCAGTTATTAAATAAGATTAACAGATAAAAAACAATCGCGACTAACAGTCCTAGAATATTATAATTTAGCGGCAATAAAAAAACTATTCCAGCAAATTCACTTAAAACTAAAGTGTTAACTCCTAAAAAAATTTTCTGAGCAGTATCAGCGTTTTTTGAAAAAATTAAAAACTGACCAAAAGCTGCCAATGAGAACAAAACAAAAATAAACAGAAGATTTATAAATGACCAATTTAAAAATATTGGTAAAGCATAAATAGTTGAGGCTAGCGCAAAGACTGAGAGAAAGGCTCCGCTAAGAAGTAGTCGGTGTAACTTATGCTCTCTTTCCGGAGCACCGAAAGCCAAAAAGTAATATATATTCTTCAAGTAAGAAAAAATAAACCAAGCATTAAGCGCAAAAATTACCTGAATCAAAAACTGATTAACAATCATTGCGCTATAAAAAGAAAAACTAAAATAAAATAGAACTGGGCTTACAATATACTGAGGCCAAAATTCTTTGCTGTTTTTAGTAATTAGCAAACGAATAAAAAAAGCTAAAATTAATAAACTAAAACTTAGAGAGACAAAAAATAAGGATGGCTCAAAAATATATAATTCATTCAAGAACCAGAGCAAGACGGGTGTTAAAAACAAATATAAAGAATTTTTTTTCATACCAATTAAGGATTAGTTACTAAGGCTAGTCGTAGAAATATCTCCCAGCAAGCCTTCGTCAACTGGTGGAACTAAGTTGTCAGGATTAATAACTGCCTCAGGTGTACCTAGTCCTGAAGACGGACTTGCAGCAGGAATAGCTCCTGGATCTTGAATCGAATTTGGAACTTGGTTTTGATTTGAGCCAGAAATAGGCATAATTCCCTGACCTTGATTTGGGGTAACGATAAAATCATCACTACCACTTAAAACTATATTTTTAACTGATGCCAAATCACTTAGACTGTTAATCTTTAAAAATTTATTTGAGAAGGTATATAGATTTTCGTTTATATACAAACTTCTTTTGACAGTATTTTCATAGGAACCATAGGAATCAAAATAATCTGGTTCAGAAAATTTTCCGCCTTCTGAGTGATCAATTTGACCCTTAAGAGCGAAACTATTATTTACAATATTAAATACCAGGGCTCCAGAAAAAGATATCTTTTCTCCATCTCTAAATGTGGCCGGAATTGATAAAATCTTTTTTTCCTCAGAATAAAGAAAGGCTTTGTGATCCTGAAAAGCAATTGAATCACTACTGGCATCACCAATTATATACGAGCTTAATTCTTTTGGCTTAGATAAATCAGTAAAATCAAATAAAGATAATTTTATCCCTTTAAGCTTAGGGATCCCGGAAGCATCTTCTTCTGTATCGCGACCAAGCCCTATAAGCTGATTACCATTTTTATCAGCTGGATGGAGATAGGTAGAAAAACCAGGAACTTTAACAGCACCAAGAACTACTGGTTGAGCTGGATCGCTAAGACTGATGACGTACAAGGGGTCGGTTTGCTTAAAAGTCACCAAATAAACTCTATCTCCCATAAATCTAGCAGAATAAATTCTTTCAGTAGTTGCCAAATTTTCCAAACTACCAACCAACTTTAACTCATTATTTAAAACAAAGATATTACTGTAAGAATCCTCCGGTTTATCGCTTAAACGTGACCAAATTTGATTACGAGTAGTTGCGATTCTAAAATAATCGCCATTTTCATCCATGGAAAATTGATTTAAGACCTGACCTTTTACTTCACCCATTCCCCGATACTCAAGCGCTTTGCCATTTATTGCTATTTTATGGATAACTGTTTTTTCCAAGTTACTAGCCTGTTCAGTTAATTTTTGTTTTAAATTATCATCAATGCTAATTTGAAGCGCCTTTTTATCTTCAATACTCAAGCTACTGAAGTAGCGATCAATGATTGAAGCGCTTTTTATTTGCTTTTCATTCTTATTTAGAATAAAACTCGGAGCCAACTCAATCTTGCTTATCTTATCTTGATCCTCAACACTTAACTTAGGCAAGGCCAATTCTTTTCTAACTAACTGCTCTAACTCATACTCATTTACATATTCCGAATAAGTAATATAAATATTATTTTTAGAGACATAAAAATTCTGTCCATAATTCATTAAATATGACTGGCCACTAATATCTTCATTATTATCTTTGACATTAATTGCCGTTATGTTAACAAAATTATACGAGTCATATGGAATATCAAAATAATAAACCTCGGGAACGAAACATTTGTTACTTAGCTCGCAACTGCTCGCCAAAACGTCGCCGTTATTTATTACTCTTGGAACTAGAGGTTCGTTTTCTATATAGCCAGCCGAACTATTAGTAAACAAATAAGCATAGTCACCAATTAAACGAGCATTAGTATACGAACCCTCAAAATTTAAATCACGCACTAACTTTGGCTCAGTCGGCGAACTTAAATCAAATACTTTAAAAAAAGTATACGGATTTTGACGACGGAAATTTTTGTAAATTTCCATAGTATAAATTTGCTGATCCGCGCCAAAAACAGATAAGCTAGTTCCACTAATAAAAATGTCCTGAGGTCTTGATTTAAAAGTAATTGTACTAACAACATTAGCTTCTCCGGCTGGGCTTGCTTTAATTATTTTTAACTCGTTGCGAACTAGCGCATATATATAAGTACCGTCTGTTTTTATAATGTCAGCTTCATCGACTCCGACCACTTGATTGTTGGTAGTTGAGTAATCAGAAGCGCCTTGAGAGGAAGCGCTGTTATTAGCGCTAGAGTCGGTTAGCGCCGGCGAACCGCTAACATCCATGGAAAAATTCTCCATAACTCCACGCAAAGCACTACTTGTTAAAACATTTGTGCTTAAATTCTGGTTATTTGAATTTTCTTCTAAAAAATCTTTTAATTCCTGATAATTAGTAAATTTTTTAATTTGTTTAGTGCTGATAGAGGGGGCAATATCGTCAGCCACAACTTCACCCGAATTAGTCTGATTAGTATCTGAGGTCACCTTTTTTTTCCAGGGAAACGTGCAAGCGCTCACCAAAAGACTTACAATTAATATTAATAAAGATAGTTTAAATATTTTTTTTGACATAAACAAAAAATAATAGCGCTAAAATAGCTCGTTATAATTATATCATTTTTCTACTTAACAGTCACTTCAGTCCCGACGCCGACTCTTTCAAATATATACTTTGCTGGACCAACTCCAAGTCTGACGCAACCATGAGAAACTGGCTTACCTAAATGATTTTCACCTTCTCTATATCCTCCAGGCCAAACCGGCAATTCATGAATCCCTATACCAGAACTATTTAACCCCATCCAATAAGGCATCCATAGCTTATACGTCTTGGACCATGCTTTAGTTATTTTATTAACAATCTTAAAACTACCTTTTGGTGTCGCCATGCCAGGACGCCCACTTGAAACTGTAAATTCTTTCCAGGCGTAACCAGATACATAATAAATCATTTTCTGATTTTTCAAATTTATCTCGATTTTTTGTGATAATTTTTTCGTGGTACTAGATAAAGGGTTGTAGGCAAAATCAACTTCCGCGCCGTCTTTATAACCATCGCCATCACTATCAGCGTTTAGAGGATTAGTTTTGAATTTTATTTCTAGAGCATCATTTAAACCGTCACTATCGACATCACTTTTTTCTATTTTTATTTTTTCGGAATTAAAAGGAGAATATCCACTCTTAATCTCATCTTTATCTACATATCCATCACTATCCGAGTCAGTTAACTCATTTACTGGCACGTCTAGCTGAGCAAAAGCAAAGGTCGGTATAACTAGTGATAAAAAAATTCCTATTACCAAATACTTATATTTCAAAATCATATTTTATTTAATAGAAAATTTACAACCGCAGAATTTTTGACGATAAATGCCGAGTTCTTTAGCTAACTCTTGAGATTTATAATAACCGTTGTCAGCCTGGAAATCAGAATCTAAATATTTTAAATTATTTTTTATAGCCAACTCATTTCCTAATTTATTAATTACTTTTGTATCTTTATAGGGACTCACTAGCAAGCTAGTACTAAAATATTCAAAATTGTTTTCTTTAGCTAGCTTGGATGTTTTTTCTAAACGATCGAAGTAGCATAAATGACAGCGAGCACCCCTCTCTGGATCGCCTTCCTTCCCCTTAACAAAGTCTAACCAAGCAGAATTATTATAAGGTTCAATTAATAAAGGAATATTAAATTTATCAGCCACAAATTTAACCGCCGCCAAACGCTTATTAAATTCTTCTAGAGAATTTAAATTCGGATTACAAAAATACCAAGTTAAATTATATTCCGACATTAAAATGTCGCGACTAATATAAGCGCTACAAGGAGCGCAACATATGTGAAGCAAAAGGCTTGGTTTTTTAAACTCATTTTTATCTAATTTATCATTCTTATTATTGCCATGTCTATCAAATAAATAAAAGCCAACAACAATAATAAACATCAAAACAACTAAGAAAATTAGAACTAAAAATTTTCCTCGGCTTTGGAGGAATAACCCGCTTAGACCAAAAACTAGCGATAAGGTATAAAAAACTAAAACCGTTTTTCTTTGACCAATACCAAGCGCCAAGAGGCGATGATGAAGATGCTTTTTATCTGCAAAACGAAAAGGGTTTTTCCCTTTTAGTAAGCGCCGAATTATAGTCCAGGCGACATCTAAAATTGGAATACCCATCACTAAAAGAGCAATGGCAATTTTACCACCAGAAATAATCGCCAGCACTCCCAAAATATAACCAAGCAAGAGTGATCCGCCTTCACCTAAAAAAATTCTAGCTGGGTGCCAGTTAAAAATTAGAAATCCCGAAACAGCGCCTGCTAGAAGAATGGCTGCAAAAGCAATATCGGGTTGATAGTAACGAGTAGTCAGAGTAAATAAAAAAATAACCAAACCACCAATTGCACTAACGCCAGATACTAAACCGTCAACTCCATCTAAAAGTTTAGTTGTGTACATCATCCCCAAAAGCCAAGCCGCAACCAAAATTGGCCCAACAAAAACTAAAGATTTTAAATCTAGAAAACCGCCGAAAGGAT
The DNA here is from genome assembly GCA_964500975.1 of uncultured Gammaproteobacteria bacterium. Lineage (GTDB taxonomy): Bacteria > Patescibacteriota > Patescibacteriia > Patescibacteriales > UBA12465 > UBA12465. Next base: position 18,951 of record CAZCQW010000007.1, on the reverse strand, counting down.
TAGTTATCTTATCAATCCCTACTCCGCCTAAAATCAAAATAATAATTGCGACTAATGGAAAAATTATTTGTACTTTTGGCGATAAATTATATTTATCATCTATAGTGCCTCCGACAATAATTATTAGAGCTCCCAAGAAAAACGAAATTAAGTGAGGCCAATATAAATTACCGGCCAAAAAATGATCAGAAAAAATAAATAGCAAACTAAAATAAACAGCCCGCCTAACAAAGGGGTTGGTTCACGATGAATTTTACGACTATCTTCTTTTTCTAAATCGGGGGCGTCAACAACTTTATAAGCTAAAGCGATTCTTCTCATTATTAGAGTAAAAATCGCGGTTAAGGCTAAACTAGCTAAAAAAATAAATAAATAAAACATACATTATAGATCAGCGGCTTTTTCAATTTCTATTTTTGCTTGAGAATTTATTATAACTGTATCACGACGTTTTAAATCACCACTTAACAACTTATTAGCAATGTCATCTTCAACTCTATCTTGAAGAAGGCGTCTTAAGGGGCGAGCCCCAAACTTAGGATCATAACCATCATTAGCTAAAATCATAACTCCATCTTTATCGGCTTTTAGATTTATTCCTTTATCATTCAAACTTTTTTTTATTTTCTTAAGCATTAAGGTCGCTACCGAAACTATATCAGATTGGCTGAGGGGTTTAAAAACAATAATACCGTCAAAACGATTAATAAGTTCTGGACGCAAGTATTTGTTTAACTGGTTGTCAATTAATTCCTGCTTAATTAAATTTATATTGGCATTAATCTTTATTTGATCTTGAATATAAACAGCTCCGATATTTGAAGTCGCAATAATAATAGATTCGGTAAAACTAATAGTCTTCCCTTGCCCATCAGTTAAACGACCGTCATCTAATAACTGCAAAAATAGATTTAAAATATCTGGATGGGCCTTCTCAATTTCGTCTAAAAGAATTAGAGAAAAAGGTTTTTTACGAACCGCCTCAGTCAAATAGCCCAGAGTTCCATCGCTATCACCAATCATTTTTTTAACACTATCTGGATATTGATATTCACTCATATCAATTCTAACTAAATAATCCTCGTCACCAAAATAAACTTCCGAAACAGCCTTAGCTAATTCAGTTTTACCGACACCGGTTGGGCCAAGAAATAGAAAGCTTGCAATTGGACGCTTACCTTCTTTAAGTTGAGCGCGAGCTCGACGCAAACTAGCCGCCACCGCTTTAACTGCCTCTTCTTGACCAATTAAACGTTTATGAATTTCCGTTTCTAAACTTAATAGTTTTTTACTTTCATTAACAGTTACTTTACTTACCGGAATTCCAGTAATTTCACCTATCGCAGCCGCAACTTCATCCTGACTACAAAAAGACTTAGACGGCTCATTCTGCGCATTTTTTGAAGTTATCAAAGCAGCCTTCTCTAATAAACTTATCGCCTTAAGAGGCAAAATTTTATCATGTAAATATCGTTCCGACATTTTTACTGCCTGCTCTAGGGCGCTATAGACAATAAATACGTCATACTTTGACTCGATAACACCGACCTTGCTTTCAAGAATTTGAATCGCCTCGTTAAACTCTGGTTCTTTAACACCAATAGTTGTTAAAACGTTGCCTAGTGATTTGTTTTCAATATATTTATCATAATTTTCGGTTGTAGCTGAGGCTAAACAAAGCAGATGTTTCCGTCCAAGCGCCTCCGCTAAAACATCTGATAAATCCATACTTTCACGACTACCAGCGCTGATACCTATTAAATTTTCGATATTATCAATATATAAAATAATATTACCAGATCTATTTATTTCACTAATTGCCGTTAACAATCTTTCTTCAGCCTGAGACGCATCAACTCCGCTAACTAAACGTGAAACATCAAGCTCAACTAAGCGCTTATCTTTCAAAAAAATAGGAACATTTTCTTCAACCATTAACTGGGCTAGTCCGGAAATTATCGCACTTTTACCTATTCCGCTTGGACCAACTAATAAAACGCCACTATGGCCACCAGCAAAGGATTCAAAAATTGCATCTATCTCCTTCTCTCTACCTACGCACACATCACCAAAACTATACTTAGATTTAGCTGTAATATCGTGAGAGAAATTATCTAAGTTTGGAGTAGCGATTGCCGTATAAGCCCTATTCATATTACTACCAGGCTTAAAAAGTGCGAGACGACGATAATCATTATATCTTACCAACATTAACTTATTTACTCTGAGCCATTTAACTGTATTAATAATTTTATCCTCATCAACTTCTAAATCATATAAAATCTCAGCCAAACGGGAATCCTTTTTATAGCATAGAGAAATCAAATTCAAAGGTTCGACACTAATTTGCTTTAAATTATGGGCATCAACAAAGGCAAGTACAAATATTTCTTTAAGCGCAGGAGCAAGGGAAATTGATTTTGTTTTTTCATCTTGAGGTAAAACTAAACGACGATCAACTAGTTCAACTAATTTTTTTGCGTCAATATCAAGCCTAATAAATAGAGTTTGAACTTCTCTAACTTTTAACAAGGCTCTAAAAAGATGAATAACCGTAAGCTCGGATTGATTAAGCTTACTCGCCAAAAGATAAGCCTCTTCAATAACCTTAAGAGTTTCGTCGCTATATGATTTAGCAACGTTGTACTTTTTTGAAGCGACCTTATTTTTACCACTTTCATCAGAAAACTTATTATAATTTATCCTATCTTTAGTCGCTCTAGCTTCACTTTTTTTATAGAATAAAAACAAATCAAACCAAAGAGATAAAACGAAGAAAAAAATGAAAGGATTGCTTTCGTTCCAAAAAAATAATAATTTAATTGGACTAGCTAGCAGCTCGATCTGGTTATAAAAAATCCAGAAACCGAATGATAGCCAGCCAGCAAAAATAATAATCCAGGTAATAAACTCAATTATTTTCTCAGTATTTTTTTTACTTCTCTCTAAAATAATTAAAGATTTTTTTAAGTTTTTATCCCAAAACAAAAAACGTCCAAGAAACCAGGCTCCATAACGAGCTTCACCCTCGCTATGGCTAAAGCTAATTTGATCAGGTGTTGTTTTTGAAGTAAGCATATTATTAAATTATTTCAGAATCTGAAAAAATAAAGCTAAAATTAAAAGTAATGGAATCGTCAACCAAAAAATCACTGCTAATAGTCCAATAATTAACCAGAACACTAGTCCAGTCCCTCTAAAAATTACCTGAACCAATCGAACAAAAAAACTAATAAACCTTCCAGTAAAATCTGATTGGCCATACATTGGTACGAATATATTTTTTGCCCAAACTGAAAAACCCAGAGACCGCTCCCTGTCTCTTAAAAATTTAAAAATAATTTTCAGATTCCGTAAAAGGCCAACGCTATACCACCAAATAGGAAAATATATTATCTCTAAAACTAGAGAAATAATGATTTTCCCACTATAAGTTAAAAAATTATGCTGGATCATATGTTATTTTATTTTCTACTTTATGTATTAATTATATATTACCACGAAATGACTAAGAAACAAATTTGTTTACCCCGCCTCGGGCGGGTATATTAAAGTTTTTGCATACACCTATATTGACATTTATAGGTTTATTGTAGTACTTTAAAAATATAAAAAATAGATAAAAATACCTTGTAAATTAACAATTAAATTAACCAACAAAAAAACCAAATCATGAAAAAATTAAAAATTTTTATTGCAGCTATACTTATGACTATAGCCTTGACCGTAACAGTTTTTTCTCAAAACAAAACCGCCAATCAAATTGACCCCAGCAAAGAATGGATTAAAGCCGATTACACTGGAATGTACAAGGGAAAAATCGCTTACGATATTTACTACAAGAAGGATTCAGTAGCCAGCAGCGTTGTTTATGTAAACATAATGCGCGTCTACAATGCTCACGCCCTAAGTAATTACTCCGAATTGGGATTAAAATCAACTTCAATGGTTGCTGAAACAACTTTAATCGGAGTAGATATTTCACGTGGTTGGTACTGGGTGATCTCAGAAACGCGCTTTTATAAAAACGGAGAAAAACTCTCCAGCAAAAAAGAAAATATAGGATATATTTACCCCGACGAAGGAACTGAAGGAGAGTATTATCTTGTATTGGCTAAAAAAATAAAAAAATAAAAATATTTTTGCATAACCGTTATGAAAATAGCGGTTTTTTATTTACCTAATTTACAAGTTCAAAAACATCGTTGACACTAACTTAATCTTGTATTATCATATCATTAGCACTCTTAAGACAGGACTGCTAAATACAATTTTAAGCTAAAATTATAATATATGTTCAATAAATTTACCGATAAATCACAAGAAGCGATTATCAACTCCCAACTTATTGCCTCCTCTTATGGTCAGGCAAATATTGAAGCACTTCATATACTTCTTTCCCTGCTTCAACAAAATGAAAGCCTGATTAAACCAGTTTTAGAAAAAATGAAAATTGATCCTGAAATGATTGAAGATACCGTTGCTCAGGAACTAGAAAAATTACCAAGCGCAAAAATAAAACCAAATAATGGCCCTGTTCAGGCTGTCTCCGGAACTGCGGAAACGGCCATGATTTTAGAGCGCGCCCAAAAAGAAGCTGACGGCATGAACGATGAATTTATTTCTACTGAACATATTTTACTTGCTTTAATTGGCGTTAAATCTCCAGCCCAAACCATCCTTCTTAAATTCCAGGTTGATTATAAAAATGTTAAAGAAATTCTTAAGGAACTTCGTGGTAGTCAAACTATCACTGACCAGTTTCCCGAAAATAAGTATCAGGTTTTGGAAAAATATACAACTAACTTAACCGAGCTCGCCCGTCAAGAAAAACTTGATCCCGTCATTGGTCGTGATTTAGAAATTCGTCGCATTATGCAGGTTCTACTTCGTCGTACAAAAAATAACCCTGTTTTAATAGGTGAAGCTGGTACTGGAAAAACCGCTATTGTTGAGGGTCTTGCTCAAAGAATTATTGCCGGAGACGTTCCGGAAAATTTAAAAAATAAAGAAGTAGTGACTCTTGATTTAGGAGCCTTAGTCGCGGGCGCAAAATTCCGTGGTGAATTTGAAGATAGATTAAAAGCAGTTCTTAAAGAAGTTAAATCTCAAAATGGCCGTATAATTTTATTTATTGACGAACTTCATACTTTAATAGGCGCTGGTGCTTCCGAGGGTTCTATGGATGCTTCAAATATGTTAAAGCCCGCTTTAGCACGTGGCGAGCTTAGAACTATTGGCGCAACGACTACTAAAGAATATCAAAAGTATATCGAGAAAGACGCGGCCCTTGAAAGACGTTTTCAGCCAATTATGGTTAATGAACCAAGTGTAGAAGATACAATTTCTATGCTTCGTGGCTTAAAAGAAAAATATGAAGTTCATCACGGAGTTAGAATTACTGATAATGCAGTAATCGCCGCCGCTAAATTATCTAACCGTTATATTAGCGATAGATTTCTACCTGACAAAGCGGTTGATTTAATTGATGAAGCAACTTCTTCCCTGCGCATGGAAATTGATTCTATGCCCGACGAATTAGATCAGTTAAAAAGAAAAATAAATCAGCTTGAATTAAATAAGGCTGGTATTATGACAACTGATAAAAAATCTAGCAAACTAAAATCTATTAACCAAGAATTAGCCAAGCTAAAAGAAACTGCTAACCAATTAGAACTTCACTGGAACAATGAAAAAAATATTATTTCCCAAATTCGCAATTCTAAAAAAGAAATTGAAGATCTAAAGATTAAAGCAGAAATTACTCAGCGCCAAGGAGCGGATTTAACTGAAGTCGCTAAAATTAAATATGGACTAATTCCTGAACTAGATAATAATATCAAAAAACTTCAAGATGAATTAATTAAGATTCAGAAAAAAGGACAAAGAATTTTAAAGGAAGAGGTTGATGAAGAAGATATTGCTAAAGTTATTGCTCGCTGGACAGGAATTCCTTTAAACCGCATGCTTGAAGATGAAATTCAAAAATTAAGTGAAGCGGAGAGTGTTTTAAATAAAGAAGTTATTGGACAAGACGAGGCAATTAAGGCGGTTGCAAACGCTATTCGTCGTTCTCGCGCCGGAATTAACGAAGAGAAAAAACCAATCGGCTCATTTTTGTTTGTTGGTCCAACTGGAGTTGGTAAAACAGAACTTGCTAAAGCGCTAGCCAACTTCATGTTTGATGATGAAAAATCCTTGATTCGCTTAGATATGAGTGAATTCATGGAAAAACATTCGGTTGCTAAATTAATCGGCTCTCCCCCTGGATATGTTGGTCACGATGATGGTGGTCAATTAACCGACAGAGTCAGACGTCATCCTTATAGCGTAGTTTTATTTGATGAAATCGAAAAAGCTCACCCAGACATGTTTAACATGCTACTCCAGATTCTTGATGATGGTCGCTTAACTGATTCTAAGGGTAGAACAGTTAACTTCAAAAATACAATCGTTATCATGACCTCTAATTTAGGTAATGAAATTATCAAACAGTATTCAATTGGTTTTTCTGATGGTAGCGATAAAAAAGAAGCGGCTCTTATGCGAAGCGATGAAATGAAAGAAAAAATTGATAAGATCTTAAAGAATCATTTTAAACTAGAGTTCTTAAATCGTATCGATGAAATTGTTCTCTTCCGAAGTCTAAGTCCAGAAGCCTTAGAAAAAATTGTTGACCTTGAACTTATTAAAGTTGAGAAACGCTTACACAACAAAAACATCATTCTTAAGATTAGCCCTAAGATTAAAAAGATGTTAGCGGAAAAGGGTTATGATATTACCTATGGCGCTAGACCGCTTAAGAGAATTATCCAAACCATGATTCTTGATGAATTAGCACTAGAGATTATTGAAGGAAAAGTTAAAGATGGTGATAAGGTAAAAATAGAATTAGAAGGTAAGGAAAAAGTTTTAATTAGTGTTAATAAGAAATAATCTTTAATTTAGGCAAATAAAAAACCCGTTCTTTTTTAAGGAACGGGTTTTGCGTATTACGTGAAAGATTCAATGTTTAATGATTAAATTAAAAATAAACATCATGATTAAGGCGCCCAGAGAAATCTGAACTAAATTCAAAAGATAGAAAATTCTTGGCTTTAAATCTAAATAACGAAAATTTCCGCTAGTAATAAAATTAGCGAATAACGGAACAACAAATAGCGTTAAGACTGAAATAATTGCCATCCAAACCTCAAAACAGCCAGAAGATATTTCATAAATTATCCAAAATCCTAGCATAGTTCCTAAAAGATTCATTAAGAATGGAAGAATAATTGTTGTGGCCGCTTCGAACTGATATATATAGCGAAATGTTTTAGCCATTAGGCTAACGGCGATTACTTGAATAAGCAAAGGAATAAGTAGAATCCCCATAATAACGTTGACGGCGTTATCAGGATATTTCAAAAAGTAATACGCCGTAACTGACGTAGTAATAATTGATAGTAACCACGAAATAAAAAATTTAATTCTGGTTACGATTTCCGTCCACCAAAAAAGTCTGAATTTGTTCATTACAATTTTTTTTAATTTAACATTTTTTTTGAAAAGAACTGTTTTAAAATTTTTTAAATATTACATTTTATTTCAAATTTTGTCAACTATAAGCCAAAATATTAAATTTGTCCCAAATCAAAAACTATATTATAATGTATACATGACTACAAAAAAATTAATCACTCTTTTTTTATTTACAATTCTACTTCCGCTACCAAGTTTTGCCCAAGTAGCTGTGGACCCGAATTTCAATCCAAATAAAATCGTTGAAGACAACGAGTTTTTGGATTATTCTTCAATGAGCTTAAGCGAAATCCAAAGCTTTTTGAGAAGCAAGAATAGTTACTTGGCTACTTATTCAACCTTAAACGCTTACGGAACCCTGAAAACAGCTGCTGAGATTATCTATGATGCTGCAAGTCAAAATTATGATGTTTATTTTAATTCTAAGTTAAACCGATACGAATGTGATAATGGAACGGTATTAGGAGAAAAACTAGTTGAAATAGAGATACAGCAGAAATGTCGAAAGATAACTACCGTTAACCCTAAATTCTTACTTATTCTTCTTCAGAAAGAGGCTAGCTTAATTGAAAACACCAATCCATCACAAACTCACTTAGACTGGGCAACAGGATACAGTATTTTTGACGGCATGCTTTCTTGCAGCCCATTCGATAAATGCTATAAATATAAAGGCTTTGGAAAACAAATAAATAGCGCTGCTCTTCAATTCTTGGCCTACATTAACAATCCTAATGGATATACCTATAAATCAGGCCAGACCTATACTATTTCTAATACTATCGAGCCCTACTGCACAATCTTCAACCAAACAATGTCAGTTACCATGGAAAACCGATCAACGGCCGCTCTTTATAACTACACCCCCCATGTTTTTAATGGAAATTATAACGTTTATAAATTATGGAATCGCTACTTTCCAAAAAATGCAGTTTTATCTAAAAGTTATCCCGATGGTTCAATTGTTAAAGTAGCTAGCGAGCCAGAAGTTTGGCTAATTGAAGGTGGAAAAAAACGTCATTTTACTAGCTATGCTTCTTTCGTTTCACGTTATAGTGAAGACCAAATTATTACCGTTAGTGCTAGTAGCTTAAAAGCCTACCCAGTTGGCGAAGAAATTAAATTCCCTAACTATTCACTAGTTCAAACAAGCGACAAAAAAATATATTTATTAGTTTTTTAATTTAGTTTCAAATTATAAATTTCTACTCGATCAAAATATTTATCTTTCAAATAATTTTATTAATAAATAGATATAAATTTATTAATGGTAATT
>CAZCQW010000007.1:0-10144 GCA_964500975.1 uncultured Gammaproteobacteria bacterium | reverse complement strand
TTTTGCGAGCTTAAGCGCTTTTAAATCAATCGGCTTTAATCCTGAAGAACTCGAAGATGCTAGTATTAACGAACTATCAAGCTACGTAGTAGGAAAAACAATTACCTCCACCTCTACTAATATTTTTGGAACCTTAATGCAAGATACTAAAACTGGCGGCATATTTTATGTTGTCGACGGAACCAAAGCTCCCTTAAGCGACAAGATATTACTATCAACTAAATTTGCAGGTAAAAAAATAATTAAAACGCCTACCAAAACTTTAGATAAATATATTAAGGTTGCACCGGTAACTCTTGATGATGGAACTCTAATAAAAACTGATAGTTTTCCAACTATTTATTTAATTTCTAATGGTAAAAAAAGACCATTTGTCAGTCTTGAGGTATTTAACAAACTTGGATACAAGGAAAAAAATGTAATTACAGCTTCCTCTCAATTTTTGTATAACTACTCCCAGGGAGACATAATTAAGGACGAAGTAGTCCAATAAATATATGTCTCTAATAAAGTCAGCTATTTTACCCCACTCACCCCTGCTTATTCCTGAAATTGGAAGAGCTAATTATAGTTTTCTAGATAAGACCACTGCTGCTTACTTAAAAATAGCAACAGAATTAAAAAATCTAGAAGTTGAAACCCTAGTTATTATCAGTCCTCACGGCGCAAATCAAGATGATTCTTTTGTTATAAATGTCGCGCCAGAGATGGAGGTTAATTTCCAAGACTTTGGCTTTATTCCTCCAAAAACCATTTTAAGTGGTGATTCCCTTCTGGCTGATGAAATAAATAATTCCCTTCGTGATGAATTTAAAATTCAACTAATTTCTGATAATACCCTGGACTATGGCAGTGCCATTCCCGCCTATCTAATTAAAAACCTGGTCGGCGATTTTAAAATTATTGTCATAAGTCCAGCGACTGAATTAAGTTTGGATGAACACTTTAAAATCGGCGAAGGTCTTAAAAAAATTATTAATGATAGCGAAAAAAAAATTGCCATTATCGCGTCTAGTGACTTATCTCATCGTCTTAAGAAAAAATCACCAGGCGGATACTCGCCCAAAGGTGCTAAATTTGATAATAAATTAATAGAGTATTTAAGCGAACCAAAATCAGCCGCCTTAAATATTCTAAAAATGGATGAAAAATTAATTAAAGATGCTGGTGAATGCGGCTTAAAACCAATATTAATTTTGCTAGGAATATTAAATGATACTGAAATCAAGACAAAAATACTATCTTACCAAACTGATTTTGGAGTTGGTTATTTAAGTCTTGATTTTGAACTATAATTATGTCTGAAGTTGATAAATTTGAATCCCTAGCTGATATCTTCCGAGCGAAAAAGGTTGTTAAAGCTCCTGCCTATCCCTGGCAAGATTTAGCCTTAAAAATTATCAAAGAATTAAATATACCTGGATTTAAAAGAGGGGCAGTTTTTAAGGTCTGCCGTGACGCTCCTTCCCACAAAGTAATGTTAGCTTTAAACGACACAAAAGAGCTCTGCAAAACTGGTGCTAGCTGGAAATATTTTTTTAAACTAGTTGATATGAAAAGTGAAGAAAAGAATGAAAAAAAGAAATAATAACTATATGCCTAAACAATTAAATATACTAATAAACCCCAACCCAATTCTTAGAAAAAAATCTGAGATTATTGAGGAAACAAAAATTCTTGATAAAGATTTTCAAAACCTTTTGCTTGACATGGAGGAAACGATGATAAAAAAAGATGGTGCTGGCCTAGCCGCACCACAAATTGGAAAAAATATTCGCGTCGTTGTTGTTAGTCACAACAGCAAAACACTTTTTTTAATAAACCCGCAAATTACCAAAAAGTCTTGGGCTAAAGAAATCGAAGAAGAGGGGTGCTTATCTGTTTTAAATGAAAAAGGTGAAATAATTTATGCCCCGATTGAGCGACACAAAAAAGTAAACTGCATTTACTTTGATGAAAAAGGAAATAAAAAGAAAATATTTGCCGATAAATTATTTGCTCGCGTTATTCAACACGAGCTTGATCATTTAGATGGGATTCTTTTTATTGATAGACTTAGAGATCTTTCGAAAGAGCCAAATAATTCCTAGAGCCAGAAAAGCCCAAGAAATTTCTTTATAATAAGTCATAAGCAATTCCTGATTAGCGCCAATAAAATATCCCAAGGCAGCTAAAATAGAAACCCAAAGCAAAGAGCCAAGAGTTGTATAAGTTAGAAAAGGGATAAATGGCATTTTGCAGAAACCGGCCGGAAGAGATACTAATTGTCTTATAACCGGCACTAACCGACCAATAAACGTAGCTGAAACAGCGTTTTTAGAAAAATAATCTTCAGAACGTTTAACGGCTTCTGGGCTAATTAGAAAAAATTTCGCAAACCTGTGACTAGCTAACTTATATATTATTGGTCTACCTAAATAATAAGCTAAAACATAATTAAAAATTGCTCCTAATATACTGCCTATAACCCCGGCTAAAATGACCAAAAAAATATTCATTTTCCCCTGACTAGCCAAATATGCGGCCGGTGGAACGATAATTTCTGATGGCATAGGAATAAATGAGCTTTCAATCGCCATTAGTATAGTCACTCCTAAATAACCCATACCCTGGGTAATACTAAGAAAAAAATTAAAAAAATCACTGAGCATAAAATTTTGAAAATCTACTTAAATAATATAAATCTGCTTTAAATATATCATATTTCTGCCCTATGGCCAATCAAGAAGAATCAAAAAAAATTAAAGTTATTTTCATGGGCACGCCTGAATTTTCTTTGGCTGGGATGAATAGTTTAATTAATAGCAAAAATTACGAAATAATTAGCGTATTTACCCAAGCTGATAAGAAGATTGGGCGCGAACAACTAATCACTCCACCGCCCGTTAAAAGACTAGCGCTTGAAAATAATATACCTGTTTTCCAACCAGAAAAAATTAAAGATGAAAGAGAAAATATTAAAAATCTTAAGCCTGATTTGATTGTGGTTATAGCTTATGGAAAAATTATTCCCCAAAGTATTTTAGATATTTCCGTCCATGGTTGTATAAACGTCCACGCCTCCCTTTTGCCTAAATATCGAGGAGCGGCCTGTCTTAATGCGCCAATTTTAAATGGCGACAAAGAAACTGGCGTGACTATAATGAAAATGGAAGCAGGTCTTGATACTGGTCCTATTTTAAGACAAGCCGTAATGAATTTAAATGGAACTGAAAGTTTAGAGATAGTTCACGATACCTTATCTAATTTAGGCGCTGAAATATTAATTCCAACCTTGGATGATTTTATAGACGGAAAAATAGAACCAAAAATTCAAGAGGATGCTAATGCTAGTTATATTAAAACTTTAAGCAAAGAGGACGGTAAAATCAATTGGGATGCATCTGCGGTTGAGATAGAAAGACAGGTTAGAGCCTATAATCCATGGCCAGGAACCTATACATACGACGGCAATAAATCGATTAAGATTCTTGAAGTTGAAAATAATGTTTTGCGTAACAATACTCACAAAATCGGCGAATCTTATATTGATAATAGTCGTTTAGTTATCCAGTGTGGACAAGATTCGTTAGTTATATTAAGATTACAAGCAGCCGGGAAAAAGCCTATGACAAGCGTTGATTTTTTAAGAGGCAATAAAATAAACGGCTTGTTAAAATAAAATAGACGGTCCTATCGTCTAGTGGTTAGCCTGCCCGCCTCGGGCGGGGACACCATTTCCTTAATTTAAAGATAACAAGTTTAGACATAAAATATTATGGTCCTATCGTCTAGTGGTTAGGACACCAGGTTCTCATCCTGGTAACAGGGGTTCGATTCCCCTTAGGACTACTATTGGAGAATTAGCACTTGCTAGTTCTCTTTTGTTTTGTAAAATTAGTGAAATTTTAGGTGTTTGATTTCCTGAAAAATCAAAAGTGGGTTTTTCGGTAAAAATCAAACTCTGTAATTTAAGTTTATCTTGATAATCGGCTTTTTTATATAAAGCCGGAAGACTACTTAACACTTTAAAGACCTTATCTACCTCTTTAGTAATATTAAAATTCAAGTTAGGCTGATCGTAAACGATAGCCTGTTGATTTGAAATAGTATTTTTGATTTTATCCATCTCGTCTTTAAAGTCTTCATCATCTAATAATTCTTTTTTCTTCATTTCAATTAGCTTGGCTTTTTCGTTTTGTAGTTCTATTAATTTTTCTTTAGCTAATTTAATTTTATCAACTGATAAACTACTGATATCTTTTATAACGCTTTGCAAAACTTTTTTATAAACCATTAAAGCCTTTTCGCTTGGTGTTATTTTCTTTAAATAATCGAAAAACTCTCCCTCTAGTTTATCTTTAGAGATTGATTTTAAACCCTTACAGTCTTTGTTATAGCATTTATAGAACGGATATAACTTTCCGCTTTTGCTTTTAGACATGCAAGCGGTTATTGGACGATTACAATGTGGACACAAAATAAAATGACGAAGAGGAAAAGTTTCATTTGGTGTACTGGCTGAAATATTGTCACCCTTGTTTCCGGTTTTAATTAGTCTTTGGCATTTATAGAAAGTCGATTCGTCTATTAATGGTTTATGAGTGCCTTGATATTCAACACTTTTAACAGTCATTATTCCTAAATAGAATTTCTCGGTTAGAATCTTAAAGGTCGTTTGATTAGTTAATTCTTTATTCTTCCATGATTTGAATCCGGCTTTAATCATTAGCTGTCTAATTTCTTCCATTCTATAAGCACCGCTAGAGAATTTATTAAACGCCATTTGAATAATCTCGGCTCTTGGTTTATCTATCGTTATAACGGCTCTATTTTGGCTGTCTCGGCTGTTTAAGTATCCAAGAGGAGCTTTATAACACCAAATGCCTTGTTTAATTTTCTCAAGCATACAAGAAGATACTCTTTCACTTCTCACATCATTATCAAATTGAGCAAACGAGGCCATGATAGTACCGATTAATTTTCCGCTTGGTGTTTTATCAACTGTTTCAGTGGCGGAGATAAACTTAATTTGCAATTCTTCAAGAGCCATTAAAATAGTAGCGTAATCTTTTACATTTCTTGAGAGTCTGTCTATTTTATATACAATAACTGAATCAATGTTTCTATAATTTTTCTGACAATAGCTTAATAATTCCTGCAGTCCTTTGCGGTTAGTGGTTTTAGCGGATACGCCATCATCATGAAATAGTTTTGTGATTTCTATATCGTGATTTAAAGCATATTCTAAACAGGCTTTTTTCTGTTGCTCAAGACTAACTCCATTTTGAGCTTGGTCTTCAGTAGATACTCTGTAATATATAATTCCTTTTGGCATAGAATTAAGGTTAATAAATAAAAAGAGAGCAGTGAAACTGTTGGACACAATTATGCTAAGCACAACTGAAACAGCCACTGCTCTCTTTATATCAAAACGACAAAACTAGTCGTCATTATGATTAGAAATGGTGGTTGTACTTAGATTTAATTGTGTCCATTAGAGATATTAGCATATATTATGATTTATTCAATATTAAATTATTTGTTTGTTTTATCTTGATAATGGTACTTACAAGCCAAACTAACCAACTGATAGATGTCTCGCCGAATGGCGATAATCTCGTCTTCAGAATAATCATTAGCATAAACGCCAAGATTCTTTCTGATAACTTCTAAACTTAACATATCATTGGGGATATGTTCACATCAAAGGCACTTTCAAAGAAGACATTTGCTATCCATTTTTATAGAGCCGATAACTTACTCTGCCGACAAAGTCGGACTTATACCACTTATCGACCAATAATTCAGATGGCGATTCTAGAGCATCTATAAACTGCCGTACTTTTATAGCACTGACGACAATTTCCGGTCTTTTGAGTTTGCGAGAATAAAAGATTTTCTTCTTGCCAGAGAGTCTTCCGTCAAACAATTCTTTAGCAATGTATTTAGCCACGTATAAACCCACTCGGGACACATGGCGAATATTGTTGATTTTAATAAAACCATAGCTCCATATTTCTTCCAGCCTACTGCTAGCTGTATATGGTAAATTAGAGAGCATATGGTAATGAACGTTTCCGCCGTTTTCTTTCTTTATCTTTGTCTTGAAGTAATAATCTCCCTGAAACTCTGGTACGGCTAAATAGAGTAAATCGGGATAAAATCTTTTTAGACGTTTAATAAAGTTAGAAAATATCAAATTGCATTCTTTGATATCGGTAAATGAGCCAGTCTTTGATTTCCTATCATCAAAGGTTAAAGTAATAAATACTTTTAGCTCTGGGTTTGAATTAACTAATCGGACAATGTTCGCTTTTGTCCGTCTTAATGAAAACTCACTTTTTACCACTTGTTTAAACTCTTCTTGCTCTTTTTCTTCTTCGCTTTTAACGTCTTCAACATTGGGCATTGGTCTTTTTTGTTTTCTCTTTTTTCTCTTATGCCCAACTCTAATCGCCTGCTCATAATAATAGATTTCTATTATATCGCCTGATCGAATTAGCTTGTGCCGATAAGCTCGGATTGGTAAATCCATATGCTTACGGCGTTAAGTGTGCCTATAGTCAAGTTAATATAGGGCCACAGGGCACACTTCTTCGTCTTAAATCTCATTTACCTGCCGCCCCCATTTTCTTTTTTCGGCTCCCCCAAGGGGATGCCGCCAAAAAAAGAAAAAAACGGGGGGCGACCGGTCAAAATATGTTTTACCCCCTCAAAGGAACAAAAAGGGGTTATTCTTGGTCTTATGAGAATAGACCACTCGGCCAAACAAAAAACACAAGCGATATATCCGGATATATTGCTCGTGTTTTAAGTTGAGTTGGCAAAGATTTAGACTTTGCTTATTATATTGAAGACTGCGTATTTAAATTCATGGACGTAATCTGACTAGCCGTAGCTAGGGTCTATCTTCCTGCCTTATTATTGTTTATTAATAAGTCTATGAGAGTATTATAGCAGAAAATGAGGGTAAAATCAATTGGTAGATTTATTGGTTTTTTAGAGTTTATAGCTAAAAAATATTATAATTAATTTTTAGTCGAGATTGTACTCATTATTATTATAAAAAAGACTGTATTTATCATTTTCTTGTTTTTTAAGTCTTAGAATTTGAGTTTCATCGATTATAGAACCTTTAATTTTATCAAACCCCTCTATATCAACTACTCCATTATTTGCTAGATATATAGCTGCGGCATCAAGATTCCAGCTATGACCCACGGCCCCAATAATGATGTTTCTATCTTTATCTTTTAAAAATTTCTTAGCAAATTCAGATAACCTTTTAATTCCACTTAGAGTTTTCTTAGCTACGATTTCAGGATTCGGACCAATTAAATCACCAGAAATACCTTTATTTTCAATCCAATCGCGAAAACATAACTCTACATTATTTTTGTTATCAATTAGAATTTTTTTTAGATATTCAAGAAAATCGCTATTTTCTCCCTCCCAATGAGAGTTACTGAGCTCCTTAATAAACAAATTAACATCAACAATAAATTTCTTTTCAGGATTATCATTTATTCTATCTGCCAAAACATTAACATTTTCCGTATATCCAAGATTAACGTTATCAATTTCACTCTTTGAAATTAGAGAAATATCCTCTTTATTTTCAACAGAAAGAGATTCTTTAATTGCGTTTACATAAACTTGTTCCGTGCTTTTTGTTCTCTCAGACTCAGAAGATCCTAGAAAAAATAAAATAGAGCCGCTTGGTTCTTTTTTTAGAATATCTAAAATGTCTACCGCTCTTTCCTTAGCAAGTTCAACCCCCTTCTCGGAAATGCCTTTATAATCTGACGATTCTGGGTCAACTCCAATACTAGGTTTAATGGAATGCCTGGTCACTAAAAAAGAAGGCCAATTTTCATTTTTCATACTTTTTTATTTAACTGATTTTATAATTCTAACAACTCCTTTATTAGCATCGACTTCAACTTCGTCGCCATCACATATAATTCTGGTAGCAAATTTTGTGCCAATTATACATGGTTTATTTAACTCTCTTGAAACAATGGCGGCGTGACAAGCTATTCCGCCTTCATCAGTTACAATAGCTGAGCATTTTATCAAAGCAGGCATTATGCTTGGATTAGTGTTCCTGCTAATAATTATATTCCCATCCTTAACCTTACTTAAATCATTAATAGAATTTACGATAACGGCAGTCCCAATAGAAAATCCTTTATTGGCAATATTTCCTTTAATTTCATCGCTGTGAGCTAAAGATAAATCTAAATAATTATTAACAAAATAATTAAAAACTTCTTCATCGTAACTTATAAAGTCATTATCGGCATTCTTATCAAACCAAATAACTGCCAATTTATTTCTATTAGATAAATTATTATCTACAAATTTTTTACCACGAGCAATTAATAAAACCTCACGATAACTAATATTTAAGACCTCCTCCTTTGATAATCCTTTTTGTATTTGCAAATATTGAGATAATCTAGTGAGAAAAACATCTTGAAAAGACATGTAATGAGAGGATCTTCGAACTTTTTCCATTGATTCTATTATTTTATTTTTTCTAAATTTTGATAATTGCTTACTTTTCGTAGACTCTAATAAAAAATAAGGCAAACAGGTTGTGTACATCAAAACATCTTTAAAATAAGATAGGAATTTATCAATATTAGAAAAAAAAGATAAATCTTTTGTCTCCTTGATTTCTTTTATATATTTATCCGTATTTTCATTAAAATATAAACACTTTTCTATTAAACTATTAAATTTATCTTCACTCTTATTCTCTATATTCTTTGCGTGTATCTTGTAATTATTTTTAATTTCTTTTGGATTACGTAACCAATAAGCTGTATTATCTTTCATCACAAAAATTTGCTTGCCCCATCCCGCTCCAATAATTTTTTTCATTTCAGGTCCCTCTAATAAATGACTAATAGTTGAAACAAAAACAGACAGATCTTTTCTTTCTAGATACAGGGTGAGTTTTTCCTTTTCTTTTATTTCTCTATAATTTATGCCTTTTTTTATGTAAGAACTTTGCTTTAAATATTTTTGGGGAGCAATTAATTGTCTTTCATTAATTTTATTCAAAGTCGTAATCGGCCTACTCTGTACAATATAAAAATCTCCGCCTTCCATCGCCCATTCAATATCGCAAGGAAATCCGTAGTGATTTTCAATTCCGATAATTAACTTTGATAATTCTAATATTTGCTCGTCCGACAAACACTGCGATGATCCTTTTTTATTATCAATATTAATCCAATCATTAGACTTATTGTCTTTACTTCTATATATTCCTCTTTCTTGAGTATATATATTTTTATCTAAAATCTTTAAGTTGTCTTTAGCTATAACATAAGAGTCGGGGGTAATCTGTCCAGAGACAATTGCCTCGCCTAATCCAAAGCCCGCTTCAATAATAATTTGGTTATAGTCTTCAGTCACTGGATGGACTGAAAATGCAATTCCAGAAACCTCAGACTCAACCATTTTTTGAACTACCACCGCCACTGATATTTTTTGATTATGCAATTCTTTCTCAAACCTATAAAAAATTGCTCTTGGAGTAAAGAGTGAGGCCCAACATTTTTTAACATTATCTAATAAATTTTCTTCATTGGTATTTAAAAAACTATCTAATTGACCAGCCCAGGCGGCCGAGTTTGAATCTTCGGCTGTAGCCGATGATCTCACAGCTACATATTTAGTCTTTAATTTCTTAAATTCAGTCTTAATTTCAAGCTCAATTTCTTTGGGAGTACTTGAATTGAGTATGATAGCTTGAATTTCTTTAGAGGCTTGCTCGACAGCGTGAATCTCATGGTGGTTAACTTTACTAATAATAGTGTCAATATCAGCATCAATCCCGGCTAACTCTAAAAATTTATCAAAAGTACCCGCCGAAACAACAAAGCCAGGCGGCACTGGTACTCCCGCCTTAGTCATTTCACCAAGAGAGGCTCCTTTCCCCCCAGCAATAGCGGCATCATTTTTAGACAGCTCTGAGAATTTTTTTAGATAAATCATATAGTAATATAAATAACCTTATTTTATATATGTTAATTCTACTAATTTTAGGCTGAAAAATCAATGAGGAATGCTAATATTGATTTTTTATAAATATTCCGCCCACCTCTCAATTTCCCCAATAATCTCACCAATTTTTTCGGAAACTTGC
>CAZCQW010000006.1:73380-81939 GCA_964500975.1 uncultured Gammaproteobacteria bacterium | reverse complement strand
CCTTATGAGGTATTCTATGAAATGACAGGTGTTGCACTTCTAACTTGAATGTACTAATAATACGTTTGACTAAAACCTCAATAAATACTAAGATAAACAAGTTAGATTTGAATTATGTTTATTAAAAGAATCGGGATTGATCTCGGAACAACTTATACTCTTGTACACCTGCCAAAGCGCGGGATTGTTATTAATGAGCCAAGCGTGGTTGCTGTGTCTATTGCTGATAAGAAAATTTTAGCTGTTGGAAATGAAGCTAAAGATATGATTGGTCGAACCCCTGATACTATTACTGCAGTTAGACCTTTGAAGGATGGCGTTATTGCTGATTATAAAGCAACCGAGGCGATGATTCGTTATTTTATAAATAAAACTTTAGGCGGTATTCGCCTGTTTAGACCAGAGGTTATGGTCGCCGTTCCGGCTGGAATTTCTTCAACTGAACGTCGCGCTGTTATTGAGGCCACTATTGCTGCCGGTGCTAAAGCGGCTTATATTATTAAAGAGCCGGTAGCGGCTGCAATTGGTGCTGATATCCCAATTGGCTCAGCTACGGGCCATATGGTTGTTGATATTGGTGGAGGAACTGCTGAGATGGCGGTTATCTCTTTAGGCGGAATTGTTTCCTCAACTTCAGTAAGAGTTGGTGGAAATAAATTTGATGCCGCAATTTTAGAATATGTTAGAAAAAAATATAATTTAGCGATTGGTGAGAGAACGGCTGAAGAAATTAAGATTAATATCGGCTCCGCTTTATATATGGAGGATAAACTTCATATGGAAATTAGAGGCCGTGATATTGTTACAGGCCTCCCTCGTAGTATTACTGTTTCCAGCGATGATGTAACTGAAGCGATTCAAAACGAATTAGAAGCAATTATTTCAGCTGCTAAAAAAGTTTTGCAAAAAACACCTCCCGAATTAGCTGCAGATATTATGGATAAGGGAATTGTTTTAACTGGTGGAAGCTCCTTGCTTCGAAATATTGATCAACTCATCTCTCGTACAACTGGCGTCCCTGCCTATGTTGCTGATGATGCTATGTTGTGTGTTGCTAAAGGGACTGGAATTGCTTTGGATAATTTAGATTCATATAAACGCAGTATTTTAGCCACTAAGTAATTAACTTCTTGATAATCTCAAGAAGTTTTTTTCTATGATAATTGGTATTGACGCTTCAAGAGCAAATAGACAAAGAAAAACTGGTACCGAATGGTATTCCTTTTATCTTATAAAAAATTTAGCCATTATTGATAAAACTAATAAGTATTGGCTGTATTTAAACACTCCCCCTACCCAAGAATTGATTGATGCGGTTTCTAATAATCAAAATTTTTCATTTAAATATTTAAAGTGGCCGGTTAACTTTTTTTGGACTTTAGGGAGATTGTCTTTAGAAATGCTGTGGTGCCGCCCAGAAGTTTTATTTGTTCCGGCGCACACCTTACCTTTGTTTAGCCCTAAAAAAACTATTAATACCATTCATGACATTGCTTTTGTTAGAGAAAAGAATTTATATTTTTCCGAAAAAGTTAAGGCCGACGCAGTAAGTTCAAGAAAGATAATTAATTTTTTTGTAAAAATTATTACACTTGGAAAATATAGAGCTGACTCTGTTGATTATTTGTATTGGTCAACTGCCTTCGCCTTGAAGCATGCTAAAAAAATTATTACAGTCTCTGATTTTACGAAACGAGAGATTTTGAGTTTATATTCTAAAACTAAAAAAGACAAAATAGTGGTTGTTCACAATGGTTATAGCAATGATTTATATAAACCATTAAATGATGAAAGTAAAATGCAGTCCGTGCTTGATAAGTATAATATCTCAAAACCATTTTTTCTTTATGTTGGTCGCTTAGAAAAGAAAAAAAATACCCCGACTTTAATTGAGGCCTTATCCCTTGTTAGAGAAAATAATCCTGAAATAAAAGAGAAGTTAGTTCTAATTGGCAATGCTAGCTTTGGCTTTGATGAAGTTAAATATGTGATAGAAGAATTTGATTTAAATAACGATGTTTTGATTCCTGGTTGGGTCGCCGAAGATGATTTGGCATATTTGTATAATGCGGCAACCGCCTTTGTTTTTCCCACTAAGCATGAGGGGTTTGGAATTCCTATTCTTGAGGCGCTGGCTTGTGGTTTACCAACAATCGCTTCAGATATTCCGGTTCTTAAAGAAATTGCTGAAGATGCAGTTTTGTATTTTGATCATAATGATAAGCATTCTATTGCTAACGCCATGGTCAGAATTGTTCAAGATGATGACTTGAGGCGTGATTTGAGGGTTAAGGGTTTGCTGCAAAGTCAGAAGTTTTCTTGGCTTAAATGCGCTGCTGAAACACTAAAAGAAATTGAAAATCTCAAATAAAAAAACGCTACAAAAAAATAAATAACTGTGATATTATATAGATGTTATATGAAAAAATTAATAACATCTTTTTTTGTGATATTTCTCGTCTTTGTCGAGCCGGTTTTGGCTAGCATTACGCCGAATGATCCTTTTTATAAAAATCAATGGTATTTGGCTAAAATTAAAGCGGATAATGCTTGGGAAAAAATTTCAGAAAGTCCGGACATAGTAATTGCCGTCATTGATTCAGGAATTGATATTGGTCACCCTGATTTAGAGGAAAATATTTGGCGTAACGATAGAGAAATTGCTAAAAATTATAAAGACGACGATAAAAATGGTTTTGCCGATGATACGATCGGTTGGGATTTTGTTTCAAACACTCCTGACCCATCGCCTAAATTTTTGAGTGGTTGGACTGAGGCGGGCGTTTCTCATGGAACTATGGTTGCTGGTGTTATCGCTGCGCGTGGTAATAATGGACAGGGTGTTAGCGGGGTTACTTGGCGAACAAAAATTATGGCCCTTCGAGTTTTAAATGATAAGGGTGAAGGGAAAATAGGCGATGTAATTAGGGCGATTGATTATGCGACTAATAATGGTGCTGATATTATTAATTTAAGTTTTGTAAATTTTAATTACAGTGATGGTTTAGCGGAAGCAATCGATAGGGCTCATAAAGCTGGAGTTATGATCGTGGCTGCTGCCGGTAACGAGCAGACAGGAGGAGAGGGATATAATATTGATAAAACGCCAATTTACCCAGCTTGCTATGATGGAAAATCTGGTGAAAATAAGGTTATAGGAGTTGTGGCGACTGATGCACTCGATCAGAAATCACGTTTTTCAAGTTATGGTTTTAATTGTGTCGATATTGCTGCTCCAGGCATAAGTTTCTATAACACAATTACCCCAGGAAGTAATCTTAATGATGTTAATAAATATTATGATGGTTTTTGGTCTGGTACTTCAATGGCAACTCCTTTGGTTTCAGCCTCTTTAGCTTTAATTGCCTCTGCTAATCCAGAACTAAGTCGTCGCGAAATTGTAAATATTTTGTTTGCTTCAACTGATAATATTAGTCGTTTAAATCCAAATTACTTGGGCCAATTGGGTAATGGTCGTTTAAACTTGAATAAGGCGGTCGAAATGGCTAAAGAAAATCTATATAGTCACTTGGGTCGTTTAATTTTAATTCCTGTTTTAGGCAGCAAAGATTCGAAATTAACTGCAGCTAATGGAGACGTTGTTAGTAAATTTATTTGGAGTGAAAAAATTAGCCCTAATTTTAGTTTAGCGGTTGGAGATACTAATGGCGACGGTCTAGATGAATTTATAGTCGGTGCTGGACCAGGAAGCGAGCCAATGGTAAGCATTTTTAATTCTAATGGTAAGCTAATAAAGAAATTTTTAGCTTATGATAAAAAATTTAGAGGAGGCGTGAATTTGGCAGTTGCTAATTTAGATAATAATGATCAAGCAGAAATAATGACTGCTCCGGCCTCACTCGGAAACGCTCAAGTTAAAATTTTTGATAGCAATGGAAAGATGCAGTCACAGTTTCTTGCAGCCGATAAAAAATTTGTTGGTGGTCTAAGTATTGCAGTTGGTGATTTAGAGGGAAGTGGTGAAAATAAAATTGTTATTGCGTACGGACAAGGGCAAGAGCCTCAAGTAAAAGTCTTTGATAAACGCGGAAAACTAATAAGTGTTTTTTTAGCTTATGAAAAGAATTTCCGTGGTGGCGTAAAAGTCGTTGTAGCTAATGTTGATGGGCGCAAGAATCATAATAAGGCGGAAATTATTACTGCTCCAGGGAAAGGCAGGGAGGCAACGATTAAAATTTTTGATAATTACGCTAAAGTTCAAAAACAGTTTTTAGCTTATAATAAGAATTGGCGTGGAGGCGTTAATTTGGCGGCTGGTGATTTAAACAATGACGGTGTTAACGAGATTGCTCTTGGCGCTCTTCCTGGTGCTGCGCCGCATGTTAGAATCTTTGATAATTCCGGCGCGCTCCTAGAATCTTTTTATGCTTGGGAGTCGGGCTTTATTGGTGGTGTTAATCTTGGTATAATAAAGTTGAATAATTAAAAGCTGTTTATAGCTTAAATAAATATGACCAAACAAGTTATTTTTGATAAGAAAAATGTATTAGTGGCTGGTGGTGCTGGCTTTGTTGGCTCTCACTTGTGTGATGAGTTAATTAAAACTTGCAAAGTTATTTGCGTTGACGACTTTGTTACTGGCAGCGAAAAAAACATCGACCATTTATTAGCAAATCCAAATTTTGTTTTTATTAATCATGACTTAAGTAATCCACTTAACCTTGAGTCTCATGCTGATTTAAAAAAGTTTAAAATCGAGTTTCAGGGATTGCAGGAAATTTATAATTTGGCCTGCCCAATGTCTCCTCGTCAGTTTATCGCTAATCGCTTAGCAACTTTAGTCGCTAATTCATGCGTCGTAAAAAATCTATTAGATTTGGCAGTAAAGCATGATGCAAAATTTCTTCAATTTTCTTCATCAGTTGTCTATGGCGGGCGTCAGTCAGATAAGCCGGACTTTAAGTTTAGTGAAAAGGATAAGGGTATAATTGATCATTTATCCGAAAGAAGTTCTTATGATGAGGGTAAGCGTTTTGCTGAAACATTAACTGCTAACTATCGCTCTATTTATAATATTGATGCAAAAATAATTCGAGTATTTAGGGTCTACGGACCAAGAATGGAACAAGGTGACGATCAAATGATTCCCGATTTTATTAATAATGCTTTGGAGAACAAGGAAATTGTAGTCCCAGGTGATATAAATTTTTCTTCATCTTTTTGTTATATTAATGATTTGCTTGATGCAGTTACGAAGCTGATGTCTACGGATATTTCTGGACCAATTAACGTTGGCTCAGATGTTGATATAAAGATAGCGGACTTAGTTAGTCTTATCATTAAAGAAACGGGCTCAGAATCTTCTGTGTCGTATGTTCCTAGTCCGCTCTTCGTTTCGGAGTTGGTTCTACCAGATATCAGGCTCGCTAAAAATGAATTGGGATGGATGCCTGTAGTGACGCTTGAGAATGGTTTAAAGAAAACAATCTTTGACATTAAAGCTAATAAGAAATTACAGGGTTTTAGAGCCTAAATAAGTTAGAAAAAATGTTAATAAAAAAAATCAAGCCTATGCTTGATTTTTTGTTATAATACCAGTTGATTATAGATTTAAAAGATGATTTTTTAAATCACTAACGCTACCTGGTTTAAATAATTTATCATTTTGATTTATTATTTCGGGGATTCCACCAATGTTAGCAGCTAAAACTTTTAGACCAGCTGCGTGAGCTTCAAAAATTGTTGTTGGTGCGTTTTCATAGCACAGGGAGGGAACTATTAAACAGAGACTATTTTTCATTATTTCCCTTAATTCTGAGCCCTCAATTCTTCCAAGAAACTGAATTTGTTTTTCATGAGAATATATTTCCTTTAGTTCATTGAGCATTAATCCGTTACCAACGATGCTTAGTTTTATGCTTGGTTTTTCAAGTAGGGCGAGTTTAAACGCCTCAAGTAGTAAGGTAATTCCTTTGTGATATTCAACCTGGCCAACAAAGAGAAGATTATTATTGCTATCAAGCGGCTTAGTCGGCTCAGGACTCACTACTTTAGAAAAAACATTTTTTATTTCCGTTTCTGAATTTTTAAAGAAAGATTTATTTAAATGTTGTTCCAATAGCCATTTTGAAGGAGAGATAATTTTGTCAGGAGAGGAGAAAAAGCTTCTGGTAAAATATTGGTAGATTTTAGCGGAGAAGCTATTAACTATTTTTTCCTTTTCAAGCATTATTAAGCCCGAAGGGTGAAGAAGTTGAATATCATGAAGGTAGTGTTCGTGCTTAATTTTTAAATCTTTAATCGCGAGCGGAAGTCTAAAACCTAGACCCATTAAATTATGAGTCATGATTAGGTCTGGCTTTTCGCTTTCTAAGATTTTTTTTATTAGAGCAGTATTTTTGAAAGAAAAAAGATTATTAAAATGCCAAATAACTTTTTTAAAATCAGAAAACTCGGCTAAGCGTGAATAGCCAGAAGGGAGGTAGTAGATTTTTAAATCTTGATTTACGGGGCTAGTCTCAGTTTTTGGTTTAGTGGTAATTAAAAAAACCTCATGACCATCTGAGATTAAATCAGAAATCATTTTTCTAACAACCGCTTCAGCTCCACCGCGGTTAAAGGGATAATATAGATTGTTGGCTATTGCTATTTTCATTTTATTTAAATAGTAGTTCAAGACTTTTTTTCATATTCTTTAAATCGTATTTTTCTTCCGCTAAACGTCTGGCCGCTAACGACATGACTCGACGCATTTCTTCATTATTGAAAATAAATTCTAATTTATTTCTTAAATCTTGAACATTGCTAGGCTCAACTAAAAGACCCTGCACATGATCTTCGAATACTTGCCTAACTCCTGGGAGATTTGAGGCAATAACTGGCACTCCGCATGCTAAAGCTTCAATTAAAACAATTCCAAAAGCTTCGTTGCTATTGATCGAGGGTAAAATAAACAAATCAGAATTTTGCAGGGTTCGAACTAATTCGGAATCGCTGAGTTTCCCAGTAAACTCTACCTTTTTATCAATCTTTAATTTTTGTGCAAGTTCTTCATAGCTTAGGCGAAGATTTCCATCGCCGACAATTTTTAATCGCCAGTTTTTGTGAGTAGTTAAAAATAAGGCATTTAATAAAACATCTACGCCTTTAAAGTAATGAGCCTGGTCTAGTCCGCCTACGAATAATAAATTTATTCTATCGCGTTTAATAAATTTATTATTAATATAATGAACGATTTCTTGAGCTCTGGCCATAGCCTTGTTATCTTGGCGTCTATCAAGTAATTTTACTTGGAATTTATTTGTGTCAATGCTAAAAGGAATTTCTCGGAATTTATGAGCATGTTTTTTATAATATTTTTTTATATCACTTGACTTGATGTAATCAAAACTAGCGCTAACGATAACTTTTGATTGCTTAAGCAGGGAACCCAGAATCAAGCGACTTGGTAGACTTAAAACGCTAGCCAAAGGGCTTAAGCCTTTAACATCCATATGGTAGTGAAGGATTAGTTTTGGTTTTTTGAAAAATAATTTAAAAAACCAAACAACTTCTGCGCTGCCAAAAAATGGATAATGAAGATAAATATAATCAAACTTATTTAGTTTCCAAAAAAGCTGTGGTAAAAAAGCTCCATGTCCATAGCGCAGCCAGGCCTTAGTCGTTGAAGGCGTAAAAGTAGTGATTTCATGTTCACCTTCAAGAAGTTGGTTGATTTGTTGAGCGCTATTACCAATACCACCGGCGTAAGGTGGATAAGCACAGACAATCGAAGCAATTTTCATAAGCACTATTTATTTTCTGAGAGTTAGGGTCTGATTTATCTCGCTAAGATCTTTATCAAGCTTAGCAATCTTTAGGCGCATACGAAATACTTGGTAAATTAAGGCGAGAACGGCGAAATATACTAAGAAATTAATCGCAGCACCAGAAAAACCAAGCCAAGCAACTAAAGAGTCAATTTGTCGGATAAAAATAATGGCCGCTAGACCAAAAAGCCAGAAAAATAGCCATAAAAGAAATTCATTTCCGCTGATTTCTTTTTTCTTTTTTTGCTTGAATAAGCGAATGAGAAAAAAGGCAATTATAAATAAAGCTAATATCTGTTGTAACATATCGTGTTTTGTTTACCCCGCCCAAGGCGGGCATGTTCGCTTCGGGCGGATAGAAATTAATTAGTTAATTAAGGCTTGAATAATTAAGTCTTTGATAATCTTAAAGCCACCGCTTAGTTTTTGTCCGTATTCATGATAAATAACCGTGATCGGAACTTCTACAACTCGATTATTGTTTTTAAATAAGCGATAAAGTATTTCACTACAATGAGCCATACCGTCATTTTCAAATTTTAATTTTAAAGCGCTTTGACGACTTAAAGCTCTAAAACCACTTTGAGGGTCAGTTAGACGAATATTAAAAAACAAACGATTAATAAATCTGGCGAGTGGCATGATTATATATTTTTTGGCTTTTGGAAGATTTGATTCACGCCCCAAGAAACGAGAACCGAGAACAACGTCAGCTCCATTATTTAGTAAGGGTTTAATTACTTCGGGAATATCAGTCGCCTGAAATTGATCATCGGCGTCAAAATGAATT
>CAZCQW010000006.1:72500-73370 GCA_964500975.1 uncultured Gammaproteobacteria bacterium | reverse complement strand
GTGTGGAACGGGAAGAGCGGCACCTTGACCGCGGTTAATGATGTGGCGAATGACAATTGCTTCAGATTTTTTAGCTTCCAGAAATGTATTGTCTTTAGATGAATCATCGACCACGATAATTTCATCAACAAAAGGTCTTAGGTTTTTAATAACCAAATTTATCTTTTTCTCTTCGTTGTACGCCGGTATAACACAACTTATCTTCATAAATTACTATTAGATCAGACCATTTTTAATTTTTTCAGCATTATCAACTGAAAGTGGTTCGTAGCCGTCTTTAATTGCTATTCTTCCGACTTTTTCCCAGAAATTTTTTTGCTCCTTGTTTTTTGCACTTTCTAGTAAAAATTTTTTTACCTGAAGCAGCAACATTTGTTGATACTATTAAATAGACCAATTTCTTGGCGTCCGCTCTTAGTCCTTTTAAGCGGACTGACTCTTTGGTTGATAATTAGTTTTAGGCTATCCAATTTTTGTTTTAATGGTAGTTTTAATTTTAGATAACTAAGCAGAATCTCCCAGACTGAGTTGGCCTTTATTGTTACTAGAACTAAACGTCCACTGTTAGCTGCTAAAACAGAATTTTTTAAATCCTCGTTATCAAAAATTTCGGTGGCAATTATTTCTGAATCTAAATTTAAAATTCTCATCCAGTTGCCCTTGGTCTTAGTTAGAACATTGATGTTGTCAAAGTCATGCTCTTTTTTGCCACCTATAAAATAAGCACTGCGTTCTTGAGCGTTAATCTCTTTTAGCAAGGCGCACAGAGTAGTATTTTTACCATGACCATGAGGAGCGCTAATAATAATTAGGCCTAGTTTAAGTTTTAAAGATTTTTTAACCACGTTAAGATTATTGCGGCGCATTCCT
>CAZCQW010000006.1:29494-72465 GCA_964500975.1 uncultured Gammaproteobacteria bacterium | reverse complement strand
GCCCTGAGTAGATGGGGTGAACGTAAGATGAAAACTAAATTTTTTTTCACCTCTAGTTAATTTGCAATATTTTTTATTAACTAATTCATCGGGGTTTAACTTTAAAAGTTGGCGTAGTGTAGCACTTAAAGTTTTTTCTATTTTTTTTGGCAAAGAAAAAGAACGCTCCTCTCCGTCAGGGAAGTAGTAATTTAGAATTATTTTTTTCTCATCACTTTCAACTACAAAACTTTTCGCATTTTCACTTAAGGCGTAATTAAAAAGATTGGAAATAATTTTTTTACTCATAATACTATTATTATAGCTTATTTTATATTATTATAAAATATGTTAAAATAGTTATGTTGTCCCGTTTTTACGGACTACTTGTTATATTTAGAATTTTATGGCTTATTCGAATTTTTATGCTCGTTTTTATAGTCTTATAAATAAAATAAAGTCAGCTTTTGGCGACATTTTTCGTTTTAAGTCAAGCTTTGTTTATCTAGGTTTAGTGGTCTTTTGGCAGCTAGTTGCCTGGTTTCAGGCTTGGTATATAAAAAGTAATCTAAGCGGAGATGTCTTAGTTTTACATTATAATATTGACTTTGGAATAGATTTAGTTGATATTCCTTCTAAAATATATTTATATCCTTTACTTGGACTTTTAATTTTTATATTTAATATAATTTTGCTAGTCTTTTTTCACAAGAACAGCAGTTTTCGAATCATTTCTAATTTACTTCTTGGGTCAGCAGCTTTGTTTGCAATTTTTTTGACGATTGTTTTAACGTCCGTCTATCTTATTAATTTTCTTTAATTTTCTATGTTGGAGTTCTATCTGATTAAGGTTTTATTTTTCGCTGTTTTATCTTTTATAGTGGCAGCCGCCACCACCCCTTTAGTTACACATTTTCTATATAAGTATAAATTAGGTAAAAAAATAAGAAACAGCGGTTCGACGCCAGTGTTTAGTCAAATGCATGCACATAAAGAGGGAACCCCAACTATGGGAGGAGTTTTGATCTGGGGAACAGTGCTTTTTTTAATCATTATTTTCTTTTTATTATCAGAAATTTTTCCTGGCGATGTTTTAGTGCATTTAAATTTTTTATCACGTTCTGAGACTTTATTGCCGCTAGGTGCGTTAATTATTTCTGCTTTGATTGGTTTGTTTGATGATTGGTTAGACGTTAGAAGTAAAGGCGTCCTTGGTGGCGGTGGTTTAAAATTACGACATCGACTTATAATTTACACCTTGATCGCTTTAGTCGGCGCTCTTTGGTTTTATTTTAAATTAGATTGGACGGTTTTTCATATTCCGTTTTTAGGTAGTTTTGAGATTGGCCCTTGGTATATCCCTTTATTTGTTTTTGTTATTGTGGCAACCTCTTTTTCTGTTAATGAGACAGATGGATTGGATGGTTTAGCTGGGGGGACGCTATTAATTGCTTTTTTAGCCTTTGCGGTAATATCGTTTTCACTTGGACTTTATGATTTAGCGGCTTTTTGCGGAGCGATTATCGGAGCTCTTTCTGCTTTTATTTGGTTTAATATACCGCCGGCTAGATTCTACATGGGAGACACTGGTTCTATGAGTCTCGGTATTACATTGGGAATAATTGCGATGTTAACAAACAGCGCATTACTGCTTTTATTTATTGGCATAATTTTTGTCATTGAATCACTTTCTGTCATTATCCAACTTTTGTCTAAACAGATTAGAGGGAAGAAAGTGTTTTTGTCAGCCCCTATTCACCACCACTTTCAAGCTTTGGGTTGGACGGAGTCAAAAGTTGTCATGCGTTTTTGGATTGTTGCCGGGATGGGCATGGTTATTGGTTTAATGATTTTTCTTTTAGATCAGAAATTTTAAAATATGAGTTTGAATCGTTTTGTTAAAAAAGTATTAAATACTCGCTCTAGCGAACATGAGCCTGATAAAAGTTTAATCAGTGCAATGATTTTTTTGATTGTCTTTGGTTTAGTAATGTTATTTAGCGCATCTTCAATTGTTTCTTACTCTCGTTATGCTAATACTTATCATTATTTTTTACGTCAATTTATTTGGGTGATTATTTCCATGGGTGCATTCTATTTTGTTTCAAAAATTGATTATCGAATTTTAAAAAAATTTGCCGTTTTTTTCTTGTTTTCATCTATTATTTTATTATTATTAGTTTTTATTCCTGGTCTTAGATCGGAATACGGAACAGCTAGAAGTTGGATCAATGTTTTTGGCATGTCGCTTCAGCCCTCAGAATTAGTTAAACTATCTTTTTTGATTTATTTAGCAACTTGGTTAGAGTCTAAGAAAGGGGAGCTGAATGATTTTTCAAGTGGAATAGTTCCGTTTATTATCATTTTGGCAGTTATTAGTGGTTTAATGATGGCTCAACCTGATTTGGGAACATTGTTTATTATTGCTCTTACCTCAATGGTTGTTTTCTTTGTGGGTGGAGGGAAGCTATCTCATATATTTTTAGTAATAATTCTTGGCGCCTTGGCATTATTTCTAATGTTAAGCTTAAAATCAAATTATCAGTCAGACCGTTTTAAATGCTTGAAAGATCCTGCCTATAGCGCTCAAGATAAATGTTATCAAATTAATCAATCTTTAATTGCAGTTGGCTCTGGTGGGTGGCTTGGTCGAGGAATAGGTCAAAGCCGTCAAAAATTTATGTATCTGCCAGAGGTCTGGGGAGATTCAATTTTTCCAATTATTGCCGAAGAAATAGGTTTTATTTTTAGTGCCTTACTTCTTTTATTGTATTTGTTTATATTTTATCGGGGACTCTTAATCGCTAGGGCGGCGCCTGATTTGTATGGTAGTGCACTCGCTACTGGAATTGTTGTTTGGCTGTCAGTTCAAACTTTCTTGAATATTGGCGGGATGATAAATTTGATACCGATGACAGGAGTTCCTCTACCATTTATTTCTGCTGGTGGTTCAGCGATTTTAGCTAATTTAATTGCTATGGGTATTTTGGTAAATATTAGCAAGCAAACAAAGCAGTCAAGACAACTAAGAGATCGCTACTAATATGAAAAATATTAATTCCAAAACAATTATGTTGTCTGGGGGTGGGACTGGTGGTTCAGTCACACCGTTGTTGGCCGTGGCCGAAGAGTTGTTAAAGGAGGATGAAAATTTAAACATACTTTTCGTTGGCTCCGATAATGGACCCGAAAAAGATCTAGTTGCTGGTTTTTCTGGAAAAAAAATTAGGTTTATTAAGACTATAAGTGGAAAATTTCGTCGTTCTTTTTCTTTGGATAATTTTTTTGATATTTTTAAGATTATATTTGCCTTTTTTTCAGCTCTAATAATTTTAAACCGAGAGCGACCGGCTTTAGTTATTAGCGCTGGAAGTTTTGTCAGCGTTCCATTAGTTTGGGCGTCAGCTCTTTTTAGAATTCCGGTTTTAATTCATCAACAGGATATAAGACCAGGGCTAGCAAATAAGTTGATGGCGCCATTGGCGCGCGTAATTACAGTTAGCTTTGAAAAATCACTTACTGATTATGGACCAAGGGCTGTTTTAATTGGTAACCCTTTGAAGAGCGTTGGCGCTTATGAATTTAAAAAAAATGAAACGAGAAAAAAATATTCTTTAGAGCTAGACAAGCCTTTAGTTCTAGTAATTGGTGGAGGAACTGGCGCATTGGCTTTGAATGAATTAACGGAGCAGGCGATAAATAATAATAGTTTACTTAATATTTGTCAGATTATTCATTTAAGTGGTCGTGGAAAATTGTCTAGTGAAAAAATCTCCAATCCTGGCTATCAAGTTTTTGAATTCCTTGATCAACGTGAGGTTTTGTCTTTGATGGCGGCGGCAGATCTAGTTATTTCGCGTTGTGGTTTGGGAGTTTTAACTGAATTATCCGCCCTTGCTAAAGCAGCTATTTTAATTCCTATACCTAATTCTCATCAAGAAGAAAACGCCATGGTCTTTGGCGATGCTAAAGCGGCTGTTGTTTTAAGTCAATTAGAGATAAATTCTCAGACTTTAAAATTAGAAATTAAAAAATTATTAACTGATTCTAAATTGAGAGGTGAGCTAATGAATAATATTTCTAAAGTCATAAAGCCTCAGGCTGCCAAAAATATGGCGGCGATAATTTTTGAGATGATTAAGAAATAATAAACATGAAAAAAATAAGCAAAAATATCTATTTAATCGGGGTTAAGGGGGTTGGCATGACTATGCTAGCTCAGTTTTTATCTCGTCGCGGAAATAAAATATCTGGCTCTGATATTAATGATACTTTTTTAACTGATAAGGTTTTAAATAAAGAGAAAATTAAAGTTTTTTCTCCGTTTAATGTAAAAAATATTCCAAATCGACTTGATTTAATTATAAACTCTTCTGCTTTTAGTGTTGCTAATAATATTGAGTTGGCATATATAAAGAATAATCCAAGTTTATTTAAAAATATTTCTCAGCTTTCTTATGCTGAAGCTCTAGGATCAGTATTTAATGAGTATTCTGGAGTTGCGGTTTGTGGTAGCCATGGCAAAACAACAACTTCTGCTTGGCTTGGCTATGTCCTAGATA
This sequence comes from uncultured Gammaproteobacteria bacterium, assembly GCA_964500975.1. GTDB lineage: Bacteria > Patescibacteriota > Patescibacteriia > Patescibacteriales > UBA12465 > UBA12465. The sequence goes on along the minus strand of CAZCQW010000006.1, from coordinate 67,924 downwards.
AAGCTGGCAAGTCGCCAAGTGTTTTGGTTGGATCCCGCGTGCCGCAGTTTAAAGGTAGCTCCTTGCTTGGTAAATCAAAATATTTTATAGCTGAAGTTGATGAGTATCAAAACAAACTTCAATATTTTAAACCCCAAGGCGTCGTTTTAAATAATATTGAATTTGATCATCCGGATTTCTTTAAAGATTTAGCAGCTTATATAAAAGTTTTCGCTGATTTTGTAAAAAAAATTCCCGAAAAAGGCTTTTTAGTTATTAATAATAATGATGTTGAAACTAAAAAGATAAAGAAATATTGTCGAGGACAAATTTTAACTTACGATGTTTTGCGCGATGATAAAACGGTTGAGACTGTAAACTACTTAGCTCATGATTTAAAAATAGAAAAAACATATCAAACCTTTTCCGTTAATAATTTGGGAAAATTCAAAATTAGTCTTTGGGGAGAACATAATATTTATAATGCACTAGCCGTTATTGCTTCTGCCCGGGCGCTTAAAGTTTCCATTGAAGATATAAAAAAATATTTAGCATCCTTTAAAGGAACGGAGCGACGTGCACAAATTTTAGGAAAATATAGGGGCGCAACGATTATTGATGACTACGCCCATCACCCAACCGAAATAAAAACTACGCTTGAGGGAATAAAAAATCATTATCAGACGAAAAATTTAGTAACCGTTTTTCATCCCCATACCTATACTAGAACAAAGGCATTATTTAAAGATTTTGTTAAAAGCTTAAGTGCGGCTGACGAATTAATTGTTTTAGATATTTACGGCTCAGCGCGCGAAAAGCAGGGAGGAGTTAGCAGCGCTGAATTGGTTCGTGAAATTATTAAATATAATAATAAAAATAAGATTACTCAAAAAGTTTCCAATATTTCAAATATTGATCAGGTAGTTAAATATTTAAAACCACGTTTAAGCGATAAAGATGTTTTACTACTAATGGGAGCGGGAGATGTCTTTAGGGTTGGAGAAAGTTTACTTAAAAAATAATTTTTTAAGATGAGTAATATTAATCAAGCAATTGAAGAAAAAGATAAAATAAAAGAAACTCTGCCCTGGGGTGTTTTTTTGCGTGAACTTTGGCAAATACTAAGAAAATATAAAAGATTCTTTTCTAAAATACTGGTCCTTATTTTATTAGTAGCCTGCTTAGACCTACTCTCTCCATATATTTTAAAATTACTTATTGATGGTTTAAATGGTTTTGATAAGAGCAATTTAATTTTTTTAGTGAAATTAATAATTCTGTATTTAGCTTCAGGTCAAATTCATTCAGTGGTTAAATATTTTTCCGATAGACTTATTTTGCGACTTTTAGTTGAAATGGAATATGATTTGGGTGTTAGGGCTCAGGAAAAATTAGTATCACTTGATTTAGGTTACCATGAAAGAGAAAACACAGGAGCTAAAATTGTAAAAATTGAAAGAGGGGTGGATAAAATTTCCCAGTTTATTGATAATATTTTTTGGGAGGTCACTCCAACATTATTTCAATTAGTCCTTACATTATTTGCTCTATTTTTTTCAGACTGGAAAATTGGTTTATCGTTTCTATTTTTTGCACCTTTATATTTAATAACAACCTATCTCGCGAATAAAAAGATGTATCCCGTTAGAAAGGAAATTTATAAGAAGTATGAACTTGCTAGCGGTAAAATGGGGCAGGCAATTATAAATATTAATGCTGTTCAGTCTTTTGTTCAGGAAGATAGAGAATTAAATGAGTTTGATAAAATTAAGGCTAATATCAGAGAGAACGAAGATAAACAGTATGGCTGGATGATGAAAATTGGTTTAGGAAGAAATGTAATTATTGATTTAGGAAGAGCGGTTGTATTATTTTTCGGTGTCTATTTGGTTTATATCGGTGATTTAAGTGTTGGCTCTCTTATTTTCATCTTCACATTAAGTGAAAAATCATACTCCTCTCTTTATCGTCTATCTCGTTTTTATGACAGAATGGAGGAAGGTCGCGAGGGCGTTAACCGTCTTTTAAAATTATTTAATAGTCAAAGCTCAATAATTAATAAGAAAAATGGCCTAAAGCCTAAAAAAATTACTGGTGAAATTAAATTTGAAAATACTTCATTTTATTATAATGATAACTCAAGTCCCGCCGTTTCTGGTTTAAATTTTAAAATTGAATCCGGATGTATAACTGCTTTAGTCGGCCCCTCAGGTGGAGGCAAAACAACTATCGCTCGTTTAGTCTATCGTCATTATGACCCTCAAAAAGGAAAAGTCTTGCTTGATGGTAAAGATTTAAAAAGCTATGATCTTCATGGTTTTAGAAAGTTTTTTGCCATCGTTCCTCAGGAGGTAGAAATTTTTGATTTAAGTATTCGTGATAATATTGCCTACGCTAAACCAGAAGCCACTCAAGAGGACATAGAATCGGCTGCGAAAACTGCTAATGCCGAAGAGTTTATTGTTAAGCTTGATAAAGGTTATGAAACTATGGTTGGGGAGCGAGGTATAAAACTTTCTGGAGGACAAAGACAGAGAATTGGAATTGCCCGAGCTATTTTAGCTAATCCAAGCGTTTTAATTTTTGATGAAGCAACTTCTAATCTTGATAGTCAGAGCGAAGTTTTAATTCAAAATGCAATGGAAAAAATTAGTAAAAACAGAACGATGATTATTATTGCACATCGTTTAAGTACTATTAAAAAAGCTGATAGAATTATTGTTCTTGAAAACGGTAAAGTTGCCGAGGAGGGCAGTCATATAGAATTAGCTCATATCAAAGGTGGTTTATATAGTAAACTTCTTAAACTTCAGGAATTAGGAGAGATTAAATAAATCTTTATAGTCATAATATGTTAAACATTTCTAAAAATATTAATCTCGCTCAATATACTAGTTTCAAAATCGGCCAAACGGCGGAGTTTTTTGCTGTTATAAAAAGTTTAGAAGATCTTCAAGAAGCGATTATTTGGGCGAAAAAAAATAAAAAAGAAATAATGGTTCTAGGAGGTGGTTCTAATGTTTTAATTTCTAAAAAAATAAAAGGACTAGTAATTAAAAATGAAATCAGGGGCTCGGAAATAATTAGTGAAAAAAAAGATTATTGTTTAGTTAAAGGAATGTCGGGTGAGGCTTGGACTAAGTTTGTTAATTTTACAATTGATAAGGGCTTATACGGACTAGAGAATCTATTTTTAATTTACGGAACTGTGGGAGCGGCCCCAATCCAAAATATCGGCGCCTATGGCGTGGAGTTAAAAGACAATTTTTATAGTCTTGAGGCGATTGATTTAAAAACGGCCAAGCTAAAAACTTTTTCGCTCAGTGACTGTAAATTCGGATATCGCAATAGTATCTTTAAGAATAAGTATAAAGGAAAATATTTTATATATTCGGTTACTTTAAAACTTGCGAAGAAAGGGAAGCTTAAACTAGATTATGGTTCAATTCGTGAAGAGCTTTTAAAGAAGGGAATTAAAAAACCAAGTCTAAAAGATGTTATCTCTATTATTACCGAAATTCGCAACGCTAAATTGCCTAATCCTGGAGTTTTACCAAACGCTGGTTCTTATTTTAAAAATGTAGAAATTTCTAAAACAAAATTTAAAGAACTCTTAAAAAAATACCCAAACATTCCTAATTTTCCGTCAGGTAAAAATATAAAAATTCCTTCTGGCTGGTTAATCGAACAAACTGGTTTCAAGGGGTTAAAACATGGTCCAGTTAGTATGTATGAGAAGCAAGCTTTAATTTTAGTTAATCATGGTGGCGCAGAAGCTAAACACGTCCAAGCTTTGGTTAAGAAAGTTAAGGCTAATATTAAGAAGAAGTTTGGGCTTGATATTCAGGAGGAAGTTAATGTAATATAATATGCTGATTAAAAGAAATAATTATGCCTTTATAGATAGTAATAATCTTTATTTAGGCGTATCGAAAGATTTAATTAAAAAAGGTAAAAAGGTTTATTCTGGCTGGAAAATTGATTACAGGCGTTTTAGAGTATTTCTTAGGGAAAAGTTTGGCGTAGAAAAAGCGTTTATTTTTATAGGCTTTAAACCAGGCAATCAATTAATGTATACACATCTTCAAGAGGATGGTTATATCTGTGTTTTTAAACCAGTCCTTGAGTTAAGAGATGGCATGGTAAAAGGAAACGTAGATTCAGAATTAGTTTTGCACTCAATGATTGAATTAAAAAATTACGAAAAGGCAATTATTGTTTCCGGAGACGGTGATTTTTACTGCCTGGTTGAGTATTTGATTAGCCTTGAGAAATTTGCTAAAGTTCTTGTGCCTAACCCGTACTCCTACTCTTCTTTACTGGATAGGCTTAGCACGGAATCAAATAATATAATTATGAGTATTAATGAGTATAAAAGTAAATTAGAGTATAACTCGGGTAAATGAAAAAGGCTCCCTTCGGGACAGAACCCTAGAGAACCTATTTCGTCGTGATTATATTACAATTGTACTTGATAAAAAATAAAAAGTCAATAACTACGTCAAATAATATGACATCATCCGAGTTACGCCAAAAATATCTAGATTTTTTTAAGGCTAAAAATCACGCTGTGATTTCTAGCGCTTCTTTAATTCCAGAAAATGATCCAACTGTTTTGTTCACTACTGCTGGTATGCACCCTTTAGTCCCGTATTTACTAGGTGAAACTCATCCGGCTGGCGATAAATTAACGAGCGCTCAAAAATGTATTAGAACTGGAGATATTGAAGAAGTTGGCGATAGAACTCACCATACATTTTTTGAAATGATGGGTAATTGGTCACTGGGCGCATATTTTAAAGAAGAATCAATAAATTATAGTTGGGAGTTTTTAACTAGCCTTGAATATTTAGGCTTAGATAAAAATCGTTTAGCCGTTTCTGTTTTTATTGGCGATGATGATGCTCCATTTGATAATGAGGCATATAATTTTTGGAAAAATATTTTTGAGGCTAATGGATTACCTATTGAAAGAATCGCAAAATTACCTAAGAAAAATAATTGGTGGGGGCCAGCTGGTGTAACTGGACCATGCGGGCCAGATACAGAAATTTTTTATTGGTCAGGTGACGCTAAAGAAGTTCCTGGTTTCTTTAATGATGATAACGATTTTTGGGTGGAAATCTGGAATAATGTTTTTATGCAATACAATAAAAACGCCGAAGGAAAATTTGAAGCTCTTAAACAGCAAAATGTTGATACTGGTTTAGGATTAGAAAGAGTTTGTGCGGTTATTAATGATTTAGATGATAATTACCAAACAGATTTATTTATTAATATCATCTCTAAGATTGAAGAATTGAGCGGTCATGAATATAAAGAGAGCGAAGAGATAACTAAAGCGATGCGCATTGTTTCCGATCATTTGAAGGCCGCAACGTTTATTATTGGCGATAAGCACGGAATCACTCCTTCTAATACTGATCAGGGTTATGTTGTTCGTCGTTTAATTAGGCGCGCAATTAGATATGGAAAACAAATTGGTATAACTAAGGAACTCTGGACGGCGGAAATTTCTCAGGTTGTAATTAATGATTATCAAAATATTTATTCCGAGTTAAAAGAAAATCAAGAGTTCATTCTTGAAAATATTAAAAAAGAAGAAGATAAATTTTCAAAAACTTTAGAAAAAGGATTAATTGAATTTAATAAAATTACCGGAGATAAAATTGATGGCGTCACAGCTTTTAATCTTTATCAAAGCTACGGTTTTCCATTAGAGATTACTGAAGAGTTAGCCGCTGAAAAGGGAATTACGATTGATAAAGAAGCTTTCGAAGTTGAACTAAAAAAACATCAAGACTTATCCCGAACTGCTTCGGCTGGTAAATTTAAAGGTGGCTTGGCTGATTCTGGAGAAGAGACAACTAAACTTCATACCGCCGCTCATCTTCTCCTTGCCTCACTCCGTAAAGTTCTTGGCGATCATGTGCTTCAAAAGGGAAGTAACATTACCGCTGAGCGCCTACGTTTAGACTTTTCCCATCCTGAAAAAATGACTCCTGAGCAGATTAGTGAGGTGGAAGTCCTAGTTAATGGTGCTATTTCTCAAAATTTCCCTATTGTTTGCGAACAATTGTCTCTTGATGAAGCTAAAAATAGAGGAGCAATGGGTGTTTTTGACTCAAAATACGGTGAGCAGGTTAAAGTATATACAGTTTCCGAATTAAAGGAGGACGGTTCGCCAATTATTGATAAGGCATTCTCTCAAGAGATCTGTGGCGGCCCCCATGTTGATATGACAGGAATTTTGGGTCATTTTAAGATTCAGAAGGAAGAGGCGTCTAGTTCAGGAGTAAGACGCATCAAAGCTGTTTTGGAGTGACTCTCTGTCTAAAACTTAAAATGTGTTATAAAAAATTTTCGTGGTTGACACAAGGTCGTTAAGAATGATATTTTCTTAATGAAAAAAATACGAACATTAACAATTTAAATAATAAAAAAAAATGGAAAGTAATAAATTAGAAAGCAATATTTTAAGAGTTATTGCTAGTGATTTGTGTATTAAGGCTCTGGATGGTAGTAGGCTAATTTGTGATGCAAATAATGTTTTTAAGGCTTTTGTTGAGAAAGACTTTATTAATTGGGGTATGAATAAATATGGTGCTTCTACAGCCGAATCGAAAGCAAGCGTATTTGAATTAATTAGTAACGCTAGTTTTTGCGATTTATTTATGGCCATGCCAGGTCCTTGGCGGCAAAAATATTTTTCTCAAAATCAAGTTATATATTTTTGTGAAAATTTTTCAGAGTGGCTTAAGCAAGGGCATACTACAATTTTTTTGTGTAAAATAAATGAAGCAATGGACATAGATGAATCGAATCCTGGCAGCAATCTTGTTTTTGTTGATGTAGGGTCTTATTATGATGGTTTGCATGTCTATGTAAATCTTTTTTCCGAAAAACACGTTTGGTCTGGAAGTTGTCGTCGTCACATTGTTGCCCCCTGTCTAGTTTAGTTTTTCTTTAGTCCTCTGTATTATAAAATACAGAGGACTTTTTAAAAGACTGGGTAAATTTATTTATAATTATGTAATTTACAAAATATATTGATTATTTTTAACACTGTTTGTTTATTAATGTATATAAAATTAACTTTTTTTAAATTTTAGTATATACTTAATGCATGATATTATTTGCTTTATTCAAGAGATGAAATAATATAAATTGACAATTCTATGGAAAATAAAAACAGAAAAAGAATTTTAACTGGAGTTCGTCCAACTGGACCCTTACACCTAGGCCATTACGTTGGGGCTCTTGAAAATTGGTTAAAACTTCAAGATGAATATGAATGTTTTTTTCTTATTGCCGATTATCAGGCTCTAGGTGATCATTTAGGTGAAACCGATAGAATAAGAAAATCTGTTATTGATGTAACGCTTGATTGGCTATCTGTTGGCTTAGATCCTAATAAGAGTTCTTTTGTTATTCAAAGTTATGTTCCAGAACACGCCGAACTATTCATGCTATTGAGTATGTTTGTGCCTATCTCTTTAATAGATAGAAACCCAACCTTAAAGGCAGAAATTACTCAACAAAAGAAAAGTGATGTTTCTTTAGGATTTTATAATTATCCCGTTAGTCAAGCCGCCGATATTTTATTGCCTCAAGCTGATCTCGTGCCGGTTGGAGAAGACCAATTACCTCATATTGAATTAACCAGAGATATTGTTAGAAAGTTTAATAACGTGTATGGAAATGTTTTTGGTGAGCCAGAGGCGTTAGTCGGTCGTATCCCAAGATTAATTGGCATAGATGGTAAAGCCAAGGCCAGTAAAAGTTTAAATAATTGCATCTTTCTGTCAGACTCGGCTGATATAGTATCTAAAAAAGTTAAAAGTATGTATACAGACCCTACTAGACTTAAAGCAACTGACCCAGGCCATATTGAAGGGAATGTTGTCTTTTCTTATTTAGATGCTTTTTATAACAATAAAAAACATTTAGAAGAATTAAAAACTGATTATCAAGCCGGAAAAGTTGGTGATAGTGTTACTAAAGAATTGTTAATAAAAGTTTTAAATGAATTTTTAGAACCAATTAGAAAAAGAAGGGAGTATTTTATAGCTCATCCCGAAGAAGTTACTAAAGCTTTGTTAAGTGGAACAGCGCGCGCTAAAAAGATTGCCGAGGACACTATGAATAAAGTTCGTGAAGCCATGAAAATAAAAGGTTATGAGGATTTTATAAATATTAATAAATAGTTTAGTAATAATTTTATGAAAAATAAGGTAATTCTTATTCTTGGCGCCGGCCAAGTCGGTGAAGCCTGCGCTCTTAAATCAATTAAGAGTAACCCAAAACAAATTATTTTACACACCCTTACTGAAGCGGAGGCTATTTATGTTTTAAAAAATGTTAAAAAACATTTAGAAGGTCACAACATTGATATTCAAATTTCTTGGGGCGATGCCTTGGTTACAAAAGATCTCATGCATTTAAACCGAGAAGAGTTACATGAACCGAAAAATAGAAAAAAATTAATAAAATATTATTATTCTTATTTAAGTGATAGTTTAATTAAACAATCATCTCTATATTATTTAATAAAAAAATGGAAACCAGACTACATTTTTGATGGTATAAATACAGCCACTGTTGTCGGTTATCAAGATGACCCATACTCTTTGCCAAGAAGAATTTTAAATAATCAGAGTAACCAAAACTGGAACGATTCTACTGAAAATCTTTTGGTTGCTAACGTTGTTCCTAATTTAATAAGATTTACACAAGCTCTTAAGAAAAGTCTAATTGATTTTAAAGTTAAATGTTATATAAAAGTTTCTACAACCGGCTTGGGTGGTATGGGCGATAATCTTTTTTACACTCATGGCGACGTTAATGAACCAGGAATGTCTTCTGGTATTCTTGGTAAAGTAGCGGCCGCAGGAATCATTCATCAATTATTCTGGAGTTTATCTCATACGCCAGGCATAAACATAAAAGTTGTTGTTCCAGCCGCTTTAGTTGGTTGGCAGGGCATTGATTTTGGTAAATTTCGTTCACACGGGAAAAATATTCCCTTTGTTGACTCAACCTTGAAAAATAAACTAGTAATAGGTGAAAAATTTTCGCCAAACAAATGTAAAGTGGTATCTCCTTTTATGGAAATGCCTTATGTTGATTCAGGGGAAAATTGCGCTTATAGTTTAGGCGAGATGACAGCAATAACTGCTTTAGGTCAGATGGAGTGCGTTACTAGAGAAGAGGTTGCTCAAGCTTGTGTTGAGACGGCAGTAGGATCAACTAGGCATGACCTTTTAACGGCAATGGACTTAGTATCTCTTGGCCCGTCGCATTTAGGAGGAGTTAATAGAGGTGTCATCTTAAAACAATTAGCCGCGCTGGAGAGTAAAAAATCAACCCCAAGCATTGCCACTAATAATCTTGGTCCAACTGTTTCTAAACATCTTTTTGAGTTATTTTTGATGTTAACATGTAGCAAAAAGTCTTTAACTGTATTTACTAAAACACAAACCAACGTTCTACGTGAAAAAATTAATAAGTACCTAAAAGATATTCAGCAAGTAAGAGCACAGATTGTATCTCTTGGCTTACCCATAATATTTAATGACGGGGATGTTACTATTGGTGAATATTTCTACGTACCAAACCCTAAAGAGAATAATATAATTACTTCTAAAAATGTTGATCTTTGGGCAGGGAGCGGTTGGGTAGATTTACGTGATAAAAATATTAAACATTGGCAATCAATAGTTAAGGATATACTTGTTGAACTAAATAAAATCAATAAAGGAGATTTACTTACATCTGACAGAAGCTGGCTAGACGTTGAAAACACAGATATTGGCGAAGTTCTCGGCTACGCCTACTCAATGCTCGGCGGTCAAAGAAAAACAGAATTTTCCGATTAGTTAAATATAAAAAATTATTAAAAAATAGATATCTATGCAATATCTATTTTTTAATAATTTAAAGTATTTTCTGTGTTGCACTTAGTTAAAACCACCAATCTTTAGTCATTGACTTTATTCAGTTTTTATAGTAAAATCATAAAAAGCATACTTTTCGCATGCTATATCCAAGTATATTAACAAAAAAATATTAAAATGGAAACAATTTTAACAGGAGCTCGTCCTACGGGACGCTTGCACATCGGTAATTATTTAGGGGCGATTAAACCAATTATTGCCCTATCCGATAGTTATTCTGATGTTAGGTTATTTACAGCCACTTTACATTCTTTCACCGACCAAGACTCACGCTCAACGATAGGGCTGGTTCCTGGTTTAGTAAAAGATTACATTGCGGCTGGAGCAGATGTAAACAAAATTTTAATTTTTGATCAAATGGCAATTTCGAGAGAGATAGCTATAACCACTTTGTATTTAGCAAAACTGGTCACAGTGAATCGCTTAACAAATTTGCCAACACTCAAAGAAAAATTAAAAGGTAACTCGGAGTCTGGCAGCGCTAATGGTTTATTACTGCAGTACCCCTTGATGATGGCAGCTGACATTCTTTTACAGCAAACATCACTCGTGCCGGTTGGCGCCGATCAACGATCTCACATTGAATTTACAAGAGATTTAGTTGATAAATTTGCTTCTGAATATAAAGACAATTCGGTATTTTTAATGCCAGATAGTCTGATACAAGATGAGATGAAAGTAATGGCTTTAGACGGGAACGGAAAAATGAGTAAAACAAATCCCGGTAATGCTATTTTCTTAAGCGACAGCGATACTGATATTGCAAAAAAAATTAAAACTGCTAAAACTTGTTTAGCTGGTGAATCATCTGATTCCTTTGTTTCCTTATGCCTTATCGGAGAACAGTTGGCAAATGAAAGTCAAAAGAGTGAATTTTTAGCAATAAAAAATCAACATCTGGAGGGCCAATTGGTAATGGGAAAATTCAAAGGTCTTTTAACGGAGATTGTAATTTCATTTATTTCTAATTTCAGAAATAAACGTGATTCAGTTTCAGATATTGAGGCAATTGAGATTCTTAAAAACGGTGCAGAGAAGGCTAGTTTTACAGCCAACTTAACGCTTGATTCAATTGAACGGACAATGACTGGCAAAAATTTTCCATTTTTTTAATATAAACAATAAAACAAACTGATCATGAAAAGTCCTCCTATTGCCCCAGAAAATCGTCAAATTGTTTATCAAAAGACGGTTGATTTTGCGAAACACATTGATTGCAATCTTTTAGATTCAATTAATAATGTTGTTTCTTCCGGTTTTTGTAAATCAGGTGATCCTGATGATGTTCGTTGTCATGTATTTGATTCAGAAAATATTGGATTGGTATATGACGATGGTGAATTAGTTGGGTTTGCTACTACTAGAAATCTTGCCGATCTTGATCTTTGTTATTTACACGGAGTTGCGGTTTCAAAAACCAATAATGGCATCGGGCCCTTATTGGTTGAGAAAATGTTTTTAGAGTCTGGCATGTCATTATTTGGCTTCACCACTCAAAATCCTGCAATGTTTTTAGCAGCTAAAAAATGTGTGTGCTCAATTTTCCCAAATGAAAAAGAACAGCCGACTGATTTTATAATGAAAATCGGAAGAGAACTCGTTCGAGATCGTCCTGGAAAATTACTGAACAACATGGTTGTTAAAAATCTGTATGAATGTTGTCTTTATCCTCAGATACCACTTCCAAGAAATGAATATCTTTGGCAATGGTGGCAACAGATGCTCGAAATCGATGAGTTCGGCAGATCAAAAGATGGGATCGTTTTTATTGGTTATATTAATTAATTTTAATATGAAGATAAACTTAAGCGCATGTACATGACCACAATTAATCTGAAAGGATATAATTGTGGTCATTTTTATTTACCAAGAAAACTATTAATATTGTTGTCTCTATTCTATTTGTGTTATAATAATGAAAAATAATCGACTTAAAATATATGACAGACAATTTAAAAGAACTATATTTAGAAAAAATTGAAGCGGCTAAAAAATTTAGTCATCCCCGGGTTTTAGTAAATATTTGTAGTCATGGTAATGAAACTATCGGGCTTGAAGTTGAAAAATTATTTAAATATACAAAGATAACTAACGGCTCTGTTACTTTTAACTTTGCTAATCCCTGGGCCGCAGAACAACATAAAAGATTTATAGAAAAAGATCTTAATAGATCTTTCCCTGGTTCGGAAACTGGATTATTTGAAGAACGGGTTGCAAATGAAATGAGTAAATATATTCCTTTATTCGATTATGTTTTTGATATTCATTCGACAGAGTCGGATTTAGTTAATTGTATTGTTATTGAAGACAATGCTGAAACTCTTCAAAGAATGATTTCTGTTTGTCGAAATGCAGAAAAAGTTCTTTATGTTTCGGCGACTAGCGGTTCTTCAATTTTTGCCGCCTGTCGTTTGGGCGAAAAAATTATTCCCGGGTTAGCTTTTGAATATGGTGATAATTCATCGGAATCAGCTCGAAGAACTTATGAAGATTTAATTAGTATTCTTGATAGCTTAAATATTGTTAACGATCCACTAAAAACTACCGATCTTCCTCAAAAGATTGAACAGTTTGAGTGTTATAAGACATTCCCTAAAAATCCAGGCGATATAGCCGTTGAAGATATAAAGAATTATGAATTAGTTTTAAAAGGATCCATTGTTGCCTATGCAGCTGATAAAACTCAAATATTAGCTCCGGAAGATTTTTATCCAATTTTATTTGGAGAACCGAATTATACTGATATTTTTGGATTTATGGCTAGAAAATAGTAACTCTTCAATATTTCAGATAAATGAATAATCTAATTTTAGGTTATTTTTTTATAATATTGACTAAATTCTTTATTTGTTGTAAATTATGATGATGTGTTATTAAAATCATCCCTGAAATTTACCAGGAAGAGTAAGTTAGTACATTTAAAATAAACAACTAAAAAAATGGATGCTCAAGTAAAAGAGGACAATATCCTCTGTATTGCAGGTCTTGATGGCAAAAAAATAATTGCCACAGTTAAAAACATTTTTTTCTATGTTGACCCAAATTTTTTCCCCTGGGGATTAGCTAAAAATGGTGTCGCCACAGAAGAGATTAATGTTTGTATTATTGAAGTAAGTGGAGAAAAATCTTTTATTAAAATCTTTGAAGCCGTTCCGGGGAAATGGAGTCAACGAGTTTTATCACAAAACCAAATTGTTGAATTTTGTGAAAAAATGTCGGGAAAAATCAAGGAAGTTGGGAACAATTTTATGTTTATTTGTAAAATTGATGAAAACAAGTCAATTAACGAAGACAATCCGGCTGAAAATGCCGTTTTAATTACCGTTCGCGTATTTTCCGACGGGCTACGTGTCTACGTACATCGCCTGAATGACGTAAATGTCTGGCATGGCAAGGTCGCTTCCTACGTTGTTGTCCCAGTCTAATCAGTTGGCCCCCGAATATTGAGAATGTAAATTCAAAATATTTCGGGGGTCTTTTTTTGCTATTTTTATTAAAATGTACCTCAAAATATTTTCATTAAAGGACTTTTAGAGGCGCCCTTGACAAGCTGATAACTTATCTCTATAATAGTTTTATTAAGAATATTATTAGAAAAAATTAATTTTTTATAATAGATTTTGATAAAGGTGACCAAATTCTTTATCAAATTTTTTTGTGTTAATGTCAAAAGACAACAAACAAACAAGTGATAGTTCATCCACACTTAACGCTAAGGACTTTATTGAGATTCAGGGAGAGGTTCTTGAGTTGATGCCAGCTGCTAGTTTTAAAGTTAAACTAGAAAATGGCCATGAAATCTTAGCACATTTATCGGGTAAGATGAGAATGAATAAAATTCGTTTGTTACCAGGTGATAAAGTAAAATTGCAGATTAGTCCTTACGATTTGACTAAGGGACGGATCATATACCGTCTCTAACTAAGAATCGTTTCTAGTTTAATTAAATTAATGTCCTTCGGACATGAAATTGCGTCACTCGTCTCTGATACAAGCTACGCTTGTGCCAGAAACTCGCTAGCAATTATAAGATTTCCAATATGAAGGTAAGAGCCAGTGCTAAAAAAATTTGCAAGGATTGTAAAGTAGTGCGACGTAAAGGTCGTGTTCATGTAATTTGCAAAAACCCTAAACATAAACAAAGACAGGGGTAACTTATTATATTTATGGCAGTAAGAATTGCGGGAGTTAATATTCCCTTAGACAAAAGAGTAGAAATTGCTCTAACTTATATCCACGGTGTTGGTCAACATAGATCCAACAAAGTTTTAGTTGAGGCTAAAGTTAACAAGGATGTAAGAGTTAAAGACTTGAAAGAAGACGAAGTAAATCGTTTACGTGAAATCGTTGAAAAGAAATATACAGTTGAAGGCGATTTAAGACGTGAAGTTGCAAGTAACATCAAACGTTTACGTGAAATCGGTTGTTATCGTGGTTTACGTCATGCAAAACATTTACCAGTTAGAGGTCAAAGAACTAAGACTAATAGCCGTACTGTTCGTGGTAATAAACGTGTTACTATGGGTAGTGGTAAATCTAAGGCTGGATTACAAAAGACCTAATCATTTATAAAGATTAAAATATGTCTGAAGAAGTAAAAAAAGAGGCAATAAGCGAAGAAGTAAAGGACTTGAAAAAAGCTCCTGAGCTTAAGGCTGAAATCAAAGAAGAAAAAGAAGAAAAGGAAAGTGAAGGTTTTTCTTTTGATTCTAGCGATGAAGAGTTGCCTGAAGAAATTAAACAAAAATTAGAAAAAAATAAGCAGGCTAGAGCAAAAAAGAAATTAATCAAGAAGAAAAAGAAGAAAACTGCTAAAGTTGTTAAAGTCGGTCGTGCTTATATTCAAGCGACTTACAACAACACCATGATTACTTTGACTGATACAAATGGTGATGTTATTTCTTGGGCTAGTGCTGGTTTAGCTGGTTTTAAGGGTGCTAAAAAAGCCACTCCTTACGCCGCTCAAATTATCACAAAAATTGCAGCTCAAAAAGCTAAAGAAGAATATGGATTACAAGAAGTTAGCGTATTTGTTTCTGGTGTAGGAACAGGTCGTGAAGCGGCTATCCGTGCTTTAAATGCTAACGGTTTAGATGTTTCAGCTATTAAAGATGTAACTCCGGTTCCTCACAATGGCTGTCGTCCTAAAAAACCACGTCGCGTCTAATATAAAATAATATGGGAAGAAATATTGATAATAAATGTAAACAATGTCGTCGTATCGGAGAAAAGTTATTCCTTAAAGGGGATAGATGTTCAACTCCAAAGTGTGCGATGATTAAACGTAACTACGCTCCAGGCTTTCATGGTCCTAAAGGTCATAAACGTCTAAGTGATTACGGCTTACAATTACAAGAAAAACAAAAAGCAAAGAAATACTACGGTTTGCTTGAAAAACAATTCCGCTTACTTTTTGCTAAAGCTTCTAAGAAGCAAGGTGATGCTGGTAAGAACTTCTTAAGATTACTTGAAATGCGTTTAGACAATGTTATCTACCGTCTTGGTTGGGCAACATCTCGCGCTCAAGCTCGTCAATTAGTTACCCACGGTCACTTCACAGTTAACGATGTAAAAACTGATATCCCTTCTTTCTCTGTTAAATTAGGCCAAGTTATTAAAATTAGAAAGAGCAGTCAACCTAACCGTTATTTCAAAAATCTAGGTGAAAAATTGAAGAAGGCTGACAGACCAAGCTGGTTAAATCTTGATGTTAAGGATCTAAGTGCTAAAGCGCTTCATGAACCAAAAGACACAGATTTACCACAAAACATTAACGTACAAATGATTATTGAGTATTACTCAAAATAAACTAATTTGCTTCGCGCGAATTTTCATTCGCTCTAAGCCGCATTATTTATGCAAAACATTGCTTTACCTAAAAAAATTGATTTTAAAACAGGTGGCAATCCGAATGAAGGCATCATTACAGTTGAACCTTTATTTCCGGGTTACGGTATGACATTAGGCAATTCTTTACGCCGTGTCTTACTATCATCTTTACCGGGGGCTGCCGTAATTGGCGCTAAAATTAAAGGTGCAAGTCATGAATTCATGGCTTTACCTCATGTTAAAGAAGACGTTTTAGAAATGATTCTAAACTTAAAACAAGTACGTCTTAAAATTCATACCGATGAAGAAGTTCGCTTAGAACTTAAAGTTAAAGGTAAAAAAGTTGTTACTGCTGGTGATATTGCTAAAAACAGCCAAGTTGAAATTAAAAATCCTGAATTAGTTATTGCTAACATTACTGATGAATCTGGTAGCTTAGAAATGGAAATCGTTGTTAAAGAAGGTCGTGGTTATAAAATGCCAGAAGGAGCTAAGAAAGAGAATAGAGAAATTGGTTATATTGAAATTGATTCTATGTTCTCTCCAGTTATCATCGTTTCTAGCAGTGTTGAAAATACACGTGTTGGTAAAATGACTAACTGGGATAAATTAGTTTTAAATGTTAAAACTGATGGAACTATTACTCCAGAAAACGCCTTCAACGAAAGTGTAAAAATCTTAGTTGATCAATATAGCGCTTTACTTCCTGGTGCAATGGCTGTAAAAGAAGAAGCTAGCCACGAAGAAGCGACTGAAGCAGAAATTGAAGAAGCTCCCGAAGAAGAAGTTGAAGAAGAAGCTGCTCCAGAGAAAAAAGAAAAAAAAGAAACTAAAAAGAAAACTAAAAAATAATATTAGTAATCCTAGTTGATATGCGTCACAGAAATAAAAACAAAATTTTAGATCGTAAGAAAGGACCAAGAGAATTAATGTTGCGTAATTTAGCTTCAAGTATTTTATTATACGAAAAAGTTAAAACTACCAAGGCTAAAGCTCAAGCGGTTAGACCATTAGTTGAGAAGTTAATTACTTCTTCTAAGGCAGGCGATTTAACTGCTCGTCGTGGTTTAATCAGAGTTCTACTTCAGAAAAATGCTGTTAAAAAAGCGATTGAAGTTTTAGGTGTTCGCTATCAAACTCGTCCGGGTGGCTATACTCGTACTACTAAGTTAGGTGTTCGCGCAGGCGACGGTGCCGAAATGGTACAAATTGAATTAGTATAATTATATGACAACTATTGTAAGAAAATTACATCAACTAGACGCTACCGATTTAACAGTTGGTCGCTTCGCTACTAAAATTGCGACAATTTTACGTGGTAAAAATAAACCTGAATACCAAGCTCATATAGATATGGGTGATATCGTTGAAGTAAAAAATATTTCTAAAATGAAGTTTACTGGCAAGAAATTAGACCAAAAATTATATCATCATTATTCTGGTTACTTAGGAGGTTTAAAGAGTAAAAAAATGTCAGTTGTATTTTCAAATGATCCAGGTGATGTTTTATATCGCGCCGTTCGTGATATGTTACCTCCAACTAAGCTTCGCGATGCGATGTTAAAAAGATTAATTATTATTAAATAATATGGCTGAAAAAAAGATCCAAGATTCCCAAGACGAAATTATCGCAATCACTGAGATTGATAATTTAGAGGAAGAAAAAGATTGGGCAAAAAATGAAACTGCTGAATTTATTGGTAATTATACTAAAGCAGTTGGACGTCGCAAACAAGCGGTTGCTCAAGTTCGTTTATACGAAAATGGTAAAGGTGTTATCATGGTAAACGGAAAAAGAGCGACTGAATATTTTCCTGGCGATGGTTTTAATTTAATTG
Source organism: uncultured Gammaproteobacteria bacterium (assembly GCA_964500975.1). GTDB lineage: Bacteria > Patescibacteriota > Patescibacteriia > Patescibacteriales > UBA12465 > UBA12465. The sequence continues at coordinate 50,322 of CAZCQW010000006.1, read as the reverse complement.
TTCAGCCATTAAAAGTTGCTGGTCATTTACGTGATTATAATTTTTCAATCATCGTTTCTGGTGGTGGTAAAATGGGCCAAATCGATGCGGTTCGTTTAGGTATCGCTCGTACAATTTTCATGTTATTCCCTGAAACTAAAGAAGCTTTGAAAGTTAATAACTACTTAACTCGTGACCCAAGACAAGTTGAAAGAAAGAAACCGGGTTTACGCAAAGCGAGAAAGGCTCCACAATGGTCAAAACGTTAATCTCAAATATTTCAAATATCAAAAAAGAGCTCTATTATCAGAGCTCTTTTTGTTAGTATTGACGTAATTTATAAAAAATGATAAATTTATCTGAAAATATTGAACCTTAAAAATATTGGCTACAGCTAAAAGATATTTATAAAATAGATAATTTTTAACTGTAGCAAAATCAACTAAGATTTGAGAACAGTAAATACAAAATATTATTTGTCATGAAAACGGTAAAAACTGTTGTAGACGAAAAACCTAAAATTACTGATGAGCGAATCGGTAAAATTCAGAAAAAGACGAACGAAATCGTTCGCAGGATTAATGAGGGCACTATTTCTTATGAAGATTCTATCGATGTAATGCAGAAGATTATTATTGAAGGTAAATCCGCTAATCATTTGGATGTTATTTACAAACGAGCGTCTATTAATAAATTAGACAAGATTATTTTCCCGGAACAAAAATGGTTTGAATTAGATAATGTTATCTATATTAAAGTAATTTTTGACGGCACTACCGGCGAGCAGTGGATTAAGAGATTATATAATAAGCCTATTAATATTTCCTCGGGCGCCACAGAATTACTTTTATCAGAAGACTTTAAGGTTACTACTGGTTTTGTTTGTACGATTGCTATTTTAAAAGGCTCTATGTTTGATCGTGATAGCCGAATTAATAGAAAAATTCGTAAAGAAGCTGCGAAAAGAAAATTGATAACACCAACTCCTGAACTCGCGTGTCTTATTGGCGAAACATTGTCTAATAATGAACTCAAAACCATGGGTCTTGATTTGTTGGTTGTTTGTCATAATCCGATTAAATTATCTAATGGAGGCTCATATCTCTTGTGCGTAGCTCGTACACCAACTCTTCCTAGGCTATGCACTGACGGCGGCGACCCTTATGATGGTTGGGCTAAGGATTGTGGTTTTATTTTCGAAGTTTCGCGATCTCCTCTTTGTGTGTAGTTATTAATTCAAAATTTCTAAAATCTTAGTTCTAATACCCCAATTTATTTAACACAAAAGTTATTTAAATTGGGGTCTTTTTATTTATCCCATAAACAATGTTATAATAACTGTACTATGAGCCAAGAATCTAAGACAATTGAAGAGTTAGGATATAAGCTTTTAAATCTAGAAGCGGTTTTAGATTTGCCGGCCAAACGTCTTTTAGTTAGTAAGAATAAAGCTTTGCAGTCTGAACCTGATTTCTGGAGTAATCAAGAAATAGCGGTAAAAATCGGTCAGGAAACCGAAGCCTTAGTTGCTCAAATTCTACCTTTTGATAAGATGAAGAAAGATTTAGCTGAGACATCGGATTTACTTGCGATGGCTGAAAGTGAGGCGGAGGAGGGAATATTATCCGAGATTAATGAAAAAATCGCCTATTTAGAGAAAGAATTCAGCGATTTAGAGTTCTTTTCATTGTTTTCTGGTGAGTATGATAATAGTAATGCTTTTATCTCTTTACATTCCGGTACGGGCGGCGTAGACGCTCAGGATTGGACTCAGATGCTAGAGCGAATGTATTTACGCTTTGCCGAACGTCAGGGCTGGAAAATAGAGATTTTAGACCGAAATTATGGCAATGAAGCCGGACTTAAGAGTTCAACTTTACGAATAATTGGTCCTTGGGCCTATGGTTATTTAAAGAGTGAAAATGGCGTCCATCGTTTGCTTAGAAATTCGCCTTTTAACGCGGACGGCTTACGCCAAACTTCATTTGCTCTTGCTGAAGTAATCCCGGAATTAAAAGATGATAATGCGGTTGCGATTCGTGATGAAGATATTAGAATTGATGTTTTTAGATCTAGCGGCCCAGGTGGTCAAAGCGTTAATACGACTGACTCAGCTGTCCGCTTAGTCCACATTCCAACTGGCATTACTATTTCCTGTCAGACCGAACGCTCACAACACCAAAACAAAGAAAACGCATTTAAAATTTTGAAAAATAAATTATATCAGTTAGCTCTTGAAGAAAAAGAAGCCGCCGAAAAGAAGTTAAAAGGGGAATTAACTAAGGCTGAATGGGGTCGTCAAATTCGTTCCTATTTTCTTTACGGCAATCGTTTAGTTAAAGATCATAGAAGTGAATATGAAACTTCTAACGTTGATGCGGTTTTAGATGGTGATTTGGAAAAGTTTATGGAGGCTTATTTAAGATGGTTAAAAACCGATATTAATTCTAAAAAATAAATTTAATTTCTTTAGATTTAAATTAAGCAAAATATTATAAAATTCCGTTATAAATCATAGCGGTTTTTTTATGTTTAAAATTACTAAACCACGCCTATCAAAAGCAAAAATATTTTTAATATTCAATTTAATTTTTGTTATTTTAATTTTTATAATTGGTTTAAGAGACAAAGCCTTTATTCCTAAAATAAATAAAAACGATATCGCCTATTATAATAATAAAAATTTAAGCTTCATTGGTTTTGTTTGCGAAGAGGTTGACCAAGATTATAAAAGTCAACGTTTAACCCTTTGTCTAAACGGGGAAATTAAAGGAAAAGTATTACTAACAACTAATCTATACCCCAAATATGATTATGGAGATTATTTAAATGTTAAAGGTGAAATAAAAACTCCGCCAAGCGTAGATGGTTTTAATTATGAAGATTATTTAGCGCGTTATGATGTTTATTCGGTAATATATTTTCCAAAAATAAGTTTAGTTGAAGGAAGTTTAAGCGCGGGTCAAAATATATATAAAAAATTAATTAAGTTTAAACAAAGCTTAGTCAAAGTAGTAAATAATTATTTACCCGAGCCGGAAGCAGGACTGGGTAATGCAATTTTATTTGGTTATAGACGAACGGTTTTAAGAGAAGATTTAAATATTTTTTCTCGCGTTGGGCTTAGTCATATGATAGCGATTTCTGGTTCTCATATAACGATTTTAAGTGCGATGATCATTGGTTTTTTATTAAATATAGGAATTAGTCGTCGGCGCGCTTTTTATACAGTTATTTCCTTTTTAATTTTATACCCATTGATTACCGGGCTGTCCGCCTCAGCCGTTCGTTCGGCTATTATGGGCGGATTAGCACTAATCGCAATTCGTTACGAGCGCAGCAGCTCATTAATTAAAGCTTTGGTCTTTGCAGCTGCTTTAATGTTAGCGTTTAACCCTATGTTGCTTAGAAATGATCTTGGTTTTCAATTATCATTTTTAGCTCTCTTAGGAATTATATATATTTATCCAATTGGCGAAGAAATTACCCGTGCGAAATTAGAAAAATTAAACCTAAAAAAGAAGTCCAAAGACTTCTTAAAAAATACTATTGATACGATTAATTTAACTTTAGTTTCGCAGATTGTGATTTTACCAATCGCCTTAATAAACTTTAAACAGTTATCAATTATCGCCCCGCTTGCGAATGTTTTAGTGCTTTGGACTTTTCCGATACTTTTGGCGAGTTTAATTATTGCGATATTTTTAAGCGCCTTAATTCCGGCCCTTGGTTTAGTTTGGTTTTTTATTCCGTATTTAATTTTGAAATATATTTTTATTGTTTCTAATTTACTAGCTAGGCCGAGCTGGGCGACTATAACGATAAATAATTTTAATTGGTGCTTAGGAGTAGGGTATTACGGGGGTTTGATATTGTTAGCCGTATTTTTAAAAAGGAAATCATAATTGACGATTTAGATGTTACATAGTAAAATTTACCTATAGTCCAATCAAAACAAAAACAAATTGATATGAAAACAGACAAAAAACAAGAATTAATGGAGGTCCTAAATCGTGGGGTTATTATGCAAATATTGCCCACAAAAGAAGAATTTATAGATGCTCTTCTAGAACACAAGCTGCGCTTCTATATTGGCGCTGATCCGACCTCAAATGCATTACACTTGAGCCATGCTAAGAACTACATGTTGCTCGAGGAATTCAGAAAACTCGGTAACGAAGTTATTGTTTTAATTGGTGACTTTACCGCTAGGATTGGAGATCCTACAGAAAGAGCGACTGCCAGAAAGCAATTAACTAGAGAAGAAGCTTTGATTAATGTTGAGAGCTGGGTTAAGCAAATTAAACCTTTGATGGATTTTGATGCCAAAGTGAACCCGCCAAAAATTATGTATAATAATGATTGGTTGGCTAAGTTGACGATGGAGGATTTAGTTAATCTAGCCTCCAATGTTACCGTGCAACAGATGCTCGAAAGAGATATGTTTCAAAAAAGATTATCTGAGAATCGGCCGATTTTTTTGCATGAGTTTATGTATCCTTTAATGCAAGGCTATGATAGCGTTGCCATGGATGTTGACGTTGAACTTTGCGGGACTGACCAGATTTTCAATGCTTTAATGGGAAGGACACTGTTAAAAAAATTAAAAAACAAAGACAAATTTGTCGTTGCTGTTAATTTAATGGAAAATCCTAAAACTCACGAGTTAATGTCAAAAAGTCGCGGGACTGGAATATTTCTTAATTTTTCCGCCGAAGACATGTTCGCGGGAATTATGGCGCAACCAGATGAAATGATTAAAGTTTTTTTAATTAATAATACCAGGGTGTCTTTGGATGAAATTGAGAAAATATTACTCGCAGATAATCCTCGAGATGCTAAGATGAGAACTGCTTTTGAAATAACTAAAATTTTTCATGGTGATGCAGGAGCTCAGACCGCGTCTGATGCGTTTATTCAGAAATTCCAAAAGAGAGTAACTCCTGATGAAATGGACATTATTAGCGTTGGTGTTAGTGATATATCGGTTTTTGATCTAATAAAAAAGCTGGCACCGGATATGAGTAATAGTGATATCAAAAGATTATTCATTCAAGGCAGTATTAAGATAGATGCTGAAGTTAAGAATAAATTTGATGAGATGATTTTAGTTTCCGAAGAAGGATTAGTTGTTAAAGTTGGAAAAAGGAAGTGGTTTAAAGTTATCAAATAGCCAGATAATCATTTTACAAATAAAGCCCATTCTAAGAGGAGTGGGCTTTTTTAAAAAAGAAAAAGAGCCAGAGTGCATCACGCAGTCTGGCCCCGTAACCAAAATGAAACATCGTTCTATTTTCTCGAAATTTTTTTAAGTAGTTTCGCCATAAATATTTTTATTCGATGAATCTGTCAAACTAGCAAAAAACCACTCTTAAGTAGAAGTGGTTTTTTAAGCTTATTATACTATTTATATTGCTCCTCGTAAGTCTCGGTTAACTCTTTAATAACATTATCTTTTTTAGGATAAATTGGATGATCTGCTGGAATAGTTTTGAGTTTCTCTAAAACATTTTCAATTACAGATTTGTATTTTCGTTTAAGTTTTTGGTATTTTTCGCTTCCAGGATCAAGCGATCGTAAATTCATGTTTGTTGTTAAATCGGCTAATTTGAGAATTAATAAATCTGGATCATTAATTATGTCTTCAACATGTTCAGCGTATAATTTATTAATAAAATCAATTTTATTTTCTCCTTCTAGATTTACATGTTCGGCCAGAGAATTGAAATCATGATTAGTCATGTTTTCAACATAGTATTTAATTTTAGGGCCAAATCTATCTTCAATTTCTCTGAAGCTCCAAGCATTTAATATTATTTTATATTTGTCTTTAGCTGTTTCATCGAACTTAAGGCTTAAACCTCCGCCCAAGTTTTTTCTTTCAATTCTTTCTATAAAAATTCTATCGGCCTGATCTTCGACGCCATCATGCATTAAAGCAGCAATTACAAGCTCTGGATCATTGCTCATGTTCATTACTTTTTCGGCGACGGCGAGCGGGTGACTAGCGAAAGGCTTGCCGTCAACTCTGTCTTTTTGCGGAAGATGAATTTTAAGCATGAAATCTAGGGACGACTTAATTCTTTTAGCATCTTCTTCGGGGAATTTAGTAAATACTTCTTTTTCAAAGCTGCTAACTTCAGGCTCAATTTTTTCTTTTCTATCTTTGATTTGATTATAATTACTGCTTAATTCAAACATAAAATTTCTATAAATAGTTATATTTACTTAAAATATAGCTTAAAATAGGGAAAAAGTAAAATATATAACAAAAAACCACTCCTAGATAGAAGTGGTTTTTTATTTAAATTTGAAAAAATTTATTTCTTTTTTGCAACTCTAACGGTAACTTTTTTCGCTTTTTTAGGAGCGCTTTTAGCACCAGCCTTCTTAACTTTTAAAGCTTTTAATTCGCCTTCTTTTAGAGCAGGCTTTCTTTTAGCTTTAACGCGCTTTGGTTTTTCCATAGTTCTCATGCAAGAAGTACAGATTCTAGCCTTTAAGCCTTCAATCATTTTGGTTTGAAGATTGATATTCTGTCTTTTTAGAGTTTTGATTTTAGAATGGGAGCGGGAAGCGCCTTTAGTTGCGCTGCGGCCACATAGATCGCATTTTTTTGCCATATTAATTCTTCACTTAGCTTTTCTTAAATAATGAATTTATTCTAACAGTATTTTTAAAATTAATCAAGTTGTGTTAAAATATCTTAAGATTTAATTATAATATATTAATATGATTTATATTTTCCAAATTATCGTCCTGGTTGCTTCTGCAATCGTTCACGAGTACATGCATGGCTGGATGGCCTATAGACTAGGCGACTCAACCGCTAAAGATGCTGGTCGTTTAAGCTTTAATCCCTTGGTTCATTTAGAATTTTTCGGCTCTTTTTTCTTGCCCCTAGTCATGGTAATAACTAATATGCCCTTTGTCTTTGGTTGGGCTAAACCAGTTCCATATAATCCCAATAATTTAAGTGATAAGAAATATGGTGACGCTAAAGTTGCTCTAGCTGGTCCACTAGGTAACCTAGTGATCGCATTATTTTTTGGTTTGTTTTTAAGATTTTCCCCGGTCGTTAATATAACTTTTACCGGCTTAGTTAGTCTAATTGTTTATATTAATTTAGTCTTGATGATTTTTAATCTTGTACCACTGCCACCGCTCGATGGTTCAAAAATCTTAGCCGCCTTTTTGCCAGATAATATTAAGGCTAAATATTTAAACATGGAAAGATTTGGTTTTATTTTAGTAATTTTATTTGTGATGTTGGCTGGAGATACTATAATGCCTATCGTTAACACATTATTTAAGATAATTGTTGGTGCTTAAGTTTTTATAGAATATTTTAGAAAATAAAAGAGCCTCAGTTTTTTAAGCTGAGGCTTGTGATTTTTCTTGTACTATTATTTAATTATCAATAACTTCTACTTCAAAGCGAAGTTCGCCGTTTATATAAACATTGAACATTCCTCTCCAGACGTAGTCAGTAATTGGATTTAAAGTAATTTCCCAGAGCTCTTCTTTCTGGTTATTAACATCTCCTTTAACTATGAATTTTAATTTTCGATGAAGCTTTGGGGAATTAAGACATTCAATTACTCCTTCACACTGATAAAAGTCGTAGCTATTAAGATTTAATATGCTAATTAAAAAGTTACCATTTGGAATTTTTTTTATTGCAAATAAAATACCGTCTTGATATTGTCTGTCGCCGAGTAAGGGACCTGAATGAAAACCAACAAATTCTTCTGATGTGTTTAGATTTGCTTTTCCGTAATCACTTTTTTCTATCGCCAGTTTTTCGCAATACAGAAACTTTTGGAAATACCGGTCATCTAATAAGAGATAAAATGAACTTTCATCTTCTATCTTTATTCCAAAATACGGAAAGCAAAGACCAAGAGGTTTAATTTCATTTTTAGATACTTCATAAAACATTGGAGTTCTATGAAATTTCCCCATATAAATTCCGTCTTCCACAACCTGTTCTTTTGATTTTTGACTGAAAGCGAAAAACGGGAGACTGATAAAAAAAGTTAAGATAATTAAGGGAGCTGAAAAAAAACTTTTTCTCTTCATGATTAATTTATTTTTGATGATTTATTTTTTAAATAACAGATAATAATTTATAGTATATAATCTTGAATAAGTCAAGCCTCGCTATTCTAAAAATATTTAAAATAATAAAAAAGCGCATAGGGTTGGTATGCGCTATAATTAGCTCGATTTTTTTACGAGTTAAAGTTCGTATAAAATAATAAAATTTACAATTTCCTGAACCGTTTTTTCGCCAACCGGTCTAAATTTTTTAAAATCGTCAAAGTTTAAAATAATTAAGTCACCAACCGTTTTCAAACTAAATTCATTATTATGATATTCATATTTCTTAAAAGCTTGATGAACACGATGAGAAAATGTTAAGTCTTCAAGTTTTACCTTCCAGAGATCTTCTTTTGCCAAATTAATGTTTGGTTTTAATTTTGCAAGTACTTTATTCTCTCGAGATAATATACTTTCAAATTCTCTCATGGCTTGTCTGCCGAAATTAGCAATAACATTCTTAACAACTAATTTTGTTCTTGTCTGAAAGTATTCCTCAATTTCTTCTTTGCTTTTTACTTTCTTAAGCGACGGGTTTGGTGACGTTAGATTAAACATAAACTTCAGTAGCTGTATGTCAAGACTGCCTAAAGAGTAAAAACTATTTGTTAGTATCAGTAGGACTTGTTCATCCTCAACATTTCCTAAAAACATTTCCAATCCCTGAGTAGATTTACCAAGTCTTGAAATAAGAGAAGCTGGAAAATATAAAGTTCTTTTGTCTTTATTCTCTTTAACTTCACATTTTTCAGAAACATTATCAATGTTCAATTCCTTCGCATTAAGCACCAGTGCGCCTCCACGAATCAGCTCTAGTAAATTATCCTCGGTTACGATGTCAGAGGTTTCAAAACCTTTTTCTTTCAAAAAGAGAATTACGGCATCATTAATATCCTTAATGTCTAGCGCGAGGGAAACGATTTTTTTTAGTGTAATCATTTTGTCTATTTTTTTGGTTTGTATTCTGTTAATATTTTAATGTGCAAATTAATAAAAAAATTTAACATACTAAAGCTTCTTTGTCAATTATATTTTAAAACATATTTTGTAATTAAAAACTAACAGGGAATATATCTTAATCTACGAATCAATAACCTTGACTTATGTTTTAGTATTTGTTAAATTATATTAGTATAAAAAATTATATAAAACCCATCCTGAATGATCAGGATATTTTTAATATATAAGAAGCTCAATATTTCTATAGAGCTCAAATCAATAAGACATTATGCCAACTATTAACCAATTAGTTCGCCACGGTCGTAAATCGATCGGCAAAAGAAAAAACGCTATTGCGCTTCATACTAGTCTTGATTCTTTGCACCGCAAAAAGAAAGATACAGCTAAAGGAGCTCCTTTTAAACAAGGTGTTTGTTTAAAGGTAACTACAACTACTCCTAAAAAGCCTAACTCAGCTTTGCGTAAAATTGCTCGTGTTCGTTTATCAAACGGCATGGAAGTAACTGCATATATTCCTGGAATGGGTCATAACTTACAAGAACACAGTATCGTTCTAGTAAAAGGTGGTAAAACTAAAGATTTGCCAGGTGTTCGCTATAAAGTAGTTCGTGGTGTATTTGATGCATCGGGCGTTGAAGCTAGACGTCAGGGACGTAGCTGCTATGGCGCTAAAAAACCAAAAAAATAATTAATAAAATAATATGAGAGGTAAACCAGCTCCTAAGAGAACAATTGAAGGCGATTCTAAGTATAACGATAAGAATATCGCTAAATTTATTAACTACGTCATGGAAAGAGGAAAGAAGGCCGCTGCCGAGAAAATCGTGTACGGTGCTTTTGAAATCTTAAAAGAAAAAACCAAACAGGATCCAAGACACATCTTCAACAAGGCGATTAAGAAAGTTTCTCCTTTAGTAGAAGTTCGTGGTAAACGTGTTGGTGGCGCTAACTACCAAGTTCCTTTTCAGGTTCGTGGTGAAAGACGCTATTTCTTAGGTTGCAACTGGATTATCGGTGCTGCTAATGATAGAAAAGGCCGTTCAACTGCTGAAAAATTAGCTACTGAAATTTTAGACGCTTCAAATGGTGAAGGTCCATCAGTTAAGAAGAGAGAGGCAGTTCATAAGATGGCTGAGTCTAACAAGGCTTTCGCTCATTTCTCAAGAGCAAAATAATTAATATTTAAATTACGATCTCTTTAATACAGAGATAATATATACTTTATGTCTCGTGACTATTCTTTAGAAAACATCAGAAACATCGGCATCATGGCCCACATTGATGCCGGTAAAACTACTTTTACAGAACGCGTTTTATTTTATACTGGTAAAAAGCATAAAATCGGCGAAGTTCATGAAGGAGCAGCGGAAATGGATTGGATGGAACAGGAAAAAGAAAGAGGTATTACTATTACTTCAGCCGCGACGACTTGTTTTTGGAAACACAATAAAATCAATATCATTGATACTCCTGGGCACGTTGACTTTACTGTTGAAGTAGAGCGTTCTTTACGTGTTCTTGACGGTGCGATCGCTGTTTTTGATGGTCAAGCTGGTGTTGAACCGCAATCTGAAACTGTTTGGCGTCAAGCTGATAAATATCACGTTCCTCGTCTTTGTTTTGTAAATAAAATGGATAAGATGGGAGCTGATTTTTACATGAGTTTAAATTCTATTAAAACTCGTTTAAACCAAAAAGCTGTTGCCGCTCAATTGCCGATTGGCGCTGAAAACGATTTAAGCGGTGTTGTTGATATTTTAGAAAAGAAAGCATATTCATTCTCAGGCTTTAACGGTGTTGATATTACTGAAATCCCAGTTCCTGAAGATATGAAAGCTAAAGTTGAAGAATTTCATAATGAATTAGTAGAAAAGGCGGTTGAATGTGATGAAAAAACAATGGAAAAATATTTAGCCGGCGAAACAATTACTAATGAAGAATTAAAAGCTGCTATTAGAAAAGGAGTTATTGCTAATGAAATCTATCCAGTTTTCTGCGGTACAGCTCTTCAAAATATTGGCGTTCAATTAGTTCTTGATGCAGTTAATGATTATTTACCATCACCACTTGACGTTCTTGAAATTGAAGCTAGCGATGTTCGTGATTTTGATAAAAAATATCCTGTTTCAGCTCGTGATGACAAGCCTTTTGTTGGTTTAGCTTTTAAAATTGCAACCGATCCTTTCGTTGGTAAATTATGTTTCGTACGTGTTTATCAAGGTGTGTTAACAGCTGGTTCATATATCGTTAACTCTTCTAAAGATACTAAGGAGCGTGTTGGTCGTTTAGTACGTATGCATGCTAACCATCGCGAAGAAGTTAAGGAAGTTTATGCTGGAGATATTGCGGCTGTTATTGGTTTAAAAAATACTACAACTGGTAATACTTTGTGTGATGAAAATAATCCAGTTCTTCTTGAATCTATTACTTTTCCAGAACCGGTTATTAAAATTGCTGTTGAACCTAAAACTAAAGTTGACCAAGAAAAAATGGGTGTCGCTCTTCAACGTTTAGCTGAAGAAGATCCTACTTTCCGCGTTGAAACTGATCCAGAAACAAACCAAGTTTTAATTTCTGGTATGGGTGAACTTCACCTTGATATTATTGTTGATCGTATGCGTCGTGAATTCGGTGTTGAAGCTAATGTTGGTAATCCTCAAGTTTCATATCGCGAAACAATCACTAAGGTTGCTGAAGCTGAACACAAGTACGCTAAACAATCTGGTGGACGTGGTCAGTATGGTCATTGTTCATTACGTGTTGAACCGCTTGAATCAGGTAAGGGAATTGAATTTGCTGATGAAGTTAAAGGTGGTGTTATTCCAAAAGAATATATCCCTGCGATTGAAAAAGGTTTCAAGGAAGCTGTTCTTAGTGGTACAGTTGCTGGATATCCTATGGTTGAAGTTAATGCAGCTGTTTTCTATGTTTCATACCATGATGTTGACTATTCTGAAATCGCCTTTAAATTAGCGGCTATTCACGCATTCAGAGACGCTTGTCAGAAAGCTGGTCCAGTTTTACTTGAACCAGTTATGAAAGTTGAAGTTACTACTCCTGAAGAATACATGGGCAATATTATCGGTGACTTAAGTTCTAAACGTGGTCAAATTGAAGAAATGTCTGATCGTGCAAATATCAAAGTTGTTAAAGCTAAAGTTCCACTTGCAGAAATGTTTGGTTATTCAACCGCACTTCGTTCTATGTCCCAAGGTCGCGCTAACTATGTTATGGAATTTTCTCACTATACTGAAGTTCCAAAAAATATTTTAGAAGCTATTAAAGAAAAGCAAGGGAAGTAAAAACTATATGTTTCCAGAACAATTAAAGAAAATTCTCAATTTAATAAAAAAAACTGGCGATCGTGTTGTAATTTTCGATGCTAACGAACCGAATAGCTCATATGTTGTTATGGATTTTAGTCGCTACGAAAACATGATTGGCGAAAAATCTGAAGACGGAAATACTGCTAGTTTATCTGAAAAAAAAGAATTAAACCAAATAAATAACGATTTAAACACAGAAACTGAAAATTTGACAGAAGAAGATTTAACTGATAAAATAAATCGCGAAATATCTGTGTGGAAAAATAGTAAAAATGCGCCAGCTTTAGCCGAGGAAGATAAGCCTAAAAAGGCCTGGTCAATCCCGCCAAGTATAAAAAATAAAGCGCAAGAAATTGAGTAATGTTTAGAAAATTTTAATAAAAAATAAATAATTAATTTAGTTCGGCTGGTTTCCTAAGGGAAAGAAACCCTGGAGACAGGGGCCTTACAACAAAAACATGGCTGTAGAAAAATTTGAAAGATCAAAACCCCATGTTAACGTCGGTACTATTGGCCACGTTGACCATGGAAAAACCACTTTAACCGCTGCGATGTTAGCTGTTTTCGCCGCTAATGGTATGAAAGCATCTCACAAAGGAGTTGGTGAAATTGACGCTGCTCCTGAAGAAAAAGCTCGTGGTATTACCATCGCGACTGCTCACGTTGAGTATGAATCTGAAAAGAGACATTACGCTCACGTTGATTGTCCAGGCCATGCCGATTATGTTAAGAACATGATCACTGGTGCTGCTCAAATGGATGGTGCTATTTTAGTTGTAGCGGCCACTGATGGCCCTATGCCTCAAACTAGAGAACACATCTTATTAGCTCGTCAGGTTGGCGTACCTTATATCATTGTTTTCTTAAACAAATGCGATATGGTTGAAGACAAGGAATTAATTGACCTTGTTGAAGAAGAAATTCGTGATTTATTAAAGAAATATGAATTCCCAGGAGACGCTACTCCTATTATCCGTGGTTCAGCTTTGAAAGCTTTAGAGAACCCAACTGGTCCTGATGCTGAGCCATTAATGAAATTAATGGAATCATTAGACAACTACATCCCAGAACCAAACCGTGATGTTGATAAACCTTACTTAATGCCTATTGAAGATATCTTCTCAATTGAAGGTCGTGGCACTGTAGTAACTGGTCGTATCGAAAGAGGTATGGTAAAAATTGGTGATGAAGTTGAAATCGTTGGTTTAATGGATACTAAAAAAACTACTGTTACTGGAATCGAAATGTTTAATAAACAATTAGAATCTGGTATGGCAGGGGACAACGCTGGTATCTTAATCCGTGGTACTAAAAAAACTGAAGTTGAACGTGGACAAGTTTTATGTAAACCAGGCACAGTTACTCCTCATACTGAATTCAATGCTGAAGTTTATGTTCTATCCAAAGAAGAAGGTGGTCGTCACAAACCTTTCTTCAATGGTTATAAACCACAATTCTACTTCAAGACTACTGATGTAACTGGTGATATCACATTACCAGCTGGTACTGAAATGGTTATGCCAGGTGATACTATTAATTTAGATATTAAATTAATTGTTCCTATCGCTTTGGAAGATAAACAAAAGTTCACTATCCGTGAAGGTGGTAGAACTGTAGGTGCTGGTGTTGTAACAAAAATCATGAAATAAATTGGTACTTAGCCCCGTTCTTCCTTTAAAAAGGACGGGGTTGTAGTGTTAATTTAAAAAATCAATTATGTCCGAAAACAAAAAAGAAGTTAATGAATTCAAACAACGGATCAGAATCAAGATCAAGGCTTTTGATCATAAGATTATTGATCAGTCTACAAAAACTATCATTGAAACAATTGAACGTTCCGATGCACAATTTTTTGGTCCAATTCCGCTCCCAACAGAAATTAGAAAATATACGGTTAACCGTTCTACTTTCGTGCACAAAGATGCTAGAGATCAATACGAAATGCGTACTCACAAACGTATGATCGACATCATTGATCCAAGCGCCAAAACTATTGAGGATTTAACTAACTTAAATCTACCAGCAGGGGTTGACGTTGAAATTAAAATGTAGTAACATTACAAAGTAATATATTAGTTTGCTAATAATTGCTTAAATAACTCTGTTAATAAAGAAAGTGTTTAAGCGAACATTAGTCAAAATTTGGAGGTAAATCAGCGAAATATAACTATAAGTAAAATTGATAACAAGTCGTGTTATTTTTATAGTTTGTTTTAAAGCTGGTTTTAGACCAGTTTTTTGTTTAAGAATGAAGACAAATATGAAATTTATTTTAGGAAAAAAATTAAGCATGACTCAAGTCTGGAGCGATGATAAAGTAGTTGCCGTTACTCCTGTTTTAGCTGGTCCTTGCGTTATTACTCAAGTTAAGACTAAGACTAATGATGGCTATGAAGCTGTTCAAATGGCTTACGGAACTCGTAAAGCTAAAAATATCGCTAAACCCCAACTTGGTCACCTTAAAAATTTAGATATTAAACCTGCTCATTTAAGAGAATTCAGAGTTGAAAAAACAGAAAATTTTAAAGTAGGTGATGTAGTTAGCGTTGAAACTTTTGCGACTGGTGATTCTATTAACGTTACAGGTACTTCAAAAGGTAAGGGTTTTCAAGGTGTAGTTAAACGTCATCATTTCTCTGGTCATAAACATACTCATGGTAATAAAGATCAAGAAAGAATGGGTGGATCTGTTGGTCCAAAAGGTCCTGCTCACGTTTTTAAAGGAACAAGAATGGGCGGCCGCATGGGTGGCGATAGAGTTACTACCACTAATTTGGAAGTTGTTTCAGTTGATAACGAAAAAAATATTATTTACGTTAAAGGCTCAGTCCCTGGTGCTATTAATGGTTTAATAATGATTGTTGGTCGTGGCGAAATTAAATTAAATTTAAAAAATGAAGCTAAGGAAGTTGAGCCTGTTGTAGAAGTAGCTGAGGCCGCTCAAGCAACTGAAGTTGTTGAAGCAGCTGAAGAGGTGAAAGAAGAGGCTAAAGAAGAAGTAAAAACTGAGGAAGCTCAAGCGTAAAAGTAATAAGTAATTGATCATTATATGTCATTAAACATAAAAGTTTACAATCAATCAGTTGAGCCCGTTAAAGAGTTAGAATTAACTGATAAAATTTTTGGCGTTAAGGCTAGCAACGAATTATTGCATCAAGCAGTAATCGCTCAAATGGCTAACGCTCGTCAGGTTTTAGCCCATACTAAAGGTAGAGCTGAAGTTTCTGGTGGTGGTAAAAAACCTTGGAAACAAAAGGGAACTGGACGTGCTCGTGCTGGTTCAAGCCGTTCTCCAATTTGGATTGGTGGTGGCGTAACTTTTGGTCCTACTAAAGATAGAAACTTTAAGAAAAAGATTAACCAAAAAATGAAGCAAAAGGCTTTGTTCATGGCTTTATCTGATAAGTTCTCAACTAACTCTTTAGTTATTATTGATAATTTAGAATTTGAAGAATATAAAACAAAGAAATTTAATACCTTATTAACTGCTGTTGAAAAGAACGTTTTAAATAACGAACGCAGAAATATCCTTATTGTTAACGAAGCTACTGAAGAAAAAGCAAAAAATTCTTGCCGTAACTTAGAAGGTGTTAAAGTTATTAATTTAGAAAATATTAATTTGGTAGATTTATTGAATTATAAAAATTTATTATTAACAGAAAACGTCGTTAAGGTTTTAACTGACCGTTATAATAAATAAGTATTAAAAATATGGCTTTATTTAGCAATAAAAAAACTGATGCAACTGAAAAAAAAGTAGCTCCTAAAAAGGAAACTGCTAAAAAAGAAGAAGCGGCGGTTAGTATGTCTGAATTATATACTGAAGCATCCCCTAAGACTGTTAAGACGGTTGATGGTAAGGTTAAAAAAAGTGTTAAATCTAACGAGGCTTATCGTATTTTAGTTAAACCTTTGATTACTGAGAAAGCTGCTATTTCAAGTGAGCACGGTAAATATGTTTTTGTAGTTTCTTTGAAAGCTAATAAAATTGAAGTCGCTAAAGCAGTTGAAGCTATTTATGGCGTTAAGGTTGTTAAGGTAAATATTTCTAATGTTGACGGAAAAAAAGTAGCTAGAGGAAAAATTCGTGGTCAAAGAAAGGATTGGCGCAAGGCTACAGTTACTTTAAAGGCTGGTCAATCTATTAAGATTTACGAAGGAGTTTAATTTGAACACATTTATTTGAATACATATGGGTATTAAAAAAGTAAAAGCAAATACACCGGGACGTCGTGAAGCGACTTTTGACGATTTCAAAGATCTAACAAAGTTTACTCCGGAAAAAAGATTAATCGTGCCTAAGAAAAAAAGAGGCGGTCGTAATAGTCAAGGTAAAATCACTGTTCGTCATCGTGGCGGCGGAGCTAAGCGTTTTGTTCGTTTAGTTGATTTTAAACGTGATAAATACGGAATTCCAGCTACAGTAGCAGCGATTGAATATGATCCAAACCGTGGCGCACGTCTAGCCTTACTTAATTATGCTGATGGTGAAAAGAGATATATCGTTGCTCCTATCAATTTAAGTGTTGGTGATAAAATAATGAGTTCTAAGGAGTTAATTGAAATAAAAACTGGTAACGCTTTAGCACTTCAATTCATCCCAGCTGGAATGGCTGTTAGTTCAGTTGAACTAGAACCTGGCCAAGGGGCAAAAATTGCTCGTGGCGCTGGTAACGTAGTTTACGTCATGGGTGTTGAAGGTAAATATGCTCAGATTAAAATGCCGTCGGGCGAAATCAGAAAAGTAAAGAAAGAATGTTTATGTACTGTTGGTCAAGCTAGTAATCCTGATAAACGTCACATCTCCCTTGGTAAAGCTGGTCGCAGTCGTCACCTTGGTATTCGTCCAACTGTTCGTGGTACCGCTATGAATCCAGTTGATCATCCACACGGTGGTGGTGAAGGTAAACAGTCTATCGGTTTACGTCATCCTAAGACTCCATGGGGCAAACCTGCCTTGGGTGTTAAGACTAGACGCAAGAGACATTCTGATCGCTTAATCATGAAGAGACGCGCTAAGAGAAAATAATTTGTAATTAGTAATAAACAAATATGTCCAGAAGTTTAAAAAAAGGACCATACATCAACCTACGTTTGATAAATAAAATAAAAAATCTTAAGGCCGGTGATAAAACCGTAATTAAGGTTTGGGATAGAGCCGCTACTATTACTCCGGAAATGGTTGGTTTCACTATCGGTGTTCATAATGGAAAGACTCATGTTCCAGTTTACGTTGTTGAAAATATGGTTGGTCATCGCTTG
The DNA here is from genome assembly GCA_964500975.1 of uncultured Gammaproteobacteria bacterium. Lineage (GTDB taxonomy): Bacteria > Patescibacteriota > Patescibacteriia > Patescibacteriales > UBA12465 > UBA12465. The sequence goes on along the minus strand of CAZCQW010000006.1, from coordinate 32,692 downwards.
GGTGAATTTTCTCAAACCCGCAAGTTTGTTAGTCATGGTGGTAAAATGGCTAAGACTCAAGCTGCTGCTAAAAAATAATTTGTATACATATGGAAGTAAAAGCTAGTTTAAATCATTTAAGAATGTCACCGCGAAAAGCTCGCTTGGTTATTGATGTTGTTCGCAAAATGCCTGTCTTGGCTGCTTTAGATCAATTAAAATTCATCAATAAAAAAGCAACTGATCCAATCGCATGTTTAGTTCGTTCTGCAGTTGCTAACGGCGTTAATACTTACGGTTTAGAAGTTGACAATTTATATATTAAAGAAATCCGTTCTGATGAAGGTGTAATGTTAAAACGTTGGATGCCTCGCGCTCACGGTCGCGCAACATCTATCAGAAAACGTGGTTGTCACTTAAACGTTATTCTTGCTGAAATCAAGGAAAGCGGTAAGAAAGAAAAGAAAGTTCTTAAAGCGGCCGACCCAGTTAAACTGGAAAAATTAGTAGCTGATAGCGCTCAGGGTTCTAAGAGTGTAAAAGCTAATAAAGAATCTAAAGTTAAAAACACTGCTACTTCTGAAAAGGGAACTGAAGTTGTTGATCCAAGAATGGAAGGACATCACGCACACGCTAAAGTTGAAGGTAAAGGTTTCTCTGCTAAAATGTTTAGAAGAAAAGCTGGTTAATATATTTGGTAATTAAATTGATTTTTAATACATATGGGTAAAAAAGTAAATCCGAAAATTCTACGCATGGGAATCACTAAGACTTGGGCCTCAATTTGGTTCGAGAGTGGTGAGAAGTATATCAAAAATGTTCGTCAGGATGTTTTAGTTCGCAAATTCATGATTCGTGAATTTAAAGAAGCGGGCGTTGATAAAGTAGAAATTATTCGCAGTTTAAATAAAATTGAAATCACTGTTTTAACCGGTAAGCCAGGTTTAATCATTGGTCGTGGTGGAAATGGTGTTGAAGAATTGAAGAAAAAACTACATACCAAGTTCTTAAAGAATTTCCGTATGGGTGAAATCAATTTAAATATCAAAGAAGCTAGTCGTCCAGGTTTAAGCTCACAAATCGTTGTTCAATCAATGATCATGGATATTGAGAAGCGTATGCCTTTCCGTAAAGTAATGAAGCAGACTATCGGAAAAGTGGAAAGAGCTGGTGCATTAGGTGTAAAGGTAGTAGTATCTGGTCGCTTAAATGGTGCTGAAATTGCTCGTCAAGAAAAATTAGTATCCGGTAAAGTTCCACTTCAAACCCTAAGAGCTGACATTGATTACGCTCGTGGTGCTGCTCATACAACTTATGGTGCAATCGGTATCAAAGTTTGGATTTATAAAGGTGAAGTATTTGAAAAAGAATCACAAAAAGGTGAAGTGATCGCCAACTAAAATATATAAAATAAAGTTTGTTATATGTTAATGCCAAAGAAAACTAAATGGAGAAAGGATCAAAAACGACGTCGTGGCGGTAAAGCCAGTCGTAATTTGAATATCAGTTTTGGTAGCTACGGCTTAAAGGCCTTAACTCCTTGCTGGGTATCTTCTCGCCAAATTGAATCTGCTCGTCGTGTTATGACTAAGTATGTTAAGAAGGGCGGAAGAATCTGGATTAGAATTTTCCCTGACAAACCAGTTACTGCTCACGGCGGTGAAATTCCTATGGGTAAAGGTAAGGGTGCTGTTGATTACTACGTAGCAATTGTAAAACCAGGAATGATTATGTTTGAAATGGAAGGAATCGATAAAGCAACTGCTAAAAAAGCTATGGAGTCAGCTGGACATAAACTACCTATTAAGTGTCAGTTTATTAGCAAAGAGTAATTTATTAGACTACTCATAATAATATGGAATTTAAAGAATTTTACAATAAAGCTATGACTGAAGGAACAGTTAACCGCGAAAAGTTACGTGAGTTACGTTTTAAAGATTCAAACAAGCAGTTAAAAAATATTCGCGAAATCCGCGCAATAAGAAATCTTATCGCTCAGGTTTTAACGTTATTAAATAAACAAGACTAATATGCCTGCTAAAAAAATCGTGCCTGCAGTTAAAGCAGAAGCAAAAATTGAAAAAAAGGCAACCATCACTAAGAAATTTAACGGCGTTGTGGTTAGCAACAAAAATGACAAAACTATTGTTGTACGTGTTGAAACTATTAAAGTTCACCCTAAATATAAAAAAAGATACAAGGTTAGTCGTCGTTATAAGGTTCATGATGAGAATAATGAATTCAAAGTTAATGATAAAGTTATTTTTATTGAATGTCGCCCGCTAAGTCGTGATAAACGCTGGCGTGTACTTAAATAATAAATAGGAAGCTAGAAGATTTAAAAATATGATCCAAGTACAAACTTATTTAAAAGTAGCCGACAACTCTGGTGCAAAAGAAATTATGTGCATCCGTGTCTTAGGTGGATATAAAAAACGCTACGGTCACGTTGGTGATATTGTTGTAGCCGCTGTTAAAAGCGCTGCTCCTCATGCCGCTATTAAAAAGGGTGATGTTGTTAAGGCGGTTATCGTTAGAACTAAGAAAGAAATTCGTCGCGTTGATGGTTCTTATTTAAGATTTAGTGATAACGCTGCAGTAATTATTAACGATGCTGAAAAGAAAGATCCAAAAGGTACTCGTATCTTTGGTCCTGTGGCTCGTGAAATAAGAAAGGCTGGTTTTATTAAAATCGCTTCCTTAGCTCCTGAGGTTTTGTAATCAATACAACGTAAAGCACTCGCTCAAGCGGGTAAAAAAAATATGAATATCAAAAAGAACGATAAAGTACAAATTTTAGCTGGTAAAGACAAGGGTAAGACTGGAAAAGTTTTACAGTGTTTACCTACTCAAGGACGCGTTAGTATTGAAGGTTTAAATTTATTAATTAAACATTTAAGACCAAGTCGTCAGGGTGAAAAAGGTCAAAGAATTGAATTTCCAGCTTTTATTAACGTATCTAATGTAGCAGTTGTTTGCCCAAAGTGCGGCAAGCCTACTAAGGTTGGTTACAAAACTATAAAATCTGAGACAGGTAAGGCTAAGAAATTCAGAGTTTGTAAAAAATGTCAGGAAACAATTGAGTAATATTAAATCTATGAGATTAAAAGAAAAATACAAAAAAGAAATAAGTAAAGCTTTATCTGAAAAGTTTGCTTATACAAATGAATTCTTAATCCCTCGTTTACAGAAGGTTGTTCTTAACGTTGGCTTCGGACA
>CAZCQW010000006.1:5999-29484 GCA_964500975.1 uncultured Gammaproteobacteria bacterium | reverse complement strand
GGAATAGTGGCAGAGAGTAAGATAAACACAAATTATGTTGCTGCAGTTGAAAAAGGATTAACTAAAATTGCTGGCCAGAAGATTGTTTTTACTCAAGCTAAAAAATCTATTTCCGCATTTAAAATCAGAGAAGGTTTAGTAATTGGTGCTAAGGTTACTTTACGTGGTGATCGTATGTATGATTTTGTTGATAAATTAGTTAATATTACTTTCCCTCGCGTTCGCGATTTCCGTGGTATCACTGATAAATCAGTTGACCGTAATGGTAATTTAACTGTTGGTTTCAAAGAATTCGTTTCTTTTCCAGAAATTCACGTTGAAGAAGTCGATAGCGTGTTTGGTTTAGAAATTTGTTTAGCGACTACCGCTACAAATAAGGAAGAAGGTTTGGAGTTATTCCGTCTCTTAGGCTTCCCATTTAAAAAAGACAGCAAATAATTTAAATATTTATGGCAAGAATTGCATTAATTGTTAAAGCAGCAAGAAAACCAAAGTTTTCTACCCGCAAAATAAATCGTTGCTGGCGTTGCGGCCGTAACCACGGCTTTATCGGCGACTTTAAATTGTGCCGTATTTGTTTCCGGGAATTAGCTGATAACGGTGACTTACCGGGTATCACAAAATCCAGCTGGTAAAATAAGTTATTAAGTATTTACTAAAAATATGATGGATCCCATCGCAGACATGTTCACAAGAATTAGAAACGCTTCCGCTGTTAAAAAAACAGAGATCGTTTTGCCTATGAGTAAATTAAAGTACGAAGTGGCAAAGATCTTAGAAACAGAGGGTTGGGTTAAGAAAGCAGAAATAATTGCTGGCGGCCTTGACGGTAAGCATACTATTTTTGATGAACTAAAAATTCAATTAAAATACCGCAAAAATGGTAAACCTCAAATTGGTTCTATTAAGAGAATCAGTCGTCCAGGTTTGAGAATTTATGTTGGTAAGGATGAAATTCCTACAGTATTAAATAATTACGGCATGGCTATTTTGTCTACTTCTAAAGGTTTGATGACTAATAAAGAAGCTAGAAAACAAAAAATCGGCGGTGAAGTATTAGGAGAAATTTTTTAATAATCAATAAGAATAATTTTATATGTCACGTTTAGGAAAATTGCCAATTCAACTACCCGCCGGCGTTCAAGCTACTATTAAGGAGCGCGAAATTATTTTTAAAGGTCCGAAAGGCGAATTAAAAATAGCCACTAACCCTTTAATCGAAGTTAAGGTTGAGAATAATGAAGTTCTTGTAACTCCGTATGACAAAGCTGCTAAAAATGCTAGTGCTATGTGGGGTTTAGTTTGGAGCTTATCTCGTAACTGCGTTATTGGTGTGAGCGTTGGTTTTACAAAAAAATTAGAAATTAACGGCGTTGGTTATAAGGCAGCAGTTGTTCCTGGCCAAATTAACATGGCTCTTGGTTTTTCTCATCCGATTGAATTTAAATTACCAGTTGGTATTACGGCTATTGTCGAAGGAAATGCGATTACTTTAAGTGGTGCTGATAAACAATTAGTTGGCGAAACAGCAGCTCAAATCCGCAGATTACGTAAACCGGAACCTTATAAAGGAAAAGGTGTTAAATATTCTGATGAAGTTATTAGACGTAAGGCTGGAAAATCAGCTTCAAAAGGTAAATAATTTGATTAACAGAGAATTAATTATATGGATAAAAATAAGGCAAAAAGTCAAAAAAATATTCGTCGTCACGCCAAGGTTCGTTCAACTATTTCTGGGACTGTTGCTAGACCTCGTTTAAGTGTTTTTCGCTCAAATCGTGGGATGTTTTTACAATTGATTGACGATTTAGCGGGTAAGACATTAGCTAGCGCATCAACTTTAGAACTTAAAACAAAAGCTAGTAAAATTGATTTAGGTAAGGAATTAGGACTTTTACTTGCTAAGAAAGCTAAGGCTTTAAATGTTACTAGTGTTGTTTTTGATCGTAGCTCTTATAAATACCATGGTCGCGTTAAGGCTGTTGCTGAAGGAGCTCGCGAAGGTGGTCTAGAATTTTAATATTATATTGTCATTTCCGCTTTGCGGAAAAAACTAAACATTGAAATATGTCTGAAATTAAAAAAACTACAAGTGAGACGAAGCCAGCTGAAGCTGCTAAAGGAGCAGCTGCTACCGTTGCTTCTGATATCTACGGTGGACAAAAGCGCAACCAATCAAATGGCGGCGGTTATCGCGGTCCTAAAAAAGGCGGACGTGACGACAGACCAAAGGATGATATGGAACAACGTATTCTTGAAGTTGCCCGTGTAACTCGTGTTATGGCTGGTGGTAAAAGAATGAACTTCCGTGCTTGCGTTGCTATTGGTGATAAGAAAGGAAATGTTGGTGTTGGTTTAGGAAAGGGAGCTGATGTTACTATGGCAGTTAATAAGGCTGTAAATCGTGCTAAGAAAACCATGGTTAATGTTCCAATGGTAAATGAAACTATTCCTCATGAAGTTCGTCTAAAAATGGGTGCTGCTAAACAATTATTTAAACCAGCTAAAAAAGGACGCGGTGTTATCGCTGGTGGTGTTAGTCGTATTATTTTAGAATTAGCTGGCGTGAAGAATGTTACTAGCAAAGCTCTTGGTTCAAACAATAAAGTAAATAATGCCCGTTGTACTATAGAAGCTTTACGTCAATTACGTCGCTCTGAAGTGAAGGCTGAAAATAAAAGAGAAGAAGTAAGCGAAGAAAAAAAATAATTTTCAAATAATTGAACACATATGTTATCACTTAATACTATCAAAAAAACTAAAGGCTCATCTAAGCCTATCAAACGTGTCGGTCGCGGTAACGCTTCTGGTCATGGTACTTACAGTACTCGTGGTTTGAAAGGTCAAAAGGCTCGTTCTGGTGTTAGCGGCTTGAAGCGTTTAGGTATGCGCAAGCAATTACTTTCAATTCCTAAGGTTCGTGGTTTTAAATCCCATAAACCTAAGAATCAAATTGTAAGTGTTAAGGCGGTTAACAGTAACTTTAAAGATGGTGAAGTAGTAAATCCAACTGCTTTAGTTGAAAAAAAGTTAGTTAATACAGTTGAATTACCAGTTAAAATTTTAGGAAAAGAAAAATTAACTGTTAAAGTTACTTTTGAGCGTGTTGCTTTAAGTGAATCAGTTAAAAACCAAATTAAATAAGTTAGAACTATATGTTCGATAAATTAGAACAAATTTGGAAAGCTAAAGATTTAAGAAATAACATCCTCTTCGTTTTGGGGATGTTAGTTGTATTCCGCTTAGCTGCTCATATTCCAGTTCCGGGTGTTAACGCGGTAGCTCTCAAAAATCTATTTGCTTCAAATCAAATTTTAGGTTTAATGAATTTATTCTCCGGGGGTGGTATGGAAACTTTCTCTATCGTTATGATGGGTGTTGCTCCATATATCACTTCTTCTATTATCTTTCAATTACTGGGAATGATTGTTCCTTCGGTTGAAGAAATGCAAAAAGAAGAATCTGGTCGTCAAAAAATTAACATGTGGACACGTTGGTTAACTGTTCCACTTGCTGCCATGCAAGCATATGGCATGATTACTTTGCTTAATCGTGGTTCGGCTGGTATTTTGGGTCAAATTAGCAATTTTGATTTAGTAGTTATGATAATAACTATTTCTGCTGGTACAATTTTCTTGATGTGGATAGGTGAACTTATTTCTGAAAAGAAAGTTGGTAATGGTATTTCATTATTAATTTTTGCGGGTATCGTTTCTGGATTACCGAAAATGGTTCAACAAATTTTTATTACTTTTGATTCCACTCAACTTTTCATGTTAATTGGCTTTGTGCTTATTACTATTGTTACAGTTATCGGCGTTGTTATAATTAACGAAGGCCAAAGAAATATTCCAGTTCAATACGCTCGTCAAATTAGAGGTAATAGAACTTTTGGCGGCTCTAGCACACATCTACCGTTACGTGTAAACATGGCGGGCGTTATTCCGATTATTTTTGCAATTTCTGTTGTGCTATTCCCATCAATGATCGCTCAGTTTTTAATTCATGCTAAAACTGCCTGGATTGCTAGTGCTGCGACAGCTACTATTAGTTTCTTTAATAATCAGTTATATTACGGAATTATTTATTTTGTTCTTGTTTTTGCCTTTACATATTTTTATACCGAAGTTATTTTTCATCCCTCTCAAATTGCTGAAAATCTTCAAAAGCAAGGTGGTTTTATTCCAGGCATTAGACCAGGCAAAACTACTAGTGATTATTTAGGCTCAACTACTCACAGAATTATTCTTGTTGGTGCATTATTTTTAGGTATTATTGCAGTTTTACCATTAATCATGGGGGCAGTAACTGGTGTTCAAGCCTTTGCGGTTGGAGGAACGAGTTTATTGATCGTTGTGTCAGTGGTTATTGAAACGGTTAAACAAATTGAAGCTCAGCTAACTATGCGCGAATACGATGGTCTATAGAATATATTTAAATTTCAATATAAAAAGCGGCTTTATAGCCGTCTTTTTTTATGCTATAATCAATAATATTTATTATTTAACATATTTGCCTGATAGGCAGATTACAAATTTATGAATTTGGCTGAAATTGCTAAAGAAGCGAAAAACATGACAGATTATCAGTTAGAACAAAAACTTAATGAATTTTTTCGCAAGAATCCTTCGTTTAAAAATCTTGACGACAACCGTGACTTGATTTGGGGTATCATTAAAAAACATCGCGAGAAAAGTCGTCATGGAATAAAATCCTCAAGATTAACAATTAAAGATGATATGTATCATCTTTATCAAAAGCGCATAGATTTGGGTCTTAGTCAGGCCGACCTTGAAGACTTAAAAGATTTGCTTGAAACATTTATTTCATAATTACATTGAAATCAGAGTATGGTTTACATAAAATCAAAAGAAGAAATTAGAATTATTAAAGAAGGCGGCAAACGTTTATCTAAAATTTTGGAAACAATAAAAAAGGAAGTTAAGCCTGGTGCCGAAACTTCTAAAATAGAAGAAATTTTTGATATGATGGTTAGAGAAATCGGTGGTCGTCCAGCTTTTAAGAATTATCCAATGGGCGGAGGTATATTTTTCCCATCGGGCGTTTGCGTATCTATTAATAACGAAGTTGTTCATGGTGCTGCGCTACCTAATAGAATTATTAAAGAAGGGGATATTGTCGATCTAGATATTGGAATGGAGTGGCCAATAACGCCGGGTGCTAGAGAAGAAGTTAAAGCTCCAATTAATAAACATTCAAAAAATGGCGGTTTTTATACTGATATGTGCGCGACTGTTGGTGCTGGGAAAATTAGTAAGGAGGCTAAAAAATTACTTCAGATCACCGAGGAATGTCTTCATAGGGCGATTAAAGCTGTTAAACCGGGTCGTAAAATGAATGATTTAGCGCGCGCCGTTCAAGATTATGCTGAAGCTCATGGTTATGGCGTTGTAAGAGATTTAGTTGGTCATGGGGTAGGTTATCTTGCTCATGAAAAACCAGATGTCTTTAATTTTGAGATTTACGATGACTCCGATGAGAATATCACTTTCAAAGAGGGCATGGTGCTTGCGATTGAACCAATGATTAATGCTGGGGATTGGCGAGTTAAAATGGCTCGTAATGGTTATACTGTTATTACTAATGACCACTCTTTAAGTGCTCATTTTGAACACACCATTGTTGTCACTGGTCACGGTTGTGAAATATTAACTAAGTAATATGGGGGATAAAAAATATTTAGGAATTGATTGGGGTGAAAAAAGAATTGGTCTCGCGCTGGCTGATGAGGAGACTTGCCTAGCTTTACCCTTTAAAACGGTTAGTAGTCTATCTGAGCTTCTTGAAGTTATTAAAGAAGAAGAGATTGATGAAATTGTTATTGGTAGTCCAAAAAAAATGAATGGCGATGCGGCTAATAATCCGTCTTGGCTTAATTTTGTTGAACAACTGAAAGAAAAAAGCGGTAAAAAGATAAATTTTTTAGACGAACGTTTAAGTAGCTTGGCGGCCGACGCTCTTCATGGCGAAAAGAAGGATAAAGCGGAGCGCGATGAAATTGCGGCCACTTTAATTTTACAAGATTACCTAGACAGTAATTAATTATAAAATAAAACTCATAAGAATAATTTTTCTCCGCTTAGATGATTTCTGGGGCAAAAGCTCACTAGCGTTCGCTTTTACTCGACGAAATCATATGCGCTCCTAAAAACCATTCTTATGAGTTTTATATAGAAGAATTAATTTATATGGACGAGACAAGAAATTCAAGCGCAATTATTTTGAATCGCTCCGATTATCGCGAGAGCGATTCTTTAATTACTCTATATACTAAGAATTTTGGTAAATTAACTCTTGTCGCACGAGGAACTAAGAAGATAAATTCTAAGCTTTCCGGTCATTTGGAGCCGATTAGCTTGGTAAATTTTTTACTTATTAAAGGTAAGGGATTCGACTACATTGGGAGTGCTTTGTGCGAAAATGCTTATTTAAACATTAAAGATAATTTAAATAAAATCTATTATTCTGGTCGAGTTTTGAACTGGTTCAGTCGCTTGGTTCGTGATGGAGAAAGTGATGAGCGTTTGTTTTTACTTTTAAAGCGTTGGTTAGAGGTTACAGATTCTTATCCAGACGAAGAATTTACCAAGGAGAATGGGGAACTATTTTTTATCTTTTTTGCCCTTAAACTTATGGCGGAACTTGGGTATAAGCCGGAAATGTATGATTGCTTGAGTTGTCGAGAGAAGATTGCTCCAGGAAGAAATTACTTTAATTTAAAAAATGGCGGCTTGGTCTGCGAAACTTGCTTCAATAAGGAAAGATTGGTTCAGGATGTTTCAGCGGCTGAAATATTGACAATATCAGATAATTGTATCAAATTAATGCGCTTTATCATGGATAATAAACTTGATATGGCGCAAAAGTTAAAAATTGATAAAAAAGTCATTAAAGAGCTTTCAACTTTAACCCTAAATTTTCTAAATTTTCATGCCTAGCATAAATCATCATATATTTACTGAAAACTGCCTTAAATTAGGGCTGTTTTTTCTTGCTAAAAGGCCTAAAATAAGTTAATATTGAGGTAACAGTGTTAATATATTTTTTTAATAAAACGATAATTTTCGTTCAATTTTTTTATGTTAAGAACTCATACTTGTGGAGAATTAAACAGCTCTAATATTGGTCAAGAAATTAGTCTTGCGGGCTGGGTTAGTAGCGCTCGTAATTTAGGTGGACTTATTTTCATTGATTTACGTGATCGCTATGGTGTTACTCAAGTAAAAATTGATCCAACTCAAACCCCTGCTTTAGCTGAAGTTGGTGAGAAATTGCGTTCCGAATGGGTTCTTCAGGTTAAGGGTCGCGTTGAGGCTAGACCAGAAGAAATGAAAAATAAAAAAATGGAGACTGGCGAAGTGGAAATTATTGTCTCAGAAATTGAAGTTTTAAGTACTGCTCAAGTCATGCCTTTTGAATTAAATGAAGAAAAAAACGGTGAAGCGAATGAAGCTTTGCGTTTAAAATATCGCTTCTTAGATTTACGTCGTCCTAAACTTCAGAAAATGTTAGCGGTTAAGGATAAGTTTTTTACTTATTGCCGTGAGTATTTTCATGATAATGATTTTATTGAAGTCCAAACTCCAATTCTTGCGAACTCATCTCCTGAGGGCGCACGTGATTTTTTAGTTCCATCTCGTTTATATCCTGGTAAATTTTATGCTCTTCCTCAGTCACCTCAACAGTTCAAGCAATTATTAATGGTTGGAGGAATTGATAAATATTTTCAAATTGCTCCTTGCTTTAGAGACGAGGATCCACGTATGGATAGAGCTTACGGAGAATTTTACCAATTAGATATTGAAATGAGTTTTGTTGATCAGGAAGATATTTTTTCTATTATGGAACCTTTTGCTAAAAATGTAACTGAAAAATTTAGTGAGAAAAAAATTGTTAATCTTTTAGATACAGGAAGATTCAAGAGATTATCTTGGAAGGAATCAATGGAAAGATACGGTGTTGATAAACCAGATTTACGCTTTGATTTAGAAATTAAAAATGTTAGTGCTTTGGTTGCTGATTCTGGCTTCGTTGCTTTTGATGAGGCAATTAAAAATAATGGCGTTGTGCATGCTTTAAAAATAGAAGGTGGCGCTAAATTTACTCGTAAAGAAATAGATGAGTTAACTGAGATTGCTAAAAAACGTGGCGCTAAAGGCTTAGCTTATTTATCAATGAAAGAAGGCGTTTTAGCTTCACCATTTGCTAAATTCTTAAGCCCAGAAAAATTAAGCGCTTTAGCGAGTGGATGTGAAGTTAAGGAAGGCGATATTGTTTTCTTTGCGGCTGACGCTTGGCGAACTGTTTGTAATGTTTTAGGCGTAGTTAGGAATGAAGTCGCTACTCGTTTGGGACTTAAAGATAATTCTAAAGCCGCTTGGGTTTGGATTGTTGATTTCCCAATGTATGATTATTCGGATATTGATGAGGGAAGAATTGATTTTGGTCACAATCCTTTTTCTATGCCTCAAGGTGGATTAAAATCATTGAAGGAAAAAGATCCGCTAGAAATTTTAGCTTACCAATTTGATTTAGTTTTAAATGGTTTTGAAGTTTCAAGTGGCGCTATCCGTAATCATGAACCAGAAATAATGTACGAAGCTTTTAAAATTGCGGGATACGATAGAGATGAAGTAAATAAAAGATTTGGCGGCATGATAAACGCTTTCGCCTACGGTGCACCACCTCATGGCGGTAATGCGCCGGGCGTTGATAGAATTTTGATGGTCTTAAATGACTGGGATTCTATCCGTGATATCTACGCTTTCCCTAAGGATGGAAATGGAAAAGATTTAATGATGGATAGTCCAAGTGAAGTTTATCCAAAGCAACTAGAAGAACTTTCAATTAGTATTATCAAAGAAGAAAAAAAATAATTTAATTAACGCTACACCTATGTCAATTACAACAATCAAGTCGCTCTATCGTGAAACAGAAAAATATTTAGGTAATAATATTTTGGTTTCCGGTTGGGTCAGAACTTCAAGAAGCTCTAAAGAATTTGGTTTCATTGAATTAAACGATGGCTCATTCTTTAAAGGATTACAAATTGTTTTTGACAATAATTTAAATAATTTTTCTGAAGTAGAAAAAATAAATATCGGGTCATCATTAGAAATTGAAGGTGAATTAGTTGAATCTCCAGCCGCTGGCCAAGCTTTTGAATTAAAATCTAGTAAGATTACTGTTATAAGTGAGGCTGATGAAGATTTTCCTTTGCAAAAGAAAAAGCATGGCTTTGAATTTTTAAGAACAATTGCCCATCTACGTGGACGCAGTAATACTTTTTCGGCCGTTTTTAGATTGCGATCCGCTTTAAGCCAGGCAATTCATCAATTTTTTCATGAGGAAGATTTTGCTTACATTCAAACACCTATCATCTCAACTTCTGATGCTGAAGGCGCCGGAGAAATGTTTCCGGTTACCAGTTTGGATTTGAAAAATCCGCCATTAAACGAAAAAGGTGAAATAGATTATAAGGAGGATTTTTTTGGTAAAAAAGTTGGTTTGACTGTTACTGGTCAGTTAAATGCCGAAGCTTTAATTTTTGGTTTAAATAAAGTTTATACTTTCGGTCCAGCTTTTAGAGCAGAAAATTCTTACACAACTCGTCATGCCTCTGAATTTTGGATGATGGAGCCGGAAATCGCTTTTGCTGATATAAATGATGTTATGGATCTTGAAGAAAAAATGGTTAAATATTTAATTAACTATATCATGAAAGAGATTCCTGAAGAAATGGAATTCTTTAATAAAATTATTGATACCGGACTTTTTGAACGCTTAAATAAAATTACTAATTCTGATTTCCGTCGCATGACTTATACCGAAGGAATTGAGTTATTAAAAAAAGCCGATAAGAAATTTGAATATCCGGTTGAATGGGGAATTGACTTGCAAACTGAACACGAACGCTATCTTTGCGAAGAAGTTGTTGGTGGACCAGTTTTCTTAACTGACTATCCAAAAGAGATTAAAGCATTTTACATGCGCGTAAATGATGACGGAAAAACAGTAGCTGCAGTTGATCTACTTGTACCTGGTATTGGGGAAATTATTGGAGGTAGTCAAAGAGAGGAGCGTCTTGATGTCTTAAAAGCTAGAATGGCTGAAATGGGCTTAAAAGAAGAGGATTATGATTGGTATCTTGATTTGCGTCGCTTTGGCTCCGTTAAGCACGCTGGTTATGGTTTGGGATTTGAGAGATTAGTTATGTATCTATCTGGTATGGCTAATATCCGAGATGTTATTCCTTTCCCACGTACTCCCAAGAATGCGGAGTTTTAGAATATTGAACATTAATTACTTTAGATATATTTTTTCCGCTTCGGTAATTTCTGGGGAAAAAATTCACTAGCGTTCGTTTTTTCGGTACGAAATTACAGGCGCTCCGAAAACACATCCAGAGTAATTAAACACATTATAAATAAAATCCGCTTCTGGCGGATAATAACAAATATTATGAACAACAAACAAAACGCTAAGTATGCATTTTACTACCTGCTTTCGCTAGTGGCTTTGATTTTTGTGGCGATTTCTGTGGGGATGATTGTTTTTGGTATTATTAGCCAGACTGTTAATGACGCACTCGCTTTTAATAGTTACTCTGATTATAATGGTCAATTTAGATTTGCTATCTCAGCCTTATTAATTTCCGCTCCTATTTTCTTTGTCATTAATCGCTTAATTAATCGTGGTTTGCAAATTTCAGAATTAGATCAAGAATCGGGAATTAGACGCTGGTTAACTTATTTTATTTTGCTAGTTTCTTCAGTTACAGTTTTGGGTATTTTTATTAGCGTAATTTTTAATTTCTTAAACGGTGAATTAACTTTAAGCTTTACTCTTAAAGCCTTAACGATGTTAATTATTTCTGGTTCAGTTTTTTCTTTTTATCTTTACGATATTAGACGTGCTGACGCAACTAAAAAGGATAAGATTGTTAAAATTTTCTTTATTGCTTCGCTAGTCTTAGTTGTAGCCGCTTTTATTTCTGCTTGGTTCTTTGTTGAATCACCGAAAGAGGCTCGTGATCGTCGTCTAGATCAACTTGTAATTAATCGTATTTATAATTTAGAGAGCGCGGTTAGTGTTTATTTTGAAACAAAAAAAGTTTTACCGAATACTTTAGAAGACATTATAAATAGTCCAGGGTATTATAATTCCATGGAACGCCCAATAATTGATCCAAAAACAGGGATGGAGAAAGTGATAGTTTATCAAAAAGTTGATGATAGAAACTATCAAATTTGTACAGATTTTCTAGCAGCTAGTTATTCAAGTAATATTAATACTCGTCCTGTAATTAATTACGCCTCTGGCAGCAAAGATCATGAGGCCGGCTATCAATGTTTTAAGAACGTAGTTATAGATAACGCAAATCAAGTTCTAGAAGACAAACTGCAAATGCTTAAAGATAATACAGTGGCTGGTAAGTCTACAACCGCCTATCCTGCTCAATAATTATTTATGATGGATTTTACGACAGAAAAATTTTCTGGACCTCTAGGCTTATTACTAAGTCTAATTGAGAGTGAGGAAATGGATATAACGGAAATTGCTCTCGCAAAAATTGCTGATGAGTATGTTAATTATATTCGCACAGCCGAAGACATTGATCCTGATGAAATGGCGGATTTTTTAGTCGTTGCCGCTAAATTATTACTAATTAAATCAAAAGCACTTCTACCATATTTATACACTAAGGAAGATGTTGAAGAGGTTGAAGATTTAGAAAAGCAGCTCAGAATGTACAAAGAGTTTATTTCCGCGAGCCAAAAAATTAAAGAAACAATTACTGGAAAGAAATTTTTATTTCTTCCACCACTCATTAAAAACCGTCGTCACCAATTTAATTTACCAGTTTTTACTGCGCCGACTAAAATCAATTCCGATATTTTACATGACGTATTAATTAGAATTCTCGCAAATTTAGAAGAGCAGAAAGAGGCTAAAGAAAAAAAATTACCTGAAGAAAGATTAGAACCAAAAATTAACATTGAAGATAGAATCGCGTCTATTAAGAAAATGTTAATCGATAAAATCAGAATTAATTTTTCAAGAATCTTGGCGGCCGCTGAAAATAAAACTGAAGTGATCGTTAGTTTCTTGGCCGTTCTAGAACTGGCGAAACAAAAAGAATTAAATTTTGAGCAAGAAGAATTATTTAGCGAAATTCATATTACACGTAACGAAAATTAATATATGTCTTTAAAATCACAACTAGAATCATTATTATTTGTCGCCATTAAACCCTTAGCTGTTAAAGAGCTAAGTGCGTTTACTAATTCTAAAACTAAAGAAGTTGAAGAAGCACTAGCGGAATTAGAGGCTGATTACGGCACAGGCGAAAGAGGCTTAAGTATTATTAAAAATAATAATCAATACCAGTTAACCACCTCTCCAGAAAATACGGCTTTAATTCAAGAATTTTTGAAGGACGAAACTAGTGGCGAATTATCTCAACCAAGTTTAGAAGCACTAACTATTATTGCTTACCGCGGTCCGATTGGAAAATTAGAACTAGAGAAAATTCGTGGTGTTAACTGTAGTTTGATTTTAAGAAATTTATTATTACGTGGTTTAATTGAAGAAAAATTTGATAAGAGTAAAGAAGAAAATTATTATACTGTCACTCATGATTTCGTTCGTTTCTTAGGTATTAACAGCGTTAATGATTTACCGGAATATGCGAAGCTCCGAACTGATGAAAAAGTTCAAGAAGCGATTGAATCAGTTTTAGAATCAGAAGATGTCAGCGCGCAAACTGAAGACACAAGTTTACAAACCGAAAAAAATTAAGCGTAAAATATAATGTTGACTAGTTTTTTAAATTTAGTTTTAAGCTTAATCTTATTGCAGTCTAATGGCAAAGCGATTATAAATAATGATGTTAAAATTATTAAATTTAATCCAAGTGCGCCAGCAATAAGTTTGGTAGCCGACAAGGGAACAGTTTTATCAATTAACGATAGAGTGTTTTTCTATAATAAAAATGCCGATGTGGTTCAGCCGATTGCTAGTATCACTAAGCTAATGACGGCTCTGGTATTTCTAGAAAACAATCCAGGCTGGGATAAAACTTATACGATTACGAAAGAGGATGCGGTTGAAGGCGGACGTTTAAATTTATTTACCGGTGAAGAGTTAAAGATAAAAGATATTTTTTATACAAGCTTAGTCGCGTCTGATAACGGAGCCACACTTGCCTTAGCCCATTCTAGTGGTTTAAGTGAAAAAGAATTTATTAAGAAGATGAATGAGAAGGCGCTCGCTCTAGGCTTAAAGAAAACTAGTTTCGTTGATACGGTTGGGTTAAGTGATAATAATGTTTCTACTGCGCGGGAAGTTGCTCTAATGGCGAAGGAAGCGCTTGATAAAAAAGAAATTAGAGAAGCAACCGAAAGTAAGGAATATAATTTTTCTACCCTAAACGGACGTGAGAAAAAAATTGAATCAACTGATTATTTGTTATTTGATTCTGAGAAAAATAATTTTCAAGTGTTAGGAGGGAAGACAGGGTATACTGATAAGGCGGGTTATTGTTTTGTCGGAAGATTTAAAGATATAAATGGTCGCGAAATTATTTCGGTAGTATTAAATAGTAATGGTAAAAATGAGCGTTTTAAAGAAAGTAAGAGTTTGGTCAACTGGGTTTTTAATAATTATGACTGGCGTCCCTAGGTATTTTATTTTTTATGCCCCATATAAATAGATTATATTTTTGGTTTCGTAATTTTTTAGCTTGCAAGTATCCGAAATTTTATAGCCTGTGCGATAGACGAAAGTCCGTCGTAAAATTCTTTGTCGCCGGATGTTTTGCCAGTACCACCGATTTAGTATTTTTATATATTTTCCATAGTTTATTTAATTGGCCCATTGTTCTTTCCACTAGTCTAGCTTTTGTTCTCTCCTTCGTCGTTAGTTTTACCATGCAAAAGTTTTGGACATTTAGAAATTTCAATCACGATAAAACCGCCGGTCAATTTATTTTATACATTATAAATGCCTTCATAACTCTGAACATTAACGGCATGATGATGCATAGCTTAGTAATTGATTATAAGATTTGGTATTTACTATCGCAAGTAATAGTTAACGTCACGATTGGAATTTACAATTTTTTTATTTACAGATGGATAGTTTTTAAACACGATAAACATGAAATTAATAGTCAACAAAAAACTGTTAGGTCAGAATCCGGAGACTTGGCTTAGAAGCGCCGGGTATAATTTTATTCCTGAACGTGAAGATGGACAAGCGAGTTACGCGCGTCGTTTAAGCCGCGATTTTTATCCCCGTTTTCACATCTATTTTATTGAACAAACCGCTAGTAACGGCGATGTTGTCGTTACTTTCATGCTTCACCTTGATCAGAAAAAACCCGGCTATGAAGGTTTCGCTCGCCATAATGCGGAGTATGATGGTGATTTAGTAGAGCGAGAAATTGAGCGCTTAAAAACATTTTTATTACCAGACTTTTTAATTTAAATATGGGACAATCGGAAGAAATAAAATCAAAGTTGGATATCGTTGAGGTGATTCGCGAATACACTCCTGTTAAGGCTGTCGGCGCGAACTTTCAAGCAATTTGTCCTTTTCATAACGAAAAGACACCGTCTTTTGTAATATCTCCCGATAAACAAATCTGGCACTGTTTCGGTTGTGGTCGCGGAGGTGATGTTTTAGCTTTCGTCATGGAAAAAGAATCACTTGGTTTCATGGAAACCTTGCGCCTCTTAGCGCCTAAAGCCGGAGTCGTTCTTCAGTATGAAAATCCAGAAAATTATTCAAAGCGTAATCGCAGTTTAGATATCATGGAGCTCGCCGGAAAATATTATGCCCATGTTCTAAAAAGTCCCAGTGGCGAAAAAGCGAAAGAATATTTAGTCAAAAGAAATTTGAAAGAAGAAATAATTAGTGATTGGAGTTTAGGCTATAGTCCCGACTCTTGGGATTCTCTCTATCAGTTTTTGAAAGCCAGACCACTGACCGGAAAAAAATATACTGATGAAGAGATACTGGCGGCTGGTTTAATTATTAAGAAAGAGAAAATTAGTAGTGTTGGTCGTGGATATTATGATAGATTTAGAGACCGCATCATGTTTCCAATTTGGGATGTTAATAGTAATTTAATTGCTTTCACCGCGCGTATTAACCCAGAGAAGGAAAAGACGGAGAAAATGGGTAAATATATTAATAGCCCACAGACCGAAATCTATGATAAAAGCCGCGTCCTATTTGCCTTAAATAAGGCGAAAAATGACATCAGGAAGGAAGACTTAGCAATCGTTGTTGAAGGCCAAATGGACGCCATTTCTTGCCACCAGCACGGCTTTAAGAACGTAGTTGCATCTTCAGGAACTGCCTTAACGACCGAACAAGTAAGCTTAATAAAAAGATTTACTAATAACGTCGCCTTAGCCTTTGATATGGATAAGGCGGGGCAGATGGCGGCTGACCGAGGAATTAAAGAAGTGCTTGCTCAAGACTTAAAACTAAAAATTATTATTCTTCCTAACGGTAAAGATCCAGATGAATGTTTGCGTAATAATCCGGATGACTTTAGAAAGGCCGTGGCTGAGGCTAAACCGATGTTAGAATATTATTTTGAAAAAATCAGCGCTGAACTTGATTTAAGTAAGATTGATAATAAAACCAAGGTTAGAGATTTGATGTTTGTGATGATTGATTTAGTTCACAACCAAACCGAACAAGGATACTACTTAAGAAAAATTAGTGAAGAGTTAGATTTTTCCGAAACTGATGTGAGAGAAGAATTTAAGGACTGGAAAAATAAACAAAAACCCATTCCGGGGAAAATTGTTAAAAAAGAAGACGTGAGAACTGAATATAGAACTCGTGAAGAGCGTTTGTCTGAACTCCTACTTGCTTTAATAATTAAATTTCCTCAGTTCCTGGATTACTTAATTAGTAATTTAGAGCCCGATTTTTTAAACGGTGAAGAGGACATTCAGATTTACAAGAGCCTGATTATCTATTATAATAAGACTGCTTCTTTAAACTACTCAGAACTGAGAATTTATTTGGAAAATCAGGGAAAAAATGAAGCAAATCTTCTTGATAAATTGATATTATTAGGGGAAAAAGATTTTTATGATTTTGATGCTAGTCAGGCAAAATCTGAGATTATAAAAATCATGTTAGAGCTCAAAAAGTACACCTGTCAAAACAGAATTAAGAAGTTAGAAAAAATTATTGCCGCCGCTGAGAAAGAAGGACGCGGCGAAGATCTAGAAGTTTTGATGACAGAATTAAAAAATTTAATGGACGAGATAAAAAAGATTAATTTAGGTTAAAATTTTATGGTAAAAAAATTGCCAAAAAAAATTAAAAAATCTACAAAAAAAATGACCAATCAAAAGACTGGGACTAAGAAAGTTGTGAAGAAAGTGGCCGCAAAAAAACCAACTCCAAAAAAGGTGGTTAAACATGTGGTGCCAAAAAAAGTGGTCGCTAAAAAACCCGCTCCTAAAAAAGTGGTTAAGGCTATCGCTCCAAAAAAATCTTCTAAGCCAGCTTTGAAATTAGTTAAAGTCGCGAGCCATGCTCGGGAAAAAGAAGTTGCTAAACCGTCTGAGGAAGCGATGAAAAGACTAATTGATAAGGGTCGTTTACGTGGTTTCATCACTGAGACCGAGCTTTTATATTTATTCCCAGAAGTTGAAGAATATGTATATGATTACGACGTCTTTTTAGGCGACCTCCAGAAAAACGGAATTAGAATTGCCGAAGATTCAGGTCGTATTTTAGATATGGCGGAAAAGAAAGCCAATGAACCACCTTTGACTGGTAAAGCTTTAGCCCATCATAATGCAATGAATATTGATTTATCTAAATTAAGTGCGGATTCAATTCAGATGTACCTAAAAGAAATTGGTAAGGTTGCGCTTTTAACCGGTGAAGAAGAAGTTGAACTTGCTAAACGAAAAGAGAAGGGCGACAAGGAAGCGGAGAAGAGAATTATTGAAGCTAACTTACGTTTAGTAGTGTCTATCGCGAAGAAATTCGCCGGGGCTAAAGGTATGAGTTTGCTTGATTTAATTCAGGAAGGAAATATTGGCTTATTCCGCGCCGTAGAAAAATTTGAATATAGAAAAGGATATAAATTCTCAACTTATGCGACTTGGTGGATCCGTCAGGCAATTACTCGCGCTCTAGCTGATCAGTCTCGTACAATTCGTATTCCAGTTCATATGGTTGAAACAATTAATAAATTCCAACAGGTTCAAAGAAACTTAATTCAAGAATTAGGTCGTGAACCATTAGCCGATGAAATTGCTGCGGAAATGGGAGAAGAGTTAGAGAAGGTTAGATACATCATGAAAATTTCTCAAGATACAATTTCTCTTGAAACAACTATTGGTGACGATGAAGAAGATTCAACTTTGGAAGATTTCATTGAAGACGTTAAGAACGTTACTCCAGACCACGCCGCCGCTCTTCAATTATTAAAAGATTACGTTAAAAATATTGTCGCTCAGCTTTCACCTCGTGAACAAAAGATTTTAGAAATGCGTTTTGGTTTAGTTGATGGCGTCGCTCATACTTTAGAAGAAGTTGGACAGGAGTTTGAAGTTACTCGCGAACGTATTCGTCAGATTGAATCTAAGGCTCTGGAAAAGATTAGAAAGTTTAAGGGTCTAGAGAAGTTAAGAGATTACTAGGAGAAATTTATTTTAGATATGAAAAAACCGCTGTTTGATGGCGGTTTTTTTGTTTTGTGATGTCGTCATGTTTTGACGACTTTTTTTACCCCGGCGACAGTTTTGCTCATCATGTTCGTAGCAGCTAAAATTGCGATTGTGAAGAAGGCAATTAGAATCTTCCAGAAAATGATGATCATTTTGATCAGAGCTAAGAGTAGCCACTTAATAAATTTCGCATGAGCGAAAAGTTCGTGTGGACCCATCATCCAAGGATCGCTCGCTTTCATAATCTTGATAGCGGCCGGAAGTTTTATTTTCTTCAAGGCGTTAAGCGCTTTTTTACCAGGACTGAAAACTGCGAGAATTAAGACAATTGATACGAGAAGGATTAGACTTTGTTCCATTATTTAGAGTTGTTTGTTTTTAGGGGTTTATATGATTGTATTTGAAAGTACGATATTGTTAAGGGAATTATAGCATTTTAATTGCGATTTGTCAATGTGAGAGGAAATTGAGGAGAGAAACTATGTTGACATAATATTCGCATCTGCTAAAATATGATAGTAAGATGTTTAAAAAACATTCTTATTTTTTGAAGACAACTTAATATTCCCAGGTAGCGCAGCGGTAGCGCAGTTGGCTGTGAACTCTTTTTTATCAATTGCTACTATGAATATATTTATATATTTATATGGTAAAAGATAAAAGAAAATATGCCGATCGTGCCGAGTATTTAAAACAGGCAGTTGATAGAAGACGTAAAAAGATTCGTCAATTAGCCCTTGAATACAAAGGCGGTAGATGTTCAGTTTGTGGGTATAATAAATGTTTGAAAGCTCTTGAATTCCATCATCTAGAATCTGATAAAAAAGATTTTGGTATATCTGCAAAAGGATATACAAGAAGTTGGAAGGCAATAAAAGAAGAGCTTAATAAATGTATATTATTATGCGCAAATTGTCATCGCGAAGTGCACGAAGGTTCTACGCAGCTTCCTCAAGTAATTGAGGTTGAAAAATAAGGTGAATTGTCTGGAAGCCTAAATCTGAAAAGATATGGTAATCAGCAGCCAAGCCCTAGAGTTTAGGGAAGGTTCAGAGACTATCCCGAAAGGGAGTAGGTCCGTCAGTAGACGGCCCGAAGCGCCTTACACCCGCCATGTGGCGGGTGATGATATAGTCCACCCCTTTAGGAAACTATTGGATAAGTGTAACCAATTGGTCGTCGGTTCGAATCCGACCCTGGGAGCAAATGAGAACACTCACTGCTTAGAAGCACCGTATCGAACGGTGCTTTTAGCTTATATTCGAGGTTTCTGTCGTTTAATTCGCAGTTCTGAAGTACGAAATTTAAAAGTTGGCGTTTTTCCATCACTTCAGAACTTTCAAAAATACTTCGAGCTCTTTTGGCTAATGATAGTACAGTATTTAAAGTGATATGATAATCCTCATCATCATCGCTAACTGTTTGCATTTTGCCAAGAATATCATTCTGCTCAGCTTTCAAAGCTTTTAGAGTGGTGTCAAAAAAATCGGAATCAATTTCTTTATCTAGCCTCATTTTTGTAAGTTCATTTATTCGATTTTGTATTTTATCAAAACTAATTCTTAATGATTTAGTATTTTCCACACTGAAAACTTTATAGGATTCGTTTATTCTTTTTAACCCCTCAGTTATTTTTTGAATTTTGCTTTCAGGTAGTTCCATTTTTTTAAATAAATCTGAAACCTGACTTAATAACTCTTCCTCTTTGACATATATTCTTTTTAGATGAACTTTTTTGTAATTGGTGCAACTATAATAAGTGTGGCCTTTCTTAGTTTCAGCGGTGATCGTGCAACCACACTTGGCACACTGTATTAAGCCACGAAAAATAAATGGCTTAGAACCATACTGAAAAGGTTTCTTATGAAAACCCTCTTTAGCTTCTTGGACTTTATCAAAAAGGTCTTTTGAAACAATCGGCGGATATTTATGAGGATAAAGATTTCCTTTAAATTCCATTAAGCCATAGTAAAAAGGATTTCTAAGTATATGCTCAATTGTTGAAATAGTAAGAGGCTTTGGATATTTTGTGTTTGATACAATACCAAGCTTATCTATTTCAGATTTAATAATTCTATAGGAACTTCCAACTGCATACATCTCGTACATTTTAACTACAATTGGTGCTCTAACTGGGTCTATTATGATATCTTTTTCGGTCTCACTAATTTGTATGTTGGTATAACCAAACGGGGCTTTACCAGTCCAGCGTTGCTGTTTAATTATTGATTCGTTGGCTCTTTTTACATTATCGCTGATAGCATCAGAATAATAGGCAGCTAAACCTAAGTTAATGTTAAATTGAAATCTTTCAGTCGCAGATATGTTTGAATGAATTATGCAATTATCGGAAGCAAAGTGCAGCTCTATTTTATCACTCATCACCATTTCATTAAGATAGGAAACTCTTTTATCAAAAATGTTCCTAGAAAATCTATCTACCTTATCAAAACAAACAATAATTTTTTCCTTTGATTTTTTTATGAAGTTAATAATTTCATCAAAATCATCTCTCTTATTTTTGTAAGCACTCTCATCAAAGCTATCCTGTTTTATAATTCGGAAGTTATGTCTGCTACAGTAATTTTCCATACGGACTATTTGAGCAGGCAAGGAATTTCCAGCTTCTTTTTGTTCTTCAGTTGAAACTCTTGCGAGTATAATTGCATCCATATAGTTTAGTATGTCATTATCATAGCTAATATTAGGTAAATAAACAAGATTATTTTAGATCGCCTTGTCTTTTTTCTTTTTTAGATAGACGAACATCAATCTTATAAAGCAAATCAAAGAACTGAATCAAATTAAAATCCGACTCAGATTCGTTGCTATCTTTTGGTTGTTGATGTAAGTCAGACATTTGAAAAATCTAAATAAAAAAATTATGAATTAAATCATAATTTTATTTTACAGAAATCACAGGATGCCGAAATTACAGATTAGCAGTGCTTAAGTGTTTTTTGTTTATATTTTTAGTTTAAGAAAAGTTGAACATTATAATCAAAAATATATTTGACAATATTTAAGGCGAATGACCTTTGAATTAATATATACAATAAGCTAGTTAAAGTATCGAGCAAAGCACGTCAAAATTGACGAAATTTGACGCTTCTAAGACGTTTTAAGAGCTGAAACGATAAAATACACATCTTAGAGCTTTTGAACTGAATTAGAGCAAAATAGACACTAAGCGTAAAAGCTGTATTTTATCTAAAATTAGGCAATATATTGACTAAAATGACAATTTAAGATATAATATATTTATAACTCAATAAACAGACATAAAATGCATTTTAGGTGTCGCATTGCAAAAAGAATACCAATACTAATAAAAGATTTAAATAAAAATAATTTCTAACTTTAAACAGACCTTCCCGGGTCTGTTTTTTGTTAGGTAAAAATCTATGAAATTAATTAATGAGGAAATTCTAAAATTATTTAGAGAGTTGGGTTGTCAGTCAGAGAGTGAAGACCCAACAGTCGTCTGCAAGTTCTTTAATCCAACAGGGGCTGGTACTTGGTTTGTAACTGAGTATGACGAAGAATCAAAAACATTCTTCGGCTATGTTTCAATCTTTGGCGATCATTGTGATGAGTGGGGTTCTTTCAGTCTTGAAGAGCTTGAATCTTTCAGAGGTAAGTTTGGTTTAAGTATTGAACGAGATTTATATTTTAAACCAATGAAATTTAGTGAAGTTAATAAACTATATAAACTTAATGCATATGGCAAATAGAAAAATCGCCTATAAGTATAGGCTTGATACTAAAATGAAGTGGTATGGACTATGCGATTTTGAAAATACTGAAATAAAGATAAACCCAACTAGAGGTGGTCTGTTGAATACTATTGTGCACGAGGAAATACATCGTAAACATCCTAACTGGTCTGAAAAGAAAGTTATTGAAGAATCTAAAAAGGTTGAGTGCAAAATGACGATTAAACAATCAAGGGATTTGTTAGATGATTTAATAAACAAAATAAATTTAAATAAAGGGTATGGAAAAAGATAAAAAATTAAAATTGATTGGCTATTGTCGTGTATCTACTGAAAATCAAAAGGAAGAAGGCACAATTGATTTACAGATTAAGGACATTAAAAGATTTGCTGAAAATAACAATTACGAATTGGTTAATACTTTTTGCGATAATGGGGTTAGCGGAAGCTTAGAGTGGTATGAGAGGAAAGGAATGCTTGAGATGTTTAATTATTTAGAACAACACCAAAACATAGATGGGGTGCTTATATATAAATTAGACAGATTAGCTAGAGATTTAAGAATTCAGGAGAATATTATTTACGATCTCCAAGAGAAACAAAAGAAAACGATTATATCTATAAAAGAGCCAGACTTAGATAGCAAAGATATTACCCGTGTTCTTTTTAGACAAATGCTTTCAGCCGTGGCTCAGTATGAGAGAGGTTTAATTACAATGCGAATGATGAATGGTCGATTAAAGAAAGCTGAAAAAGGAGGATACGCTGGTGGTTCAGCGGCTTATGGTTATGTTGTAAAAAATAAAGGTCTTAAAATAGATAAGAAACAAGCGGAAGTTATAAAATTAATATTTTTAATGAGAAAGAAGAAAAAAAGTTTAAGGGAAATAGTAGGAATTTTAAATGCGGAAAATATTAAGACTGCGCGAGGTGGTAAGTGGTATGCTGGCACAGTTAGATATATGTTAAATAATAATTTATATTCAGGTAATTGTAAGTATAAAAAGGTGCTAGCGATAAACAAAAAATTAAATATTCTGCAAATTACATAATATTTAGGAAAAGTCAATTTATATAAATTACAACTTTTCCTCTGTTGTTTCTAATAAAAATAAGCTATAATATGAAAATAATAAATCTGTAAGCAGTTTGCATAATTTTTGGCTATGATTAAAATAATTTCAAACAAGAAATTGAAGGGTCTTGAATCTTCTTTTAATGTAAATTTTCCAGTATTGAAGAATGCTACATATAAGTCGCTTGTCAATTATTCCTCTGATTTAGATAAAAAAATTCAACGTTGGTATCGATACAAAGAAGGATATTCTATTTCGTTAATGAAGGATATCCTTGATTATTATAATGTATCTAAAAAAGATATAATTTTAGACCCGTTTGTTGGTTCTGGCAGTACTATTGTAGAGGCCAAAAAGAGAGGTTGCTTTTCAGTCGGATATGAAGTTAATCCATTTTCTCATTTTCTATGTAAAGTAAAAACACAAAATTATTCAAAGAAAGATAAAAATGATTTTGAAAAAATAAAATGGGAACTATTGAATTCATTTTCTAAATATAAGAAATCGGCAGAACCTAAACTATCAACAATATCAAAACTATATTCAAAAGAGGTTTTGAATTACTTATTAAAAACAAAAACTCTAATTAATAGTTATAAAACTTCAAAAAAGTCTAGAGAATTAGCGAAGATGGCCTGGCTAAGTATTTTGGAGGAAGCATCGAACTATCGTAAGGCTGGTAATGGCTTGAAGATAAGAAAAGAAAGCTCCTTAAAAGAGAAGTCGGCATCCTCACCTACTGATAATATTTGTTGCTGCTATATGAATTTTGTTTAATGATATAAAAGATATATTAAATGCATAGTGAAGTTAAGAAACAACAAATTGATGATTTTGTTAGCTACACATGCACTTCAAAACAAATTGCTGAGCGCTTTTTAACAAACGCGAAATGGAATATGCAATAAGCAATGAATAGTTTCTATGACCAGGGGGCACCCATGCCTTAACCATAAAT
>CAZCQW010000006.1:0-5989 GCA_964500975.1 uncultured Gammaproteobacteria bacterium | reverse complement strand
ATAAAACCGACTCAGTCGCCTCACTTGATAGTGTTCAGAAAATGCTTGAAAAAAGATTAAATATAATTTTTGATGACCTAGATTATGCAATAGATATTTCCGAGAAAGCCGAAAAGGAACCTAAAATTATATTAGGCTCATCCTTAAAAATGAAAGATATTGAAGATAAAACAATAAAAGGAGTTATTTTTTCCCCACCTTATGCTAACTGTTTTGATTACACAGAGATATATAAAATAGAGCTCTGGTTTGGTGATTTCGTTAAAAAATATGAAGATTTAAAAAAATTAAGAGGTGTTGCTGTTAGGTCTCATCTTAATGGCTATAAAGCTTATGAGGGAGTAGATGTTCAACGAACATTACCTTACTTAGAAAATATATTAACAGAATTGTCTCAACAAAAATTATGGGACAGTAGAATACCAGAAATGATTAGAGCTTATTTTCAAGATATGTTTGGTTCATTAGAGGAGATCTTCAGAGTTTTAAAGAAAAATGGTTTTTGTTCAATAATAGTTAGTAGCTCGGCTTATGCAGGTATAGTTATTCCATCGGACTTACTTTTAGCTGAATACGCAAGAAAGATTGGTTTTAAAGTGAGGGAAATAGATGTTGCTCGATTTATTATTCCTAGTTCACAACAATATAATAAAACTAAAGACCATAAGAACTTTTTAAGAGAAAGTATCATATATCTAGAAAAATAATATGGAAGAGATTGTGCCAGTTGATGAAATTCCAACAAACCCAACTAACAATGCTATTTATAGCATAGAGAGTAATAATATAACCGCGTATACTCACGGGTTTTTTAAATATCCTTGTAAGTTTATACCTCACGTGCCAAGATGGGCTATATCAAAATACTGTAAAAATGGAGTTTGCAAAGTTGTCGACCCTTTTTGCGGCTCAGGAACGACTCTTGTGGAGGCTATTTTATTGGGGCACGAAGCGTACGGAGTTGAATTGGATAGTTTTGGTAGAATGTTAACAAGAGTTAAAACACAAAAAATAAATAAAAATTTTGAAAAGAAGATATCAACATTCTTAGAAGAACTTGACGGGGTAAAAAAACAAAAAGAAAAATTTTTACCAAACATCAATAACATAAATTTATGGTTCAGTCCTGACAGGGTTGATACTTTGGGTAAAATAAGATTCTTAATGAATCAATATAAAAATGATAAAAAGGTGTATGAGTTTTTATCCGTTTGCTTTGCCAATATTGTCCGAAAAACTTCAAATGCTGATGAGCAGTCTCCAAAGCCCTATATATCATCAAGATTTCCTAAAACAAAAAATGTAGATATAGTAAAACTTTTAAAAGAAGTTGTAATAAAATATTTAGAAAAAACAAAAATATCATCAATAGAATTTAAAAATGAATCGCTGATAATTGGAGAAGATGCTAGAAATTTTCAGTATGATGAAAAATTTGATTTAGCGGTAACTTCTCCACCTTATATAAATGCTTTCGACTACGTTAGAACCTTAAGGCTTGAAAATTTATGGCTTGATTTAGAAGATGAAAATTCTCTAAAAGAAATTAAGAAAAATCAAGTTGGCACGGAATCCTTTTCTATTAAAGAAAATATTACTTTTTTAAAAACATTCCCCAGAATTTTAATTAATAAAATTAAAGAGATTGAAGAACACGATAAAAAGAAAGCCCTAGTCGTTACAAGGTTTTTTGAAGCAATGTCAGAAAATATGGAAAATACATATAAACACCTAAAAAAAGGTGGACATTATGTTATTGTTGTTGGTGATAGCGAAATTAAGAAAGTAAAAATTGATACCCATTCTATATTAATAAAGATTGGAGAAAAGCTTGGCTACAAACTCGATGTAAGTTTTTCATATGTCATAAAAAATAGATATTTAAGAATACCACGTAAAGGTAGGGGTGGCTTTATTAAAAACGATTGGATAATTTCTCTCACCAAATAATATGGCAAAAGTAACAAGAACAAAAGAAATTTGGCATATACCCAAAAGAGGTTGTATTCACCAAACTGTTTATATGGTTTATCTATTAAATCAGGATGATTTTAATGGTAAGGCCTGGACTGCACAAAAACAAGAAAGGATAGGTACTGAAATGGGAAAAGCCGCATTAACAAAAAATGGCAAAGCTATTAGTCATCAATCCGTTAGAACATTACTTGCTAACATACCTCAATATTTAGGTTTTATTTATAAAGATGAAAGTGTCAGTCCAACAAAAATTAATGTAACTAAAGCAGGGTTAAAGCTATTAGAAGAATTTCCTCTAGAAAACATATTAAAATTTCAAAATTCAGGAAGAACTTATCATAATAATTTAAGTACATATGTAAGTAGTGGCGATTTTATTAATAAATCAAATGTTGTTAGACACCAGATGATGAAATTAATTATCACCAACCCTTTTCTGCTTAATGATTGTAGAAATATTTTTTTATTTCCTTTTAAATTCACTATTAAGATATTATTAGAATTACAGTATATAGATAAGGAAGAAATAGCTTATATATTGTTTCACGCTAGAACCGAGGACAGTCTCGCGTCCACAATTGAAAGAATCAAATCATTTAGAACTCTTAATAAAGATAGAAGAGATGCTGAAATAAAAGCTTACTCAGAAACGGAAGAAGGACAGATTACTTTGGCAAAAGCTGCTTCGGCAAGTTATTATATGGAGCTTTGTTGTTCTACCGGATTGTGTAGAAAAGTTAGTAGAAAAGCTTCTAATTCCAACAAAACACTTACCTCATTAGAATTAGTAGACTCTGAAAGTGTAGATGGTATTTTAGCTGAATATAAAGAGGCGATCATCTACGACTTTAAGGATAATTCAAATCTTTGGTATGAATATATTTCAGAACCAGATAGATTGTTGCCACCACACGATGTTGTTATAAAGACTAATTCAAAAAAAGAGCTCTTATTAACAATATATAAGGATGATTTACTAATATTTGGCGATACAATAACTTCTAATAAAAATGCTATTGTCCCTTTTTTTGGTGAAGAAGAATATTTGTTTGTTATAACTGACTTAGTTTCTGGTTCCGAGATTAATAAATTTAAGAAAGTCGTTGAAAACAAAGAAGAAGAGATTGATATTACAGTTGGAGCAGACGATGTTTATATTGATTCTTTGAGCAATGAAGAAATTATTAGTAGGGTCACTGAGATGTTTACCTCTCCAGCCTTTGAAGGTTTTGATAGTAAATATTACGCCAAATTAAAAGTATTAGAAACTTTAATAGGAAAGTCATTCATACAATCTATATTTAAGGGAGGGGTCTTAGAATATTTGTTTTATTCTTTTTTACTCAACTTGAAAAACATCGGTGTTATTGATGAAGTTTTTTGGAACGGTAAAATAGTTGAATATGGAATTCCTATATCAGCTCCGGGTGGAAAAATGGGAACACCAGATATCTATTTTGAAATAGATAATATCTCTGTAGTTTTAGAACTTACAACGATAAGAGCGATTACGATGCAATGGAGTGCCGAAGGTTCTTCAGTTCCAGACCACATTGCTAAGCATAATAAATTATTTCCAGATAAAAGAGTTATTGGTATTTTTTCAGCACCAGAAATATATTACAGAGTCAAAGAACATCTTGAGCTAAATTCTAGGGATAAAGTTTTGGCGATGCTTTTTTATCCTTGCTTAACTTTGTTAAATAAATTAAATGAGATAAAAAATCGTTCAGAAATGACTGAGTGGCTTTTGTCTGAGGCTGATAAGCAAATAGAAAAATAAACATATTTAGGCCGTATACATAATCTCAATTCTTCATACACTTTCATTTTACTAGTGTTTTTGAGTTTTTTTTTTAATATATCTAACATATGTCTCAAAAATCATTAAAATTTCATATTAAGTCAGATGATTACTTCGGCACACTAGCCGCTGTTTTAAGTTTAGTTAATCAATCACTGAAACCAAAAGATAAAACGAATATTAAGATTTTCGCTACTTTAGAGAAGGATTTATTGTATCTACAAAAAGAATATAAGATAGTAAAAAAGTAGGCGATCTATTATTTGGGAATATTTATATGAATACTAAATCAGACAAAGGCATTAAAAGTAAAAAAGAATATTATAATCAAGGATTTGAACTTATCACAATTGATAAAGGTTTTAATGAGGATGTAGATAAATTTAGAAAGAAATGGAGTATTAATGTTGCCGCTTGCAAAAAATATTATGGAAGTAGACCAATTATAAGTGGTCGACAGATTGACGTTTCTGGATATGAGAATTCTCTTTTTAATAATTATATATCCTATAAATCACCAAAAGATAAAAAGATGAAATTGGATAATGATGATAAAGATAGGTATTTAGATTATAATAAGGATATCGGAGAATTACTTAAAAAATATAATCTCTCATTTCGTTATGCTACTCCGCTTAAAACATTTATATATATGAATGAAATAGTAGAGGTTCCTTCGGCATATGTCAGAATTTCATATAATTATCATCTAGGCTATGTAAATAGTAAGATTTTAGAAATAACCATTTATCCAGATTCGACTGATGCTGATATTTCAGATATTAAACGTAGAATCAAGCAATGGAAGGCTAAGGTATCTCCAAAAAACAGCGAAATTAGATGCAGGCCAATGGATAGCTATAATCTTAAAAAAAGGATATGGGAATTGCACAATGAAGGCAAAAGTTATCCTGAAATAGCCAAAGTGATAAAAGAGGAATATATTAAGGTGGCTACTAAATCTAAAGACAGGGTAACGTGTCGGTATATTGAAAAAGCATATGCTCCTAATCCGCTAAAAGGAGTTATTGATGATGTGGGAATGACATATAATGAGGTCGGTGCTTATATAATGGATGTAAAAGAAAGGATATTTGGACATCAAAAAAGTAAAAATATTAAATGCGAAACCGCAAAAAGTGCCAAAAATTCAATTTAGCTATTATTAGCCAATAACATATATAAAATAATTACAATTAATGGCAAAACCCACCCCCTAATAAGAAAAAATATTATTAAACACTTAAGCACTGCTAATCTGTAATTTCGCCATAAATTAAATATTGTTAAGATATAAACCATAATCACGATTATGGTTTTTTAGAATTCTAAAACTTAATAAATTAAAACGATTAACCACTAAAGGTGTGTATCGAAATTATTAGACGACTATCTAGATAGTTGGCTGGGTTTTGATTGCCATTAGTTGGTTAATCAGAAAAAATATGAAATCAAATCAAATTAGAGAAAAAGAGGTCTCTGACCTTAATTATGCGGCGATCTTAATATTTAGAGGATATAAGCTATTAAACGTTCAGTGGGTCGACAGGAAGGCTTTCTGGGTGTTTGAAGACGAGGACTGTGATGCTGATGATGCAATCCGTTCTTATATCAATGACGAAATCAATGGAAGTCTGAAAAGGTTCGTTGGTGCCCAAAATATTATAAGGCAGACACTTTATAACAAGAATTAAAAAATTAAATTAAATGAAATTATATGTTTTATTATATAAATGTAAATCAAAGAGTTTTGACTTTAATTGGTCGTAATGAAATAGATTTAATTGACGGTGCGATTTTGAATTGCGTTGCAAAGATGTGTAAGGGTTCAAGTGTAAAACTAAAGCGTTTAAAAATAAAAGGACTTAGGTATACCTGGGTTTCATATTCTCATATATGTAACGAGCTACCATTGATAAAGATTCATAGCACATCTCCAATTCAAAAAAGAATAAATAAGTTAATAAGTTTTGGTTTTTTTGCCAAAGAAACTATAGACAAAACAAAGTCATATATAACCGCTCTAGATAAGACTGAGCTTATAAAAAGAAGTACGATACCTGCACAATATCAAAAGCGTTGTTTTGGTTGTATGGAAAAATGTGAGCAGTGTGATATTTATAATGATATATTTGATGCCGATGATTGCTTGGATATAGAGAAAAAATCTGATGATTATTACGGAGATGAGGTGGAAGTTGAAGAGGA
>CAZCQW010000005.1:68654-81950 GCA_964500975.1 uncultured Gammaproteobacteria bacterium | reverse complement strand
GAGGTATTCTATGAAATGACAGGTGTTGCACTTCTAACTTGAATGTACTCTCGAAACACTTGACAAAATTAATAATATGTTATATAATAATATATAAATAATTTGACGAATATTAAATATTATGAAAATAGCTTTTATTGGACAAAAGGGAATTCCAACTAAAAATGGGGGAGTAGATCGCCACGTTGAAAATTTGGCGATGTTTTTGGCTAAAAAGGGCGAAAAAGTAATTGTCTATAATAGAAATGGCTATCTTCCTGAGAAAATTAGCCAGTGGAAAGGGGTTGAATTAGTCCACTTGCCATTTATTGATAATAAGAACTTAGCGGCTATTACTCATGGATTTCTTTCAACCGTAAGTGCGATTAGAAAAAAAGTTGATGTTATTCACTATCACGGTATTGGCCCAGCTTTACTTGCCTGGATTCCACGCGTATTTGCTCCAAAAATAAAAGTAGTTACAACTTTACATAGCTTTGATTATGGTAATGATAAATGGGGAGGATTTGCAAAATTTATGTTAAAAACCGGGGAGAGCAGCATGTGCAAATATTCTCACGAGGTTATTGTTTTAACTGATATTATGCACGACTATTTACTACAAAGATATCAGAGAGAAAGCGTGATTATTCCAAACGGAGCCTACATCAAGAGTAATTTTGACACTAAACATTTAATTCCATTTGGCCTTGAACCTGGTAAATACATTATTAGCGTTTCTCGCTTAATTCGTTTAAAAGGAATACAATATTTAATTGAAGCCTTTAACAATATCCAAGACAAAGATACTAAATTGGTTATCGTTGGTGATGGGGAATACGGAAATGAACTTGAAAAACTAGCTGAAAATAATAAAAATATTATTTTTGCTGGTAACCAAACTGGTGATGCACTTGATCAAATATACTCAAATGCTAAATTATTTATTCAATCTTCGGAAATGGAAGGCCTATCAATCTCTTTGCTTGAAGCTATGGCTCATGGAATACCTTGTGTTAACAGCGAAATAACTGCTAATCGCCAAGCGTCCCGTGAAACAGCTCTATATTTTACATCTAAAAGCGTCAAAGATTTAGAGGATAAATTAAATTACGCTTTGGCTAATTCTGAGGAAATGAAAGCGCTTGGAGATAAAGGGAAAGAAAGAGCTGAAACTGTTTTTAATTGGGAAGTAATTTCTGATAACATCCTAAATATTTATAAGCAATAAATTTGTATATAAAAAATTTATATAAAAAATTTCTTTAACAATTAAAAAAGGGGGCATGGAGGAGCCTTAATAATGAAAACAAAAATATTTCTTAGTATTATTTCTATTTTTTGTATTGTTGCTTTTAGTTCCTGTGAATATGTGGAATTTAACCCACCTACTCAAACAACTACCGATGAAAACTCCGGAATTCGCATGAAATCTGTTTCAGGTTTTAGCTCAGATTTGGGCATAGTTTATGTCCAGAAAGACATTAGTACTGGACTTAAAGTTGAGGCTAAAGCGATTGCTAACCCAATAGACAGCGCCACTTGGACTATCGGCTCAATTAAGTACACGGGAGTAGAAATACTTCATAAGTTTACTTCATTGGGCGAAGTTTCTTTATCCGTATTTGTTAAATTTAAAGACAAAACAACGGAAACAAGGAATTTCAAGGTTCAATCAGTCACAGATTTATCGACAACTGATCCAGTTCGTTGCTTTACAACTAACAACGGAAACGGGACTTGGCAGGTTTTAATTCTTCTTTCAAAAGAAAGATTAAAATATGCCACCGATACGAATTTTTATTACAACGGTTTAATTAGCAATTGGGAAAAGAAAATAATCCCATACGCAAATAAGTCTTATGTAATAGGAACGGATAATAAGCCTGTAATAGTTAAGGATCAAGGAAAATTTATCGGTGTTGATATTAAGTTGTCTGTTTCCGGTTTATATAATTTAGCCCTTATCTACGACCAAACAATTTGGTCAGATTTAAGTGGTTCTAGTTATATACGCAAGGAAAATCCGGGACTCGCCTGGTTTTACTTTGACGCAACTACTGGAACAATTACGCCTAAAGGAGAATTAGCGTCAGCTTCATCTTTGCCAGGTTCAGTTGGAGATACTTATTTCCGCGCCGAGCAAGTTGGTGACACTATCACCGGCAAAGGAGTCCTTTATTTCAAGTTGGACCAGAATTATACCAGTAACGCATTTGTTGTCAGGGAATTAAGCGGCGGTACTTATTCTGCACCAATCGCCTTAACAGCCGTAAGCTCTTTTCCGGAATGGGGAAAAATTGAAGTTCCGATTAAAGAGTTATTAGGGAAAGTTTCAGGATTTCGTTACGGGCCAAACATTGGCTCACCGACGATGTATTCCAAGAACATGGAATACAGTTTCTCATATGACGTATATTTTAAAAGCATACGCTATCTAATGTTAAAAATATAACATTTAGCGACTGTAAAAACAAAAGCTGTTCTATCCAGGACGGCTTTTTTATTTAAACTCAGCTTTAATTTTAATCTAATTTATAACCAACGCTTACGAGCGAAAAAAGTGAGCATACCAAGTGAACCAATGAACATAATAGCCAGAATCATCCAGAAACCGAGAGGATGATCAACAAAAGGCATGTACTTAGCGTTCATACCAAAGATAGCTGCAAGTAATGTTAATGGAAAAACAATAACTGAAAAAATAGTTAAAGTTTTCATAATATCGGCCATGTAGTCATTTAATAGCGACTCATTAGTATTATTTAAAACTTCTATCATTTCTTTTTGATTATCAAGTATCTCCCAAATTCTCTTAGAGTGATCCACTAAACTAGTATAATATTTTTTTATAACCACCGAATCGACGGAAGCGCTTTCCATAGTCATTAGCTGCTGGAAAATGTTTTTATGATTCTGCATGATTTTTCTGATATTAATAATATTGCGTCTTATAGTTAAAATCATGGTAACTGCTTTTTTTTGCTCATTTGAAAAAATTAAATCTTCAACCTCATCCAGTCCTATACTATTTAAATCTAAAAGTTCGTAACAACTATTAATTAACTGGTCCAGGATTTCATAGAGCAAAACAGCTGAAGATTCTAGCGAGTAACTCAAAAGAGAGTCGGGACTCTTTTTACCAAGATTAAAAAAACTATTTAAACCCTTTATGTTACTATTATTTATAGTGATTAAAAACCCGTGGCCAACAAAAAAATCTATTTCACTAGCAACAATTTTACCATCAACAAAAGAGGGAAAGTGAAGAACTAAAAACAAATAATCATTGCCTTTGAAAATTTGCGGTCTTTGAAAGAATACTGAAGCAGACGAGGCTTTAAGATGGACTAAGTCAAAATTAAAATTCTTTCTTAAATAACTAATCTCATTTTTGCCAGCATTTGAGATTTTTATCCACCTTAACTGAGGAGTTGTTCTAGGGTTGTCAACCACCAACTCTTCTATTTGGTCACTAATTTTTTTATAATTTGACATAAATAAATATATATTTACTTTGACGAAAGGCTTAATTTATAATAAAATTAAGTTATATTTATTATAACATATGGCTAACGTTTTAGGAATAAATTTAAGCGAATTGAACAAGTCAGAGGTCTTAGAAAAGATCGCTGATTTTTTGCGTGATGATAAACAACATTATATAGTCACACCAAATGCCGAAATAATCCTAAATTCTCACCGAGATGAAGAATTTTTCTTTGTTTTAAACAATGCCGATTTATCCTTAGCTGACGGATCAGGACCACAAATTGCAGCCTGGTTATTTGGAACGAAAGTTCCACGCATCCCAGGTTCAGACATGACAGTCGAGCTATTAAAATTAGCCGCCCAAGAAAAAATAAAAGTAATGATTTTAAACTGGGAAAATGGCTTATCGAGTATTGATGAAATTGCTGAAGCGCTTAATAAAAAATTTCCTGGAATAATTTTTTCAGTTATAAATATTAATCGTGACATTTTTTTATCAGAAGAAAAAATAAATAAAATTAATGAATTTAAACCAATAATTATTTTTAATGACCTCGGTTTTCCTTATCAAGAAAAGTCTATTTATCATAATCTAAAAAAACTTCCTAGCGTAAAACTTGCAATAGGAATCGGCGGTTCGTTTGATTTTATAACTGAAAAGGTAAAAAGAGCACCAAAATTGTTTAGAATTATTGGTTTAGAATGGCTGTGGCGATTACTTAATGTTTTTAAATATAAGGATTCTTTGAAGAGACTTAAAAGGATTTATAGAGCAACTTTTGTCTTTGTGTTTGAAGTAGTTAAAACTCGTTTTATTAATCCACTTTTTTACAGACAAAATGTCGCATGTTTTTTATACAAAAAAGAGGGAAGTGAATTTAAGGTTCTATTAGTTGAACGCCAAGACCAATCCGGACACTGGCAACTACCTCAAGGCGGAACTGATGGCGAGAGCTTAGAGGTTGCGGGCGCCAGAGAACTCCGAGAAGAGTTGGGGACTGATAAATTTACTGTTAAAGCAACTTTTAAGAAGGTTCATCGTTATAAATTCAAAGTTAGAGGCACTTATACCACTAACGATTCAAAGTTATATAAATTTGATCATAAAGGTCAAAGCCAAGGTTTACTAATCGCTGAATTTAATGGTCAAGATTTTGATATAAAAATAAATTTCTGGGATCATCAAAATTTTAAATGGGTTAATATAAACGATCTTGCGAGCAGCATTCATCCTGTCAGACGTGAGTCTTCAGAAAAATTTATTAAAAAATTTCATTCATTAAATCTAAATTAATAATATGTTTTTATTCGGAAATAAAATTCGCCTGCGTTTTGCTCCTTCACCAACAGGCTTTCTTCACTTAGGAAATCTACGCACAGCTTTATTTGGCTATCTTCTTTCTAAATCCTTAAAGGGGAAATTTATTCTTAGACTTGAAGATACTGATCAAAAGAGAGAAATTGAAGGATCGCTGGAAAAACTAATTGATATTCTTGGTTGGATTGGCGTTAAATTTAGTGAGGGGCCTCATACTACCGGAAACTATGGTCCTTATATTCAAAGCGAACGTTTATCAATTTATAAAAAGTATATTGATGAGCTACTAGCAGAGAAAAATGCTTATCGTTGTTTTTGTAGCGAAGAGCGCTTAACAGATATGCGTCTCGCTCAGGAAGCGCGCAAAGAAGCTCCTCGCTATGATAGATTGTGTCGTCATCTAACTGAAAAAGAAATTGAAGAAAAACTATCAGCTGGAGAAAAATTTGTAATTCGTCAAAAACTTCCTCTTGATGGTGAAATTATCGTTCACGACGAAATCAGAGGAGATATTAAATTTAAACTAAGTGATTTAGATGATCATGTTTTAGTTAAATCTGACGGCGTGCCAACTTATCATTTTGCCAATATCGTTGACGATCATTTAATGAAGATAACTCACATTACACGTGGCGATGAATGGATACCCTCATTTCCTAAGAATATCTTGCTTTACAAAGCCTTTAACTGGAAAGAACCTAAATATATTCACTTACCATTAATACTTAATAAAACTGGAGGGAAATTAAGCAAACGTCAGGGCGATGTTTTCGTTGAACAATATCGCGAAAAGGGCTATTTGCCAGAAGCAATTATTAATTTCTGCTCACTTCTTGGTTGGCACGGAAAAAATGATAAAGAAATATATTCTTTAAAAGAGTTGGAACATGAATTTTCTCTTGAGGGAATTGGAGCTAGCCCCGCTATTTTTGATATTGAAAAATTAGATTACTATAATGGTTACTATATACGTCAAAAATCTGTTAGTGAATTAACTGAACTCTGTTTACCGTATTTCGAAAAATCTGGTCGCGAAATTAAAGATAAAAAACGCCTAGAGTCATATGTTGCCCTAGCCCAAGAAAGAATGAAAAAACTTGAGGATATAATCGAGATGACTTCTTTCTTATTTAATTTAGAAGATTATGATCAAGAATTACTTTCTTGGAAATCTTTAAGTGTCACCGAGGCCAAAGAAAATCTGAAAGATATAATTTCTGAATTAAATAAAGTTGAAGAGGTTAATTGGAATAAGAGTTATTTAGAAAACAATATAATAAGCTGGATAAAAGAGAAGGGTGCTAAAAATGGCGACTATCTTTGGCCCCTTAGAGTTTCTTTAAGTGGTTTAAAAAATAGTCCCAGCCCTTTCGAGATAGCTGGCGCCTTAGGGAAAAAAGAAAGCATGAATCGTCTAACAAAATATTTACAATAACATAA
Source organism: uncultured Gammaproteobacteria bacterium (assembly GCA_964500975.1). GTDB lineage: Bacteria > Patescibacteriota > Patescibacteriia > Patescibacteriales > UBA12465 > UBA12465. Next base: position 75,721 of record CAZCQW010000005.1, on the reverse strand, counting down.
AAAAATGGTATAATAAATACACATGAAAATTAGAAATATTAAACTAGCTATTTTAATCTTAATAATGGTCGGGCTACTAAGCTCAGTTCCTTTTGTTTTTAGTCAAACGGGCTCAGTTGACTCAGAAATTGAGGATTTAAATAAAAAAATATTAGATCAAAAAAAACAGATTGATAATTTAAAAGCTAAGCAGCAAGAATACCAGATTCAAATTCAAGCCAAGCAAAGAGACAAGCTTAATCTTAGTAATCAGCTAGCTATTCTAGATAATCATTTGGCAAAAGCTCAATTAGATATCGAGGGCGCAAATTTGGAAATTGATAAAATAAATTTGGAAATTAAAAAAATAGAAGTTGATAGTCAAAATTTAGACAAACAAATTGAAACTCAAAAACAACACATTGCCAGCTTATTAAGATTGGTCTACAAACAGGATCAGGTTTCAACTTTAGAAATGCTGCTCTTAAACAATTCACTATCTGAATTCTTAAATCAAGCTAAATACCTGGAAGATGCTAATAAAGAAATTGGGAAAAGTGTTTCTGATTTGCGAGACGATAAAGAGCGTTTAGACAATAATAGGAAAAATCTTGATACTAAAAATGAAGAGTTAATTGCGCTTAAAAATCAATTAGAAGAAAAAAAAGGTAATTTAGCCTACGAACAGGAAAATAAAAACTATATTTTAGAAGAAACTAAATCTTCTGAAAAACAATACCAGAATTTACTGCTTCAAGCAAAACGAGAGCAAGATCAAGCTATGGCTGATATTTCCAGTGCGGAAAATTTAATTCGCAAGAAGATGTCTCAGAAAGAGCAACAGAAATTAAATAATAGTAATAGTACAATTGCTTGGCCGGTTGCAAAAAATACTATAACAACTTTGTTTCATGACGCCGACTATCCATACAAAAAATTAATCGGCGAACACTCAGGCGTTGATATTAGAGCCAAACAGGGAAGTCCGCTCCTAGCGGCGGCCGATGGTTATGTAGCTAAAGTAAAATTTGATGGCTCAACTAAATATTCTTATATCATGATTATTCATGGTAACGGTTTAGCCACTGTTTACGGCCATATTTCCGGTGCCTACGTTACTCAAGATCAATACGTTACACGCGGACAGGCAATTGGTAAAACAGGCGGTATGCCAGGCGGAATTGGCACCGGGCCATTCTCAAGTGGTCCCCATCTTCACTTTGAAGTTAGAAAAGATGGTTTACCAGTTAACCCACTTAAATATTTACCATAATATAATTTGAAAAAATCTGCCAGAGGCGGACTTTGAAATATTATTTAAAAAGACTGATTTGATTCAGTCTTTTTTTAATATTAATAAAGGAAGCGGATGAGCTTCCTTTATTATGCTTTTACACAATTCTAGCCCCAAGATGAGTTTTGATTTTTATGTATTCCGCGCGGAGCAGGGTTGCGCTCTTTTCTTTAGCAACCTCTCTATCATTGTCATTGGCAACATCTGGCTTCAAAGCCTCCAATTCATTATGAATACAAACATCGAATTCATTTATAAATAGAAAATACTCTTTTTCTATCATATCATTCGCAAATTTTAAAATCAAATTTTTTATTGCTTCGTTACCCTGAGATGTTTTAAACGAATTTTCATAATCTTTTGATTTAAAAATAATAAGTTCTGATAGCATTCTACCTAACTTTTCAGGATAAAATTTTTGGACCTCATGCTTAATAATGTTTACTAAATGAATTCTCTTTTTTTTACTTTGTATCACATAACTGTGATCATGAAGAAAATTTCCGAGACTAAAAACATCAAATTTTCTAATCAGCTTGGTGTACCGATTCGCAATTTTTCCTTCAGCCGAATTTATTGTTTTTATAGTTAGTTTGTTAACTATTTCAACGATTTCAATGGCATATCTTTCAATGTCTTCAGTCACGTAAGACATAATATCAATCAACCTAACTAGGCGCTTAAGCTGTTTACTCTCAATCTGGTTTAATATTTCTAATACTATAACACAAATACACGCAAAACATAAAAAAATAGTTTGTCCAAGAGTAACATTAAATACATACATTGTTCCCATTTTCTAATTTATTTAAGGGTTTATACTAATAATTTTTAAAGTTCAATATAATACTTTATCATTTTTACATACATCTGTCAATACTAAAAAAGAGACAGGCCTGCCTGCCGGCAGGCAGGGAGGCTCCCCTCTTAAAATTGGCTAATTTTACTACAAATTACGAGCTTAGCGTAAGAAGCTTAAACAATCCCCAGGCCAATTAACCTCACTATGATTATTAATAATGTTAATACTTATCAAGCTCTCGCTGTTAAATTTATATGAATTTCTTAAATCGCTAGTTAATCTTTTAAGGGGTGAAACTGCGCTTGTGTTTTTTGGGCATACAGATCGGAAGCATGGACGTATCTTGTAGTTGTATCTAGTGATTCATGGCCTAATAGAACTTGTATGGCGGCTGGATTAGCACCCGCTTCTGCTAAATAGGTAGCGAACCCATGGCGCAGTGAATGGGCTGAAACTGGCACATTAATACCCAATATTTCTCTATATTTTTTTATTTTTGCCTGCAAATAATTAGTTGATATCTTTTTTCCCTTTAACTGCTGCGAATTTAAACCACGATAGGGAATAAAGGCAAAAGGCGAGTCATCTAACCTAATATCAAAGTATAAGTTTAAAATTTTAAAAGCTCTCGGCGTCAGATATACAAACCTCTCCTTTTTACCCTTTCCTAAAACAAATATTCTCCCGCTTTTGTCAACTTGAGTAATTTTTAAATTAACTAGTTCGGAAATTCTCATTCCAGTAGAGAACAAGACTTCCAACATGGCTCTATTTCTTAAGGCTACTCTATGGTCAGTTTCAATTTTAGAAGGGAATTCAATTAGTTTTATAAACTCATCTAATTCGGCTACTTGTGACTTTTTCTTTATAGTTTTAATCATCTTTACGACATCCGGCGGTAAAGGGGAATTGTAGTCCATTTCAATTAAATACTTCAGGTAACTCCTTAAAACAGACAGCATTCTATTAACAGAGTAGGCGTTAAGGTTTTTTTGACTTGCTTCATTATTAGCCGTCTTACGGTCAACGGAAACAAGCAGGGCCTTGTAATTCAAAATGTCTCGTTTAACAAGTTTTGAAAAATCTAATTTAGTATCATTCAAATATTCCTCAAAAACTTTTAAGTCACGCTCATAATTATAAATTGTTTCTAAAGAATAATTATTAACTTTTAAGTTTAATAAATAATCTTCAAGTAATGGCAGGGAGTTGCTCATAAAGCTAGATTAAGTGTTTATTTAAGTAGTAATTTTGATATATGAAACTGAGTATAATATCTCTTACACTCCATTATATCACATTTTAAATATAAGGCAATAACCCTATATATCTAACAAAAAGAGCCATTTAAGGCCCTTAAACAGGCATTTTAGCGCAATTAGCTAATAACTACACCCATTAAGTTAACTGTTGGTTGAAATAACAAGATAATTTTCACAATAATTAAAAATACTCCAACTACCACCAAACAAAAAACAAAAACCGCTAAAGCGAAAAATGTTTTAAAGGCGTTCTCCATATGATTAAAATTTAATTAATAAATATCCTATCTCCGTATCTTAAATCGATATAATTAGTCTTACTAAAATTATCCTTGATTTTCTCCTTTTTTACAAGAACAAGGCGGTTAATAGCCTCCTGGGCGTCGGTTTTTGTATTAAAATATGCTAATGGCCCATCTCGGAACTTAACTTTAATAGTATTAAACTCAGAATCAATGACAAATTTTTCTACTGGCAATTCTTGATATTTACTTAATCTGTTAGATAAATCTAAAATAAAATTTAAATATGTTTCAGAAATATTTATTTTATTTTGTTCACTGATCAGGCTATTAGGATTTTTATTCTCTAGAATAAGGTATTTAGCCTTATCCTCATCTAATACAGCTGATTCACGGATAATATAAGCATCAGACGAGGCGTAAAACAGGCCAGTTCCCTCTTGAAAAATAAAAGAATATGGTCTCTCTCCAATCTTGATAAGTAAGGTATTAGCAGGCTTTTTAATAATTTTAAAACTAGAAAAGTTATAGGCGGTAAGAATATTTTTTTCCGCCTCAAGCTCATCAAACAACCAAATATTTGTCTGTTTAAATAAGCCGTATCGCGAACCACTGCTTTGATTAATTATCTTGTTTTTTATATCAATATCTGAACAACGCGTTAAGCCCTCTATCTGAATATTTTTTATTTGCCATATAGACGAAGCAAAGAAAAACCAAATAATAAAAATAAAAATAAAAAAAATAGCAACAAATAAAAAAACAACGACATTTTTCTTAGGTTTTTTCTTGGTTTTATGAAAAAATGGATTACACAGATTCTTTGACTGATAATCTTTTTTTATTTTTTTAAAACGCCTTCCCTCTCTTGACATAATTTATAAATAATATTATTACCAAATTATTTCTCTTCTAATACCACCTTGTAATTTAACTAACACTTCATAAGGAATGGTATTCATTAAATTAGCTAAGCTTAAAATAGAATTTTCACTTCCCTTTTCGTCTGAAATTACAATTACCTCATCTCCTTTCTGAACATTTCTATCACCCGCATCCAGGCAAGTTAAATTCATACAAACCTTGCCAGCTACCGGCGCCCAAAAAGATGATTCTAGATTATTAATAAAGAACTTAGCATTATTAGACAATCTCCTATCAAGACCCTCAAAATATCCAAAAGGTATAACGGCAATATTTGTATCCGTTATAGCTCTATAAGTTTCATTGTAAGATACTGGCTCATTAGCCATTATACGCTGAACAGAAACAACTCTAGAAATAACCTTAAGGGCGGGTTGTAAAGCTAAATTAACTTCAAATCTAGACTCCTCTGAGTCAGATAAAGGATTATATCCATAAAGAGCTAATCCTGGCCTATAGGCGGTTAGAAGCTTATTATCGAGAGTTAGGAGTCCGGCTGAGTTGCCTAGATGAACCCAGCGAGGATAAAATGAGGCGCTCCTAAGTTCATCAAGCGACTTAAAGAAACTTTCCTCTTGAGCTTGATTAAGAACAGATTTATCTTCCGCCGAAGCAAGGTGAGAACAAAGGCCAACAATATCAACTCTATTTAAAAATTTCTTGTTAATAGTAATAAATTCTTTCATATCTTTGATGCCCTCTCTATTCATTCCCGAATTAACAAACAAATGAACTTTAATTTTTTTCCCCCACTTAGCCAAGTACTTTAAAGTTCTATCATTATAAACAATAAACTCTGTTCTGTTGAAATCACAGTAATCATAAGCCTCTAGCGGCATCTCCCCTAAGACAAGAACTTTTCTTTTAAAATATTTACAAGCAATTTGTGCTTCAGGAAAAGAATCGACAATCACAAGGGGCGCTGAAGTTTTATTTGCTATCAAACACATCTCCTTCAAACCATGTCCATAAGCATTAGATTTTAAAACTGGGAAAATTTCAGAGTTTGGTTGACGATCTTTTAGATAATCAAAATTTGCAATTATTTTTTTTGCATCAATTTGAATTTTATTCAAAGTTTCGTATTTTGGCTTCATTATTTGACGAAAAAAATTTATCATATAATTATTCTGGCAACATTACTTTGCCGAGCCCCTTATTAACATGATCAAAATCTAAATTAGTGCTGATATCTGGCAATACCCCTGAATTTTCTCCACCGATCAAGCTGTCATATGCATAATATTTAATATCTGAAATTAAAATTGGAGTTTCATCAAGCTGACTCTCCGTTGGAACAAATTGAATTTCAAAGCCTATTCTATAACTATCACTTTGATTTTTTAATTCAGGGGTGGTCCAAATAACTTTTCTCGAAGCGGAATTATATTTAAAATCTCCGGACAAAAGAGAGCGCCTATCAGTAAGTTCAACACCCTTACTTAATTTAGCACTAAATACTAAATTTTTAAAATCTCCAGCACTAATAACATCAAAAAATACCCAATAGTTTGTTGGCAATGAGATTGCCGGTGGCATAGGACCACTTCCCAGTTGATCACCTTGAGGGCTGTTATAATAAGCTTTTGCAGAGGCTTCAAGTTCGGCCGCCAAATTAACATCGGATAAATCAAAAAGTTCTTTTATTATTTGTCCTTGAACTGAGTATTCGTTTTGAACTTGCCATTTAATAACTCTGCTAACCTTGGTTTTATCTTTAAAGTGAACCAGTACACCAAGCTCCCTGTTCTCATTGGCACCCAGAGAACGAAGAGTTATTTGGTTATTTACAATTTCTAAATCCAAAGAATTATTTGTCTTCTCAATCTTATCAATAGAAAAATTTTTATCAATAATCAGTAAGGTTGTTTTAACATTTTGAATATCTAGCTGGCCACTATTTTTAAAAATAATTTTCAATTCTAACGGTTTGTTTATGCTAACTGATTTAGCGCCTGACGCAAAAACAAAACTTAAGGGAGGATTATTTATATCAATTGTATGACCCTGAATTTGCACCCCACTTTCAGTCTTCTCTATCTTTGGCTGATAAGCAAATAAACTTATTAAAACACCTATTAATAATAGTATAATTATTCCTAAGGAATAATCTAAAACCAAATGCCATCGATTTTTTAAATAAAATCTTTCTCGTCTTTTTTGCCAAAAATGATTAATTTTTCTTAACATATAATTAATAAAAATTCTTAATACCTGCTAAAATCTCTACTTGACCGTCAGTGTTAATATCACTAACGGTTACCCTAATTCCGCCGCGATAATTTTTATCATACGCAAAAAAACTATTTAAAGCTTTGCCCTGATAATTAAATATTCTTATTTGAGGACCACCGCCAAGTCCAGGAGCTGTAACAATTTCCTCTTTACTATCACCATTAACATCTCCAATTGCAACGCTAACACCACCTTTAAAATTTTTATCATAAGCTAAAAAGCTTTTTTCCATAACGCCTTTTAAGGAAAATATTTTAATCAGTGGCTCTAAACCAGCACCTGGTCCTGTAACTATTTCATTTTGGCCATCACCATCTACATCTCCGATT
>CAZCQW010000005.1:25575-68644 GCA_964500975.1 uncultured Gammaproteobacteria bacterium | reverse complement strand
TTTAGAAAATTTGTTTTCATTGATTTTGGATTATCATGCTTTTAAGGAAAATAATTAAATCAGAGGCTCTAAACCAGCACCAGGTCCAGTAACTATTACATTTAGAACAACACCATCTACAACTCCCAATGCAACACTAACACCACCACGAGATGTTTTATCATAAGCAAAAAAAGTGCCCAACATTTTTCCGCTAGCAGAAAAAAGGCTAACCTGTGGTCCTCCGCTATATGGCCCGGTTACAATCTGAGTAAAATTACCTTGATTAATTGTGGCTGCTAAATTAATTTTTCCTTTATAGTTTTTAGTGTAAGGAAAAAATGAAGAGATTTTAGCACCATTTTTCTGTAAATTAACTAAACCAAATCCGGCCGATAAATTAACATCATTAGACTTGACGTCTTGGTCAATAACTATTATTTCAGATTCACCAGCAAAATTATTTAAATACGGAAAAAATCCGCCCCTAACTTGATTACCATTAAAATCGTAAAGGCGATAAAAATAACCATTGGTAAACGAGCTGTTAGAAATAATATTGTTCTGACGCAAGAGAATAACCCCGTCTTGAGGGGCTAATTTAATGTAACTAATTTTTAAACCTGTATTTATTATTGGGTCCTGCTCACCTTTAATTTTTGCCATATCTTCTCTTGAAAAAACGTATAATTGATCTTTGCTAGTCGAATTTAACATGACTGAGCCATATTTAAAATCGCGGCGCCAAAGACCAGGTTGCAAGTTATTTCCCTTTGCAGCTAAAAGATTATATGCATCGGATTGAGCAAAGCCAAGCGAAACATTATATTCATCATACCACCAAGCCTGACTATGATTTGTAACATCATAATCAAAACTATAAAATCCATTTCCCAGTAGCGTACTTGCTAAGCCGTAACGAAATTTTTTATAATCAAATTGATTTTTATTAAAACTATTTATTACTGTTATCTGGGGATTTTTATTAAGCCCTGGTATGCGCAAATATGTTTTCATAGAACCAGCCCAGGTACCGCCATTTTCCCAAGTTGAAGGAAAGCTTTCAAGCATTACACCATTTAACAAGCCCTGATAACCATCATAAACGCGACCATTACCTACAATTATAAAATCACTTCCCCCTAAATTTCTAGTTTTTTCTAAAACTTTTTTAAAACCATTTGCCCAGGCCGAGTCTAGCGCAGATCCAAAATCGCGAACCCCATCATTATTAGCATCAATGTTTCCACTGTTAACCCAAGATACATCACCCCAAGTATTATCATAAAATACACCATCCCATAAACCGCTCGCCTTTATTTCGTTGATGACAAAATTGGGCAAATAATCATTGAATCTATTCCCTGCTGCGTCAGTTGAAGACCAGTCAGTTAAATTTAACATTGAGTTATAAGGCCAATTAGAAATTTTTTGACCACTAGAATTTTTTAACCACCATGAATCAATAATCCCTGAAGCCAAGCGATTCCGCATTTCGGCGTTATTATATTCATCAATATCGTCCATTAACTCTACTGAATTTATATAAGCTAAAATAATAACATCGGGGTTAAGCTTTCTTATTTTTAACAACTCAGCGCGACTATTTGTTTGAACCTCCATGTCTAAAATCAAAACATCCCATTTAGACAACCCCCCGACCTCATCGTCTCTAATTTCCCATTTTAAAAAATAATTAGCTAGGCGAGGATAGTCTTCTTTTAAACTTGCAGCCTTAACAGGAAATGAAAAAAATATACCTAAAACAATAAGAATAAAACTAGATACAATTATTTTTTTTGATAGTATACCTCTAATCATTTAATTTATTTCTGTTTCGATTTAATTTTATCATAACCATTGGGCATATAAGGAATAAGTGCAGCAGGGATATTTATTTCTCCAGAAACAGCCTGATTATTCTCAATAATTGCAATAAGGCAACGAGTGATAGCAATGGCGGTTCCATTTAACATATAAACAAATTCCTTATCGCCATCAGTAGTTTTGTATTTTATGTTAAGCGCTCGAGATTGATAATCAGTACAATTAGAAGTTGAAGTTACCTCAGCCCAAGCCCCCTGACCACCATCGCTAGCCGGTTTGCCGGGCATCCAGGCTTCAAGATCATAAGTTCTAATTGAAGGCGCGCCTAAATCCGCTGTACAGTGATCAATTACCTGAAATGGAATTCCTAAACCTTTAAATATTTCTTTCTCTATTTCTAATAATTCTAAATGTGCAGTCTCGGCATTTTCTGGTTTAACGTATTGAAACATTTCAATTTTAGTAAATTGATGAACACGAAAAATTCCTTTAGAAAACTTGGAATAACTTCCCGCTTCCGTTCTAAAGCAGTGAGAAACAGCCACATATTTTTTTGGTAACTCGTCTTCTTCAAATACTTCATCTTTATGATAACCGCCCATAGCAATTTCAGCAGTACCAATTAAACACAAATCTGAGTTCTCAACATTGTAAACCTGAGTTGACTCTCCTCGAGGATTATAACCCATGCCCTCCAAAATCTCTCTCTTAGCTAGATCTGGGGTTATAACTGGCGTGAATCCTTTTTTAATAAGTATTCCAAGGGCATACTGGATTAAAGCATATTCCATTAACGCTAACTCATTTTTCAAATAATAAAATTTTGCACCACTAACCTTAGTTGCTCTATCAAATTCAATTAAATCTAACTCTGCGGCTAATTCAACATGGTCCTTGGGAGTGAAATCAAATTTAGTAGCCTCGCCACATGTTTCCAATACTGGATTATCGTCTTCGTTATCACTTACTCTAACATCAGGGTGAGTTAAATTAGGAACAGTCGAAAGCATTTCTTTGAGATCCGCTTCTTTATCTAAAAGTTCTGCTTCCCATTTTTTTAAATCCTCGCCAATTATTTTCATCTCAGCAATTATTTCTGGGGTTGGTTTAGTCTTAGAAGCTTGATTGCGGCGAGCACGAGCGCTCTCAATATTAGTGATTAAGCTTCTCACTTCGATATCAAGCGCTAATAATTTATCAATATCAACATCAGACAAACGATTCTTAGAATTTATTTTTATTAGTTCCGCATTTTCTCTTATGATTTTAATATCTAACATATATATATTATTTACTCCTTCTTAAGAGTATTAATTAATTACTTCACCGCCAAAAGTTTTAAGAAGATCACCCATTAAGTTTCCTGGCTTAGCACCGCTATCACTCACTTCCACCTCTTTTTCTTTTTCTTCTGTTACTCCCGAATCCGATAGCGCATAGTCATCTTTATCAACCTTAACAATTTCTAAACTATCATCTATCGTCGAGGAAAAAGATAAGGAGGCTCCAAAAACCTCAGCTAATACATTTTCAATAACGTTTCTGATGCTCATGTCATTAACCCTATCTTGATGAAATTTATATTTAAAAATCAAACATAAATGACTATCTTTGACGCCCTGCGGCTGACAATTTTGCAAAACAAAAGATAAAGAATGATTTTGTTTTTTAATCTTCAATAAAAATTCCGGCCATCTTTCTAAAATTTCGTCCTGGCTTAAATTAATAACTACTTGACCAGGTTTAGGACCACTAGCGTGACTAATTACTGGCGGCGCCTCTTGCTTCAAAATTTCTTTTTTAATTTCAGATTTAGCTTCAGAAAAACTATTTACTTCAGGAGCGGGTCGAGAAGTACTTACAAAACTAGAAGAACTCGAAGCATTAATTGACTTCCCTGTACTAAAATTACTATCAGAGTTTAACGAATAGCAAATATCAACTATTGAGAGCTCGAGTGGTAACTGTGAGATTAAAGGATTTTTATTATCATTGTAGGCCTCGAGAAATCTTTTAGTAAATATAATTAGTTGTCCTATGCTCAAGTTATTAGAAATTTCATTAATTTTTATCTCCAAGCTTTCGCCCAAATTTAAACCGAGGCTATCGCTTAAGCTCGGGCTAATTTTACTTAACATTATTTTTCGCAGTAACCCAATTAACTCACTGTTAAAATTTTTTAAATTAACACCCGTATCAACCAAACCATTAACTAAAGAAATGGCTTTAGCTGCATCCTTATGACTTAAGTGGTCAAGTAAATCAACGGCTTCATTACTATTGTAATGAGGAATAACAATCTCTGCTTGTTCTAAGGTTATTTTTTTTTCACCAAGAGAAAAAACTTGACCTAACAAGCTTTCTGCATCACGTAAATGACCACCGCTACGACGGGCAACCGCCTCCAAAACTTCTTGATCAATTTCAATTTTTTCTTTACTAGCAATTAATGATAATTTTTTTACAATATCATTAACACTAATTCTTTTAAAGTCATAGCGCTCACATCGAGAAATGATAGTCAAAGGAACTTTTTGAATTTCAGTAGTGCAAAGAATAAAAATAACATGAGTTGGTGGTTCTTCAATAATTTTTAAAAGTGCGTTGAAGGCCGAAATAGAAAGCATATGCACTTCATCAATGATAAAAACTTTATATTTAGAATTATTGGGAGTAAGTCTTGAGAAGCTAATAATGTTTTCTCTAACATTATCAACGCCCGTGTTTGAAGCGGCGTCAATTTCGACAACATCTAAGTTTTTTCCTTCAGTGGTGCTAACACAATTTGCGCATTTATTACATGGTTCATATTCTCCATCTTTACGGTCCAAACAATTAACAGTTTTAGCTAATACACGAGCTAAAGTTGTTTTGCCGACAGCGCGTGGACCACAAAATAAAAAAGCTTGCGCTAACTTATTAGCACTTAACTCATTTTGTAAAGTTATTTTAATATGATTTTGCCCCAAGACTTCAGAAAAATTTTGTGGACGATAATCACGATATAAAGTAGACATAGATTATTTTACTATTTTTTTAAAATCGCCAATTGACCTCGACGGGTTATCTCTGCTTCCACTAAGCGCTTATTCTGCCCAAATTTAAGGCGACTTAGAGCTCTAACTTTATCCGCCATGCCTGGTTTTTTATTTCCAATAATAGGCCAGATAGTTGAAAGAGAAAAAGGTCGAGTAGCGCTATTATCAACCAAAAGTTTAACACAGGCCATTCCTTTATCAACATTAATTAAGTCATACTGATTAAAGACCGGCGAAAATTCTTTTAATAAATATTCAGCATCTTCTGATCCAATCTTAAAACTCACCATAGTACCAACGTTACCAAAAACCGCATCCTTAATTTCGTGATTATTATTTTTGCTTAACTGACCAATATACTGATGAGCAATAATTAAATCAAGAGCATACTTACGAGCTTCAGATAGAATCTGACAAATAGAGGTGGTAGTAAAATTTTGAAACTCATCAATATATAAATAGAAATCTTTTCGCTCTTCTGGCGGAATATCCGTTCTAGATAAAGCGGCCATTAATATTTTACCCACCAGAATCATACCCAAAAGATATGCATTCATTTCACCGATTGTACCTTTTGGTAAATCGACGAGTAAAATCTTTTGACCATCCATAACATCTCTTAAATTAAATGCACTTTTTTGTTGACCAATAATTGGTCGCATCATGTCATTAGAAATAAATGGTGTTAATTTAGAGGTTATATAAGGAACAATATTAGCTAACGCCGCTTCTCCGCCCGCTTTTTCTGCTTCATTGTGCCAGAAATCAACAACGGTTCTATTTTTACAACGACTTAATTTATATCGTCTAAACTCTTCATCAGCTAAAACTTTTGGAATTTCCATTAAGGTTGATCCCGATTCAGGATCATCCATGATAAGTAACATGGCGTTACGAATATATTGTTCAAACATCGGTCCACCAGTTGCTTTTAAATCATACAACTTATCTAAAATACCAATCATTTCATTAATCACAAAACTTTTCTGTTCTGGGTATTTCTCATCATACTCAAGCAAATTCAAGGCCATTGGTCTTTCAATATCACCGGGCGAAAAAACAATCACATCTTCAGCTCTTTCGGGCGGGATTCTGTCAAGGATGTCGGTAATTAAATCACCATTAGGATCAAAAACACAAACACCTTCGCCATTTTGAATATCCTGAATTGCCATGTTTGCAAGTAAAACAGATTTACCAGTACCAGATTTACCAACTAAATACATGTGACGACGCCTGTCCTGACGTTTTATTCTAATCTCCTTTTTAACACCACGATAATTATTATTGCCGAGACTAATGCCTTCATTTGGAATATCAGCTGGCGCTGGAGCCATTTTAGATGTTAGCCATAAAATGTTCGGCGTCTCTGTTCCCTTTAAAGGAAAATGAAAAACGCTAGCAAGCTCTTCACTATTTAACAAGAAGCTTTGACTCTCCTTAAAATATCGATAAATATAATCGTGAACAATTTTTTCGCTGTCACCTTTTTGAGCATGAGAAAAATTATTTCCAAAACTAAAATTATTAAATTCACTAAAACTAGTACCAATATTATCAACATAACGATTCGCATCCTCTTTAGTATTGGCGCAAGCAATAATTCTAATACAAACATCCAAACCGGTTTTTAAATTTTTTTGCTCAATTGCTTTAACCAACTCTTCTTCGGCGGCTGACAATTTTTTTGGTGGGTCGTTCGGATTTTTAGCTTTAAGACCGCTACCCATATAAAAAATCTCCGCCATAGACCCAAAAAAAGTAGTCGCCCAAACACCAGTATAAACAGAATTTTTTTTATTTATCTTCGAGACAACGCGTCTTGATTTGCGATGCCAACCCTTATGAGCACTTCTAACTAAGTATTGGATGGCCAAACTTTCATCCTTTCCCAATTTTGATAGAGCATTGATAATTGAATTCAATGGGTCAACTTCCATTTTTTGATATGTTTTCAATGGAAAGAAGGATTGTTTTGTTGTTTTTAAATAAGCTGCTGAAATTTTTCCAGTCATGCTGAATGGATTATAGTCTTCAACTTCATCAACCACTGCCTCTGGATAATAGGCATGAATCTGCTGTTCTATATACCTTAAATCGTCATAAGGCGAAACAACATAAAAACGTATTTTGTTCTGACTAGCTACTATTTCGAAGGAAAAATGATCATCTCGACCCCTTAACCAACTTGAAAAACCACGATGAGCCTTTAGTCCACCGATAGCAGAAAAGATAGTCTCCCCCTTAGCTATTTCTTCTCTCATTGTTTGAACACTATTTATTTTTTTTTCATCTTCTGGTTTTTCTTTTGGAAGACGCACTAAAAATACTTGATGAGAGGAGTAGCGGCGACGCGACATAAAATACCTCAAAGCCTGAATCAAAATCACGATAAAAAAAATAGCAAAGCCAGAGATCAAAACAATATTTATAAAAAAATCAAAAGCACTTACCTGAGTTAATTCTGAGGAACTGATTTGTAATAATTCTGTCATATTTAGAATTTATTTTTTATTTTAAATATTTTATCAGCCTTAATTTTCACTTCCTGCTCTAGAAAAAATTTATTAACACCTGGAATTGTTTTTAACCACTTTCTAATAATTTCAACAATTTTATTAACCTTAATTTTTGTCTCAGAAAGAAGTTGATTGATCTTAACCACTGCTTCTTCCCCGGCTTTTTTAAAAGCACTCTGCTGGGCAGGGTTCATCTTTATAAACACCTCATTCAAGCCTTCAGACAAAATATTATCAATCGCGACTGCCCTTTCCGTTTCCACTGACTGAGCTTGCGAAACTTGAGGCACAACTACATTCCCGCTTTTTTCTATAGGTTTTGGCGTGGTCGCAATTTTTTCTAACACAGCTGTAACAAGCTCGGTTTTATTTTCCGGATTTATAACTTGTTCCGTTTTAGAGGGCGCTGTTTCTGGGGATTTGATAATTGGCTTTTCAACAATTGATTCTAGGGCCATAGACAAAGTTTATTTATAATAATTACTTAACAGTGATTGCTTCAACGGGGCAATTTTCAGCCGCATTATTAGCACATTCAGTCACCTCAGCATTAACTACTTCGGCTTTACCACTTGCCCCCATCACAAAAGTTTCTGGGCACATCCCTGAACACATTCCGCAACCAATACACTTCTCTTCGTTAACTTTTACCATATTTTTTAATTTGCCCGCCTTGGGCGGGTGGTTAGTTTTTTAATTAAATTTTATGTATTTATTATAACATGTTTTACAAAAATTAAAACCCTTTTATTAGCCTAAAAAAACCATTGATTTGACAATTTATCGCAGCTTTGTTATATTAATAGCATTAAACTTAAATTACCTTTAAAGTACTGGTCTTATGACTAGTGTTTTCGGAGTATAACATCTATATGGCACATAAGAAAGCTGCCGGTTCTACCTCCCTTGGCCGCGAGTCCGAAAGTAAACGTTTAGGCGTTAAACTAACAGACGGTCAATGGGCTAAAGCTGGCGCCATCATTATCAGACAACGTGGTACTAAATATCATCCTGGCCTTAACGTCGGTATCGGCAGTGATGATACTTTATTTGCTCTAAAGGGCGGTTTTGTAAAATTCACAACTAGAAAATTACTAAAATTCAACAATACCCTTAAATCTTCAAAGATTGTTAATGTTATTCTATTAACAGACGAAAAGAGAGCTGAATTAAATAAAGCTGCTAAAGAAACAGCTGCTAAGAATGCTGTTAAAAAAGCTGCTAAATTAAGCACCAAGAGAGCTGTTAAAGCTAAAACTAAAAGAGTTGCTAAAGCTACTGCTAAAAAAGCTCCCGTAAAGAAAAAATAATCATTTTTCAAACATATAAAAATAAGCTTCTGAATGGGAGCTTATTTTTTGTTTAAGTTTGTATTATCTGTATTTAAGTTCTGAGTAAAACTCTAACTAACTTCAATTCATCATAATCATAATTCCCTCCTAAATATTCAAAAACTGGTTTTAGTTTCTCGTCGCCGCATTTTATAAAGGCCTTTTTCATGACCTCGTATCTATCACGGGGCAACTTCAAGTATTCTAAATTAAGACTTTCTCCAGCATCAAGCATTTTCTCTATTCTATTAATAATCGTGTCTTGGGTGACTTTTTCATGTTTAGCAATTCTTAGAACAGGAACTTTCTTTTGAATGAGTTCTTTTGTTTTTAGAAAATAGGTAGCTTGTTTTACTTTAATATCTACTGTTTCTTCTTTTTCTTCTGATGATAAATTATTTGTTTTCGTGAAGCAGTTAATGACTTCTAAAAATATATCTCCATACTGGTCTAATTTTTTAATACCCACGCCGGCGATGTTAGAAAAAGCCTTAGAATCTTTAGGAAAATAATAAGCCATTTCGCGAAGCGATACATCACCAAAAATTACAAAGGGCGGGACGCCTGCTTCGTCAGCTAACTTGCGACGCAACTCTCTAAGAATTTCAAATAACTCTCCGTTATAAGGCAGCTCACCTTTTTTTAGAGTTACGTCTTTATCCGGCTTACTTAGTTCTAGTATCTCGTCGCTATTTAAAAATTTCGCGCCCTTACTTGAAATACTTAAAATTGGATACTTCCCTTCAGTTTTATTTATGTACCCCAAACTAATTAATTGTGAAAAAATACTACTTAGCTCGTTACTAGAATAATCCTTAACAATACCGTAAACACTGAGTTTATTGTGTTTGTTGATTTTTATTTTTAAAGTTTTTTTGCCAAGCAGAACATCAATAATATAACTCTTGCCATAACGGCTATCAGTCCGAATAATCGCCGACATTATTTTCTTCGCAATTTCACTTGAATTAAAAGTTTCATGAACAGTATTGCAACAGTCACAGGCCTGACAATTATCGGTTTTTAAATCTTCGCCAAAATATTTAAGTAAGTATTTTTTCCGACAAGTACTTAGCTCGCAATAATTTAAAACCTCATCTAATTTTTCTTGAGCGGTATCATGAAGTTTTTTGTCGCTTATTTGATTAATAAAAAATTCATGCTTACGCGTATCAGCGTAAGTATAAAATAAAACACATTCACTCTTTAAACCATCACGACCAGCACGACCAATTTCTTGATAATACCCTTCTAGCGTTTTAGGAAATGTATAATGAGCTACTAAACGAACATCTGGTTTATCTATCCCCATGCCAAAGGCAATGGTCGCCACAATAATATTAACCTTATCTTTAATAAATAATTCTTGAACTAATTTTCTTTTGTTAGCTTCTAACCCAGCGTGATATGCACCCGCATTAAAACCATTTAATTTTAAATTCTCAGCAATTTCTTCAGTATCTTTGCGGGAATGACAATAAATAATTACCGAATCTTTTTTATATTTTTGAAGTAAATTTACTAATTTGGGAAAAGCTTGTTTTTTTCCAATGACTCGTAAATTCAAATTATCGCGATTAAAACTGGAAATAAATATTGGCGCCTTCGTTAAATTTAAATGGCGAATAATATCCTCCCGAACTTTTTCAGTCGCTGTCGCTGTTAAAGCAATAACCGGAACTTGGGGGAATAATTTTTTAAGCATTCCTAAGTTGCGATAATCGGGACGAAAATCATGACCCCATTCGGAAATACAATGAGCTTCATCAACGGCGATTAAGGAAATATCTAGTTGAAGCAAGAAGTCTTGAAAATCATGTAAGGCAAAACGTTCTGGAGCGAGATACAATATTTTTACATCTTTGTTTATGACGCGATTTTTTATCTCTTCAATTTTAACTGGAAGGAGCGAGGAGTTAATGAACTCCGCTTTAATTCCATTAGCGTTTAGAGCGTCTACCTGATCTTTCATCAAGGCAATAAGCGGAGAAATAACAATTGTTAAGCCTGGGAGTTTTAAGGCCGGTAGCTGATAACATAAAGACTTCCCTCCTCCGGTCGGCATTAAAACAAAAGAATCTTTTCCATTTAAAACATTAGAAATAACCTCCTCTTGTAAAGGCCTAAAAGTATCATAACCGAAGTATTTTTTGAGGATAGTTTTCATAGTTTTGTCGCAGAAACTGTATTATATCACAGTGCTTAGCAATTAAAAAATAGCCATGTTTTATGGCTATTTTTTAGTATAGTGATTATGAAATTAAATTATATTTCTATAAAATTCCATCACTTTCGAAATATCAACGTTTTGTGCTAAATCATCTTTAAGCGGTAAACTAACGAAAACTCCACCGTCATTTTTATACTCTAAATAGCTAACCGGAGTTAAAGCTTTTAGATTACTGGTTACCGTTTCCGAGAAATTTCCTTTATTTAAAGTTATTTTTCTAGCACTTATAGTCTGACCAATTTTAAGTAGATATGATGGGATGTCAACTTTTTTTCCGTCAACTAAAATGTGTCCGTGATTAACTAATTGTCTCGCCTGCGATCTAGTTTTACCATAGCCCAAACGATAGACAACGTTATCTAATCTCATTTCAAGCTTCTTCAGTAATTCAAATTGCGGGTCGCCCTGACTGTTAAATGCTTCACGTACATAGCGCTTCATTTGACCTTCCATGACGCCGTAGATTATCTTCAATTTCTGTTTCTGATCTAATCTCTCTCCGTAAGATGATTTTCGTATCGGAGCTTTATTTCTGCGTCTGATACTAGCTTCAGCGGGTGCGAGCCCATATTTCTGAAGTGTTTTCAGCTTTATTTTGGTATATCTTGCCATACTAATAATTATTTTAATTGATAAATAATAGTATCGCCTCCTAAGTTCTAGGAATATTAGTATAACAAGTTATTTTTTTTCTTTCAAGCTAATCATTTTATTGGTTCATAATTAGAGCGAGAGCAGTTCAAAGAGGCTTGACTGGAACATAGATAGTTGGGATGGTAATTACTGAAAGTTATTTTAACATTAGTTCAAAAACAAATAAATCCGCCCAGTATTCATTTCCTTGTTTATAAATATCTATATCTCCTTTTTTTGTTTGTAATTCATAATATTGGATATCCGAGTACACGAAGTCTTTGACTGGTCCTGCATAATAATTTAATAGCTTAGCGTTATATTTTTGTGTAATTTTGCGAAGACTCGTACGAAAATCACTCATCGAGTAAACAACAACATAGAGTCTAGACTCCTTATGCATAAACGCGGGTGCGGAGTGAAGTATTTTTAACAATATTTCATTTCCTTTATTCCCGCCGTTCATGCCAATTACTTTTTTTGGTGGCAAAGAATTAAGTATATTTGGCGATAAATGCTCTTGTGGAACATTAGCAATAATTACATCATAAATATTGCCCTCAACTGAAGCAAACAGGCTCCCAGTTTTGACGCTGAGAGATATATTATTCTTTTTCGCATTTTTAAGAGTTAAATTGATAGCATCGGACACTATATCAACAGCAGTAACTTTTCCACCTAGTTTAGCTGCTAAAATAGCTAAAAGTCCAGTTCCTGTTCCAATATCAAAAACTGTTTCTCCTGGATTAACTTTAATTACACTGCCAAGAGCGGCTGAGCCATGCGGTGACGGGCTAAACACATTATCGTCTAGATCCAATTCAATATTTTGATTCTGAATTTGATACTTCATACTAAATTTGTTTGAAATTTCCGTCCGACAAGAGATAAAGAAAAAACGTTTTTATTTTATTAATTTTCCTCAATGTTTATAAGCCTTAATTCGCTCCAAAGTTTACGTTTTTCGGAGAGGGTGGGGCGAGCTTGGAATGGTTTTAGGCACTACTATGCCAAATCAAAATATTTAATACTTCCCTTTCCCTGGAATTATATTTCTAACACCTCCGCGTGGATTTTCTACATCACCTTTATATCTAGGAATAATATGCACATGTAAATGATGAACAGTCCTTCCTGCGGCCTCGCCTTCATTTATTCCTACGTTATATCCGTCTGGGCTATATTCTTTTTGTACCAAAGCTTTTGCTTCTTTGATTAATGCATATAGTTGAACTAGCTGCTCATCATCAATATCAAAAAAAGAACTTATATGCAGTTTTGGCACAATTTCCAAGTGCCCCCTTGAAACAGGAAAATTATCCCAGCGAGCATAACAAAAATCATTATCTAAAATGATTCTATGTTCATTTTTATTATCTCGGTCACAGAATAAACAATAATCTTTTTCCATATCCTATAATTATTTACCCAAATATTATAACATACCTTATTTCTTCCTTCTCTTCTCTTCCGGCAAAAGCTCGGCTATCCTTTCCCCTAGTAAATCCGCCTGCTCCCTTAGTTGAGCATGAACGGCGCTAAATTTTTCTAAATCTTCTCTATTAATTACTTCTCCTTTTTTTCTTCTCACTAAGACGTCTTCAATTATTGAAACATCAATGTCGGGAACTTTAAAAACTTCTCCGATATGGTAAATTGCTTTTGAGCGATCAGCTAAGGTTTTTAGATATTCGTCAGCGCCTTCTAAATTAATTGAACCACCAGAAACTTCTAGCGCGGTCGGGATAAGCATGGACTTTGTTTTGGCAGCTAAATATATTGGACCGATACTTGAGCGTTTCATTTTACCGTCAAGAGACATAGGGTGATTAGCTATCCAAGGCGTTTTTCCTTCATCAATTTTTTCAGCAATCTCATTAAAATTTTCAGGGTTAAACTCTCCGTGTTTACCGTCTTTACCTTCAACATAATCAAGCGGGGTAAAGTTTTCTCTCCCACCCATTGTAATCATCGCTTTGTGACCAAGATATTTCATTTTCTCTAACAAAACCGATTCACCAGTCATCTGAATATTAAAATCATTACCAAAAACCCTTAAGGCAGCGGGCACATCTAAACCGTTCAAGTGCGCAGCGGTAATAATAAATTTTTCATTAGGATTATTTTCTTTAATTTTCTTGATGTTATCATAACCTTCTATTGAAAAATTTTTGCAAAGCAAATTGACCACTTTCTCGCCGTAGATTCTTAATCGAGCTGGAGTTTTTTCTGGATTATCATTTTCTAGTTTAGTATCCACAACTTTATCTTTTTTATTAAATATTCCATTCTCAAAAAAATTAAAAGACATATAAATTACTTCTTCCCTTTACAAACCTTAACAAACTCAACAAACAAAGGATGTGGAGCTAATGGTCTAGAAATATATTCAGGATGAAATTGAACACCGATAAAGAAAGGATGATTTTTAATTTCTACGGCTTCAACAATTTGCCCATCTGGTGAAGTACCAGCGACAGTTAAACCTAAATTTTCAAACATCTCGCGGTAATCATTATTAAATTCATAGCGGTGACGATGACGTTCGAAAACTACTTTATTTTTACTAAACTTCTCATAAGCCTTAGCTAAATGTGTTCCTGGTTTTAATTTACATGGCCAGCCGCCTAAACGAATTGTTCCTCCATAACCTTTTTCGGCAATTAATTTTTCTTGACCGGGCATGATATGAATAACTGGATTTTTAGTTTTTAAATCACATTCGGCTGAGTTAGCGTCTTTTAATTTCGCAACATTACGGGCGAATTCAATTACAGCCATTTGCATTCCATAGCAAAGACCGAAATATGGAACATTATTTTCACGACAATACTCAATAGTTTTAATCTTCCCTTCAGAACCACGTGAACCCCAGCCTTGAGGAACAATAATTCCATCCATGTCTTTCAAAACTTTCGTGCCTTCGTTTTCAACTTCCTCAGCACTTAACCAGTGAAGTTTAACTTTACATTTATTATTAGCAGCTGCATGCTTAACCGCCTCGATAACGGAGATATAAGAATCACTAAAATTAAAATCACCACTAGCAAAATATTTACCAACAATACCAACGTTAATTTCCGGAGTTTTAATTTTTGATGCGACAACCATTTTTTTCCAAGCCTCATTATCACTTACTTTTTTACGACATGGTAATCCAAACTTATCAAGGATACGTAAACTTAAATCATCCTTTTCAAAGTTAAGTGGAATATCATAAATTGAATCAGCGTCCGGAGCGGCAATAACCGCTTCTAAAGGTACATTACAGTTAATAGACAATTTCTCGCGACGTGACATATCAATTGGTTTTTCGGCACGAGCGACAATAAAATCAGGCTGAATACCAGCGGCTTGTAAGTTACGAACGGCATGTTGAGTTGGTTTAGTTTTCATTTCGCCAATCATATTTGGAATTGGTAAATATGAAACCATCACGAACTGTACATCTTTAGGATGAAATAATTTCATTATGCGAGCGGCTTCAAGAAATAGTAAATTTTCATATTCACCAACCGTTCCCCCAATTTCAATAATCATGATTTCAGCTTTAACTTTCTCAACCGCTCTTTCGATTCTTTCACGAATTTCCTGAGGAATATGAGGAACTACTTGAACACACTTCCCTTTGTATTCTAAATTTCGCTCTCGTGCAATTACAGTTTGATACACACGACCAGTTGTCATGTAATTCTCTTTATAAATATTTTTATTTAAAAATCTTTCATAATTCCCAATATCTTGATCAGTTTCATCACCATCTTCAGTTACAAAAACTTCGCCGTGTTCAACTGGATTCATAGTTCCCGCATCAACATTAATATAGGGATCCATTTTAATTGCACTAACGTTGTAACCGCGTGCTTGTAAAATTTGACCAATTGAAGCCGTGGTAACACCTTTACCAACGCCAGACATCACGCCACCAACGACAAAAATGTATTTGGTGGTTTCTTTTTCTTTTTTAGTTTTCATGCTTTTCTTTTTTGCAGCCATATTTATTGAGTGTTAAAAAGGCAGTCTGAGATTGAATGCCTTTTTTATGTTTATTTCTTTATTTGTTTTAAAATTTCCAACGCTTTGTTTAGTTGTGGATCAATATTTTTATCAATATCAGTTTGACTAAGCTTAACTTCAATCTCTGGCTTTATTCCGATTTCATTAATAAAATCTCCAGCCGGAGTAAGCCATTTTGCAATCGTGACTTTTAAAGTCGAACCATCGCTTAACTGTTTTAGAGTCTGAACAGAACCTTTGCCATAAGTTTGCTCGCCAAGCAAAGTTGCTTTTTTATAATCCCTTAATGCGCCCGCGACAATTTCAGAAGCTGAAGCGCTGCCATTATTAACTAAAACAACTGTTTTAAAATTTTTCAGTCTGCCACGACCGTTAGACGGGTACTGACTAAAATCATCCTCACTAAATTTTTCAGAAACGATAGGACCAGCCTCAACCCACTCAGAAGCCATCGCGACAGCTGTTTCAAGATATCCGCCTGGATTATTTCTTAAATCAAGAATAATTCCTTTTGGTTTTTTAATTAAAGCCTGATCAATAGCGGTGTTAAATAAACTTAAAGTATCATCATTAAAATTACTTACTTTAATAACATAAATACCGTCACTGCGCATTTCAGTTTTTACACTTTTAACTACAATAATTCCCCTAGTAATAACGATATCTTTAGGTTTTTCGCCAGTACCGCGCAAAATAGTTAAAGTAACTTTAGTGCCTTTACCATCAATTGCATAAATTTTGTCACCCGCTCTAACTCCTGCTTTTTGCGCAGGCATTCCGTCTAAAGGCGCAATTATGGTTACAATATCATTTCTCATACCGACCTCAGCTCCAATCCCCTCAAATGTTCCAGCTAAATCATTGCTAAATTCCTGTGAATCCTTGGGATCCATAAACACTGTATAAGGGTCATTCAAAGATTGAGCTAAACCCTTCAGTGAGCCATAGAATAAATCCTTGTCTTTTATTTTTGCTTTATCAACATAATTTTGTTTTAAAGCGTCCCAAACCTCGGAATAAAGATTAACATCAAAAAGTTCATCGGTGCTCGTTGCTTTATTTAAATTTTTTGCCTCCTCTGAATATGCTAATATTTTATAATTATTATCAGCAAGAGCTTTATTATTTTTACCAGCGTAAAATCCACCTAAAAATGAGGCAAAAACAACTGTTAAGAAAAGAGCTCCTGGTAAAAAATTCCGTAGACTATCTTTATTTATTTTCATATTATTATTTTCTAATTATTATCTGATTATCCAAGTCGCTTAAATCAACTAATCGGGACGCCTTTTTATATGGAGAAGCCCCCATATCAATTATTAAGTCTGGTCGATTATTTTTTTTAGGAAAAGTTAGATTTAATTTACTTAAATCGGTAATCTCTTTTTGACCACTTAAATTTAAACTAGTAGACACCAGAGGGCAATCTACTTTCTCTAATATTTTAATTAAAAATTTACTTTTAGGCAAACGGACTGCTAAGCCCTTAACGTTGCGTGTTAATTCCTGGGGTAATTTAAAGCGATTCTTCAGAATCACTGTTGCCGGAAGTTCATTTTTTGACCAAATTTTTTTCAGCAATTTCTCTTGTTTATCAGAAATATATACATATTTTTTAGCCATTTCTAAGCTACTAACTAAAATCAACATTGGTTTTTTGGCGTCACGCTCTTTTAAGTGATAAATCTTTCTAATAGACCGCACATTGTTCGCCAAACAGCTAAGCCCATAGATAGTATCCGTTGGCAAAACTACCACCTGACCAATTTGCAAAGAACCAGCCACAAGATTAACTATAGCTGGATTAACCCTCTCTGGACTTACTTCAATATGAGTCATTAATTTTTAAATTATAGATTTAAGAGTTTTTAGTGCCTCCGGCAAGACTGGTAAAATTAAATTAACTACATATAGTAAAAGTGGGGCAATCGTCGAACTCGTTAGCTGAGCGCTAATTCCTAGAAGATTTCCAATGAATGCGTAACGAGAAACGACAAAAATAATTAGACCTAAAAATAAAGCCCCTTCAAAAAAACCTAAAATAGCTCCGGCTAAATTATTAATGTATTTGCTACCAGGAATAAAGGCTATGAAATTAAAAAACTTCTCTATCAATTTAAAAAGGAGGTCCATTAATCTTGTAACTATAAAAAATAGAACAATAAAAGAAACAATCTTTCCTATAGAGTCGTTACCACTAAAGATTTTTTTAATTATCTCATAAAACTGTAAATAGAAATGACTAGAAATATATGCCCCAATAATTAAGCCAAAAACTCTTCCAAACAAATTTATTAGACCCTTAGAAAGTCCATTTAAAATAAACCCAGCTAAGATAATTAATAAAACGATGTCAAAAATTGACATATAATTCTTTAGTCCATCTTGGGCGGACTTATCCGCCTCGGGAGGATATTATTAAATTAATAAACTAATCTTTTTTGATTAGAACAACAAATTCACCCTTTAAATTATTCGGCTCACTAGTAATTTCTTTTAAAACACTGCTAGCAGTCCCTAAATAAAATGATTCAAACATTTTAGTTAGTTCTCGCGCCACCATTACTTTTAATTCCGTCGCACCTCTCGCAATTTCCAATTCTTCTAACAATTTCACTATTCTATGCTTTGATTCATAGAAAACAACGGAATGACCACTAGCCACAACTTCTTTCAACATTGTTTGTCTTCCCTTTTTGTGAGGCAAAAAGCCTAAAAATAAAAATCTATCAAAACCAGCACCAGCAATAGAAATTGCTGCGCCAATAGCTGAGACTCCTGGCACGCTTTCTATTAAAACTTCTGAGCCGAATTCTTGGCGAACTAAAGAAACTAATTTTCCACCTGGATCTGAAATTCCCGGAGTGCCGGCATCAGTTACTAGGGCTAAGTTCTTCCCGTCACTTAATAAGGAAAATATTTTATCAATTTTTAAATCTCCAGAATGTTGGTGATAGGAAATCGTAGGTGTTTTTATTTCATAGTGATCTAAAAGTTTTCTGGTTACACGCGTATCTTCGCACAAAACAAAATCCGACTCTTTTAAAGTCCTTAGCGCACGTAAGGTTATATCTTCTAAATTTCCAATTGGCGTAGCCACTATTCTTAAAATACCCATAAACTTATTCCATATTTTCTCTTCTCTCTCTAACATATTTTGTCCAATCTTCGGCAATTTCCACTAATATTTTAAATGGCGCTTCGAGAATAAAGTCAAATATAAAAATAAAGACATTGAGTTTTGAAACGTTGCTAGACAACCATTTTCCTACCAAAATAATTGGCATATAAAAAAGATCTATAATAAATGTTAGTAAATTTTCCTTCCGCTCAACTATCATTAATTCTTTAACGCCTCTGGTAACAACTACACTAAAAAAACTAACAAAAGCAAGAAAAAATAAGAAAATAACGACGCTTACCCAATTAAAACTAGCTAGCGTTAAAACCTTGATAATAAAATAAATTGATATAGAAAAAGAGACAACATACAATAGCCCAAAAATAAATGAGGATAATGATTTACGTCCAACCGTCTTGCGAAGCATTATTGCCTGCTTTCTTTCTTGACCGAGAAAAGCAATCTCTTTTATGCCATTTATTAATTTATTAGTATTACTGTCATTAGGAGTTCTCGTAAACAACACAATTAAAAACAATAAGACTGCCGGAAAAGCAATATTAATAGCTAAGGCCGCCATGTTCAAATCTTCTCCAAACCAATTAACGGCCGGGATTTCAATTGCTAAAACAAAAATTGATTTTGTTAGAAAAATATAAATAATACTACGAATAGCTGCTCGCCATAAACGCCCCTTGGCTTTTAAGTATTTAAGATTACATATTTTTTTTAAACTAACTAAAAAGTTTTTCTCACTCTTTTGAAGCTCCGCATATACTTTAGCTGGATCACTTTCAATAGTTTCAGTCAAAATTGAAAAATATAGCGCATAAACATGGACCAATTTATCTAGCTGCTTGGTTAAAGGATGTTTTAGCTGAGTCTTTACCAATTTGTCCATTTCATCCATTCTTTCAGCAATATATTTTATCTTTTTATCGTCATCTGAATTTAAAGCCGTTTTATTGTGTAGTTCTAGCCAGTCACTGTTATAATATTTAAACAAAATAAAACTCAACATGTCTTCGTCAAGCTTTAAATAGGTTCTCCCTATGCTCAAATAGATTTGAATATCTAAATCATTCTCATACGGCAAGTCGCTTGGCAATTTAATATTCTTTACTAAAACATCAAAAAGATTATTAACAATCATCTTTTTAACCTTATTAGGAGCTAGGTTATCTTCTATCTCGCAGGCTGCTAAGGTTAAAAGCCAATGAATTAAATGATTCTTTTCATTAATTACATCCTTAGCTTTATTAATATCGGTTTTCAGATTTAAAGAAACATTAAGTCTTGAGACCACTTGATCCTTCAGACGAATATACTTTTCAAGCAATAAAGCTATTTCATTAATTTTAGTTTCCGGAATTTTATTGTTTGGCAAATAACTTCCTCGTATTAGCTCCGTTAAAAGATGATTGGCGATTCCATTACTATCACTATCTTTAATAACGCCCTCAATCATTATCTGGCGTCGCAGAATTCTCGAAATTGCATTCTTTCTTAAGAGATGCTCCTCCTCATAGTCAACTGCATTTCTAATTTTTTCATAGAAAAAAGCTACCTTAGAAATAAGATCGGACACCTTAATTTTAGGAATATCATCGTCGTTTTCCTCTTTCTTAGTCTGCTCACTGTAAATAACCTGAAATAGCTTTTTGGCGCTATCATTAAGCTCAGCAGGCTTTGAGTCTTCAGCGTGTTTGATTAAATTTGGGCTAACCATAAAAAAAATATAAAAAAATATCGAAATTTTCTTCATTATTATTGTATCTTGTTTGCTCTCAAAAGGCAAACCAGCAGCGCTTATTCAGGGCTTGACAACAGACCGTCTATTTTGTATTATTAGGGTAGATAAATAAGGTGACCGAAAGGTCATTTTTAAATACCAATTTTAGTAATATGAACAAATTAACCAACTACATCAAAGAGTCAATCGCCGAGATGAAAAAAGTCACTTGGCCAACAAAAAAAGAAACCACTAACTACACAATTTTAGTAATTGGTATTAGTATTGGAGTCGCCCTATTCTTAGGTCTTCTAGACTATCTTTTTACAACTGGTTTTCAATTTATTATTAATAAATAATAACTCAATTAATCGTTCTTAAATTTAAAAAATTTATGGCCAAGCAATTATTAAATCAAGGCCGACGTTGGTACGTC
The DNA here is from genome assembly GCA_964500975.1 of uncultured Gammaproteobacteria bacterium. GTDB lineage: Bacteria > Patescibacteriota > Patescibacteriia > Patescibacteriales > UBA12465 > UBA12465. Next base: position 47,781 of record CAZCQW010000005.1, on the reverse strand, counting down.
ATCCATACTTACTCTGGTTACGAAGAAAATGTCGCCCAGAACTTAAAACAAAGAGTTGAATCTTTAGATATGGAGGATAAAATTTTCAGTATTTTAATTCCAACTGAGAAAAAAATCAAAATCAAAAACGGTAAACGTAAAGTTTCCGAAGAAAAAATCTTTCCTGGATACATTTTAGTTGAAATGATGGTAACTGATGAATCATGGTATATCGTTCGTAACACCCCTAATGTTACTGGTTTTATTGGTACTGGGACTATTCCAACCCCTATTGGTGAAGAAGAGGTTAAATCTCTTCAGAAAAGAATGGGCGTTGAAGATCCTAAATTCCAAATTGACGTTGTTATCGGTAGCCCAGTTAAAATTAACGAAGGTCCATTTAAAAACATGGAAGGTAAAGTTACTGCCGTTGATGAGGCTAGGGGTAAAGTTAAAGTCTCCGTTTCCCTCTTCGGTCGTGAAACTCCAGTTGAATTAGATTTCTTACAGATTAAAAAATCATAAAAAAGTTTAACGAATACGAGCGATGCTTCTACGCTCAAAAATTAATAATATTATATGGCAAAGAAAATAAAGACAAAAATCAAATTACAGATTGCGGGTGGTCAAGCTAATCCAGCTCCTCCGGTCGGTCCAGCTTTAGGTCAGCACGGTTTAAACATTGCTGAATTCTGTAAAGCTTTCAACGACAAGACTAAAGATAAGATGGGTGATATTATCCCAGTTGAAATCACTGTTTATGAAGATAGAACTTATGACTTCATCCTTAAAACTTCCCCAGCTTCTGAATTAATCAAGAAAGCTGCTGGGATTAAAAAGGGTTCTGGTAAACCATTAACAATGAAGGTTGGTTCTATTTCCCAAGCCCAACTTGAGGAAATTGCAAAAACAAAAATGCCTGACTTGAACGCTAACGACATTGAGGCTGCTAAAAGCATCATCGCCGGTACTGCGCGTCAAATGGGTGTAGATATTAAATAATTAATTATTGTGGGAGCCCACCCAAGGCGGGCGTTTAACCACGACAAAAAAACTATGGCTAAGAAAGAAGTCGCCGTTAAAGAGGCAAAAAAATCAAGCAAGAAAGTAGAAAAGAAAGTTATTAAGAAAAAAGCTGATAACTCTACTATCTACGATCGTTATAAAGCTTATCCAATTGAAGAAGCACTAGAGATTGTAAAAAAATTAACTAAGACTAAATTTGATGCTTCTATTGAAGTTCATTTCCGTCTAGGTATTAATACTAAAAAAGGTGACCAACAAGTTCGTGGCGCAGTTAGCCTACCAAATGGTACTGGTAAAACTGTAAAAATTGCGGCTTTCGTTTCTCCTGAAAATGAAAAAGCTGTTAAAGAAGCTGGGGCTGACTTTGTCGGTAGTGAAGATTTCATTGCTGAAATTAAGAAAACTGAAAAAACAGATTTCCAAGTTGCTATTGCTGAACCAGCTATGATGAAAAATTTAGCTGTTATCGCTAAAATTCTTGGTACTCGTGGTTTAATGCCATCACCTAAGAATGATACTGTTACCACTAACCCTGCTAAAGCAGTTGAAGAATTAAAGAAAGGCAAAATTAGCTTCAAGAATGACGATACTGCCAATGTTCATACTATAATCGGTAAGATTAGCTTTGACAGTGCAAAATTAATTGAAAACTACGCTGTCTTAGTTGATACTATCAGAAAATCTAAACCAGCCGCTTCTAAAGGTACTTTTATCAAAAATATTAGTATCGCTTCCTCAATGAGTGCTGGCGTTAAAGTAGCTCTATAATATAAACCAAAAATTTATATAAGAAAAAAACAGACTTGAAAAAGTCTGTTTTTTTGATATTTGCTAAAATTAAGCATATTGACTTATCGCTGAAAATAGGATATACTTAGTTCTAGGTAAGAAAGTCGTCTTACGTTTTAATAAAAAGTTAAAAGAAAACAAAATGAAGAAGTTATTTATCGGTGGTTTATCATTTAAAACAACCGAACAAGGTTTAGCTGAAGCTTTTGCTAAAGCTGGCACAGTTTTATCCGCAGTTATCATTTCTGATCGTATGACTCATCGCTCAAAAGGCTTTGGTTTCGTCGAGATGGAAAATGACGCAGACGCAGACAATGCGATTGCTATGTATAACAATCAAGAATTAGACGGACGCAAAGTTATTGTTAACGAAGCTCGTCCTCTAGAAAAGAGATTCTAATAAATCTTAGTAAACTGAAGATATTTAAAAAACACTCCCGATTGGGAGTGTTTTTTGTTTGAATATTTTATTTGGCTTTTTTAATAATCGGTTTTTTAACCACTTTTTTTGCAACTACTTTTTTAACAATTTTCTTAACAACTTTCTTAATCGGTTTCTTGCCGAAAGTTGGCTCAATAACCTGATTCTTTTCATAGTCTGCAATCGCCTTTTTTAAACCTTGAACCGCCATAACGGAACAATGCTCTTTCTGATGAGGCAATCCACCTAAGTCAGACACAACTTTTTCCCATTTATATTTTTTCGCCTCTTCAATTTTCATCCCCTTAACTTTTTCCGTTAGCATGGAAGCGGTCGCAATATTTGAAGCACAGCCGAATGATAAGAATTTAACATCCTTAATTCTTCCCTTTTCAACTTTCAAGAAAAAATCTAATTGATCGCCACAAACCATATTACCAATTTGCGCATAACCATCTGGCTTTTTTATCTCCCCGATATTCTGAGGCTTCAAAAAATGCTTCATGGTTTTTTTTGTATAATTAAGTGCCATATATTTGTTTACCCCGCCTCGGGCGGGCTCTAATTAATTTATTAATGTTATTAAGTACGTATTATTTAATTTATAATTTATAATTTATTATTTAATTGGACTAAAACTTCTCAATCGCTTAACCGTTTCTTTCAAACATTTAACCATATAATCAACTTCAGTCTTCGTATTAAATCTTCCAAAGGTAAATCGAATATTACTGTTTAAATAATTCTTATTTAAACCAATTGATTTCAAAACGTAGGAAGCACGCAAATCAGTGGCTGAACAAGCTGAGCCAGTGGAAACGCAGATTCCTTTAAACGATAAATCAATTAAAATTGCCTCACCTTCAATCGATCCAAACATCACATTTAAATTAGCGGGTACACGTTTTGTCATTGAACCATTGACCTGAAGACCACTAATTTCTTTTTTTAATTTCTGCCAAAAATAATCACGTAATGTTTTTACCTTCTTTAAATATTCAGTTCTCTCTTTATACGCTAACTCTAGTGCATAAGCCATGCCCATGATTCCTGGCATATTATAAGTTCCAGCTCGCATTCCATTTTCCTGACCACCACCAATTATTAATGGTTTAACTTTTATACCTCGTGAGATATAAGCCATGCCCACTCCTTTTGGTCCGTAAAATTTATGAGCAGATAAACTTAATAAATCTATACCCATTTTTTTAATATCCAACTTCAAATATGGAACTGCCTGTACGGCATCGGTATGGAAATAAGCCCCGTACTTATGAGCAATTTTAGCCAAAGCAGTTATATCATTAATAGTTCCGATTTCATTATTAACAGTCATGATAGAAACCAAAATGGTTTCCTTGTCCATAACCTTTTCTAGAGCTTCTGGAGTGACGACTCCCTCTGAATTAACTTCGGCGAACTCAACTTTAAAACCCGCTCTAGCAAGTTCATTAGCAGATTCACGGACACAAGGATGTTCAATATTGGAAACCACGATTTTATTCCCCTTTGCAGAATTAGCCAAGGCTACACCCTTAATAATCATGTTATTAGCTTCACTGGCTCCGGAAGTGAAAATAACACTTTCGGCTTTTCCTCCTATCGCCTTAGCCACCATTTCTTTAGCCTTCTGGAGCTCTAAAAAGGCGTCTTGACCGAGCGAATGAATAGACGAGGCGTTTCCATACATCTCGGTAAAATATGGCTTCATTTTAGCCAAAACCCTGCTATCCAGCCGGGTTGTAGCCGCATTATCTAAATATACTTTCATATAACAATTTATCTAATTTTTTAAGAAGTTTAACTATACCAAAATAGTTAACTTATGTCCATTATAGCTTAATTTTATATATATTTGAAGTTTTTAAAAAATATTTGACAATAATCTAATAAAATACTAATATTATCTTTCCGCACATTAAAAAATTAATTACAAATATCAACCCCCAAACATCAAAAAAATGAAAAGAATTCCATGTCTAATTATGATTATGGTTATTACCATATTCATTTCCCCTCTCTTTACTTCCTGCGTCAAAGAAGCAAGCAATTCTATTGCTAATGAAGTAATTGAAAACGAAAATTTCTTAGCTGAACAGAAAAAAAATGAAGTTACTCGAGTAACTTCAAACGGCTTAATTATTTATGAGCAGAAACGCGAAATTAAGCTAAACACAGATTTATGCCTAGTCGGCAAAGAGCAGCTTTTAAAAGAGGCCTACAATAAGCCGGGAAAAATGATAATGTATGAAGAAAAAATTCAGTTAAATTACAACCCTAGAAAACTATTAACTGAATATAGTCGATCCCCAGAAAGAATCATGTTGTATTACAACAAATCGGCAGAACAATTTATTTTTCAAACCGATAAACCAAAAACTATAACCGGGGTTGACTTAATACCTCTAATAGTTATTTTAGCTTTATTTGGGGTAAACATATTTAGTCTTTATACTAAATCAAAGCTAGAAAAAATAATGCCATTTTGGCTGTGTATATTTATATTTGTTTTAGCACTTAACTATATGACTAAAACACAGTTCGCCTGGGTTTCATTAAACATTTTATACAGCTTAATAAATGTTCTATATTTTTTTATTCCATATTTTATAGCTGAATTCATATTAGGAAAGTTGTGGTTTAAAGAAATACCAATGAAAAATGGAAATGGCAATGGGAATGTTGTTGTATCTTTCAGTTTAATTGCCTCCTTGGCATTACTTATATACACAAATTCTTCTAGTAATTGCATTTATATATATTTTACATTTATTATTTCCCCTTATCTTGTTTACTGGTCGTATTTATTAGCAAAATCAATCAAATTACCTCACCTCAAAAAAATTGAAAAATGATAACAACTCTAATTTCCTCTGAAAATTTTTGGATAGTTTTATCCATGATTCTTCTTTTTATCGTCTTAGTGTTTATTGTTTCATCTGGAAATGAAGAAACTAAAATAAGATTAATCACAGAGAAAGACAACAAAGAAGTGGATGGCGAAGTAGCGGCCACAATTCTAATTGGTATTTCACTTTGTTTGCCGGCCTTTATCACAGCATGTTTCTTTATTTTCCAGCGACTAATTTCTGACCAGACAAACATTCAAGAAAATAATTATTTGAATATTTATTCATACACACTTGCTCTCGTGATGACGGTTCTAACTTCATTAGTGTGTGCTTTTCTCATAGGTTTTATTTTCATGATCTTGTCAGTCCTAAGCTACATTTTACTAAACTGGCAGGAAAGTTTTAAAACGGTTAGAAAACATAATAAATTTATGTTTGCAAACATAACTTTAATTGCTTCAATTATCTTTAGTTTGTTTGTATGTTTTACTCTTCTTCCGATGAACAATATTTATATTGTTATATTGGCAAGTTCCATCCCATCCTTATATTTATACTGCCAAGAAATATTTTTTATCAGAAAAAATTTAAAGGCAAAACAATAAAGAAAATTATTTTAAACACAAAAGGCTCGAATAAAAATTCGAGCCTTTTCTATTTGTGTTAAGCAAAAATACTATTTTAGTAACTCAATGCTATTTATAACAATATCAGTTATCGGTCTATCGCTAACACCAGTTTGAGCGGCTTCAATTTTTTTAACGATGTCCATGCCAGAAATAACTTGCCCAAAGTTAGTGTGTTTACCATCTAACCACGGTGTTTCATCAAGCGTAACAATGAAGAATTGAGAACCATTTGTATTAGGACCAGAATTAGCCATCGCTAAACTTCCGGCTACTAATTTATGATTATTGAATTCATCAGCGAACTTATAACCAGGTCCTCCAGTTCCCCAATATGAAGAATCTGATTCTCTACTTAATGGGTCGCCACCTTGAATCATAAAATCTTTAATAATGCGATGAAATTTTGTGCCGTTATAAAATCCAGCTCTAGCTAAATATAGGAAATTATTCACTGTAACTGGGGATTCGGCGGCATAAAATTTAACCGTAATATTCCCTTCGCTAGTTTTTATAATCGCTTGAGAATATGTTTTTGTTAAGTCTTCTACTTTGTCTGGGCTCATAATTTTATTGGTTTGAACCGGAACTTCAGGAGTTTCCGTAGCAGTCTTAATGTCGTTTGCTACTAAACCAGTCACTGAATTTTCAACCGGCGCGGATTCATTTAAGCCATCCGCTAAATTTAAATCTTCATCAGCTAAAATACTAGTTGGAGTAACCTGCTCTTCACTAACGGGGGATTTTTTACTAGTGCAAGCTGAAACACTAAACACAATGATTAACATTGCGAACAGAAAAAAAATTTTCTTCATAGGCGTTAAACTTTATATATTTTTTTAATTTGTTTATCTTCCTCAACTCTTTTTTCTTCAATTACCTCCTTGGCCTTTAGGCGCAACTCCTCTAGATCAAATTCATTTAATTCCTTAACTCTTTTTTTAAGCCAGGCTACATTATTTAATTCTGGATCCTCTAAAACTTCTGAAAGTAATACGTCTAGTAGGGCGCCAATCTTTGGGCCAGGCATTATCTTTAAAAATTTAATAATATCATCACCATTAATTTTTAACATTTTAACAGAAACCGGATCGTTTTGAACTTTCTCCATCATGTACTGAAGATGACGTAATTTATAAGGCATCGCTTTTGGAGTGCCGGAGCCGAGTCTATCAGCAATTCTTATATCTATTAAATCCTTAAGATTTTCTTTACCAACCTTAACTATTAGTCGTCTAACTGAAGCGGCGGTTACCTCTCCAACATTATAATAAAACATGTGATTCTTCACAAGATTTACAACCCTAATCTGATCAGCGGCAGAAAATTTTAGACGAGCCATAATACGCTCCACCATTTTAGCACCCACGTATTCATGGTTATAAAACGTCGCGATCCCACCAATTATTTTTCTTGTTTTTGGCTTACCGATATCATGAAATAATGCGGCTAAACGAACTTGCCACTCATTATTCGGGCAACATTTCAAGGCCAGCAGATTGTGTTTAAAAACTGGATAGATATGATGCCTATCTTGTTTAACATCAACTCCCTGCTCTAATTCCGGTAAAATATATTGAAGCAATTTACATTCATGCAAAAGCATTATACCTTCATAGGCTTTTCGAGAAGATAATATTTTCACTAGTTCGTCTTTAATTCTTTCCTTTGATACGAATTTAATACTGCCAGCTAATTTAACTATTGCTCTTTGGGTTTTAGGTTCAATTTCAAATTCAAGCTGAGAGCTAAAGCGAACCGCTCGGAGCATTCTTAAAGCATCTTCTTTAAATCTATCGGTCGGCTCGCCAACGGCACGAATAATTTTAGCTTTAATATCTTTTTGACCACCAAATAAATCAATAACTTTTTCGGGGTTACTTGGGTCAAGAGCTAAAGCATTAACGGTAAAATCACGACGTTCTAAATCTTTATCTAATTTAGTTTCAAATTGAATTGTGTCGGGATGACGTCTATCTGAATAGCCCTGCTCACTGCGATAAGTAGTAATTTCAATCACATCCTCAAGTTCGCCTTTTAGTTCCCCGTCTTTTTTATCGGCTCTAATTGGAAGTAGAACTGTGCCAAATATATTTTCATACTTAGCGTTTGGAAAAATTTTTAACATTTGTTCCGGCAAAGCGTTGGTCGTTATATCCCAATCTTTTGGCTCTTTACTCATCAAGGTATCGCGAACGCAGCCACCAACAATATAAGCCTCGTAGCCCGAGGCCTGAATATCTTTAATAATTTTTTTTATATATACCGGAATCATTTTATTCTTGTTCTTTCATGACACTCATCTTCACAATTAAATGAGGCAATTTTTTTAATTTTTCTTCTAGCTCAGCAATTTTCGGACCGTCTCCCTCAACCGCTAAGATTATTAAACCCATACAATGCTCAAAGCAATTACGTTGAACATTAACACCTAAACGCGACATTATCAAGTGGCCAGCCTCAGTTAGCACTTTGTTTAACTCTTCGGAAACCGCCTGTCTATCAGTGGCTAAGATTGAAATTGTAGCTAAAACTCTAGACATATTTTTTTAAAATAAATTACCCAGCAAGGAATCATCGCGATGTTTTTTGACGCTTACTTGTGATCCTGTGCTTTTTTTAAATTTTGTATGAAGGACTTTAGCGCCAAGATGGTTATCTTTAGCATAGTTATAAAAATCCATCATAATCTTATTTTCATGAGCTCGCCTTACTCCCCGTTTCTTATCAATTGCATACAGACCGTCTAAGCGCTTTTGACGAATTTCTTTACTTGTTGGCATTGGCTGACCGCCACCACCAAGGCATCCGCCTGGGCAAGCCATTACTTCAATATAATGATATTTACTTAGTTTTGGCAAAACTTTATCAATATTACCAATCCCGTTTACAACCCCAACTTTAATTTTCTTGCCATCAAGATTAACCACAGCTTCTTTAAAACCACTCAGGCCCCTAACTTCTTTAAATTCTAAATGGCTATCACATAATTTATTTTTACTCTCAGCACAAACAAGCGCGTTAGCCGTTCTTAAAGCTGACTCCATTACACCTCCAGAAGCTCCATAGATAACAGCCGCGCCAGTTCCCTCGTTAAATAAAGGGTTTGCCTTTCCATCCTTTAGTTTTGTGAAGTCAATTTTATGCTTTTTTATTAAATAGGCAAATTCTCGAGTAGTCAGAACTAAATCAACTAGCGGCCTATTATTTAAAAACATTTCAGAGCGCGCCGCTTCATATTTTTTAGCTGTACAAGGCATTATTGAAACAACAACAATATTTTTAGGATCAATTTTTTTCTTCTTCGCCCAATAAGTTTTTATCGCACCGGCTAAATGAATATGAGGAGAACGAGCACTTGTTAAATTTGGAATTAATTCGGGATGATAAAATTCTACATAAGCAACCCAGGCCGGACAGCAAGAAGTCATCATTGGAAAAACTGCCTTTTTGTCTTTTATTCTTTCAAGTAATTCTTCGGCCTCTGTGATGGTTGTAATATCAGCTCCAAAATTTACATCAAAGACGTTTTCACATCCCAATTTTTTTAAAGCCGTAATAATTTTTCCTTCACAATTTTCTCCATAAGGCATACCGAACTCTTCGCCAATAGCCACGCGAATTGAAGGCGCAAATTGAGCAATGACAATTTTATTTTTATCTTTTAGCAAGGCCTCAAATTTATCACCATCATATTGTTCTTGTGCGGCAGCTACCGGACAATGAGAAGTACATTGACCACAGTAAATACAAGCCGAATCCTTGCTATCACATGGCACAACCTCTTGATTAGAACCAGACCCAGACATTTTTAAATAATCAATTTTTTGGATTTCACTACAAGCTTCAATGCAGTTGCGACAATCAATACACTGCGTTCCATCAATTTCAACGGCATTAGCAAATTTATATATTTTTCTTTTTTCTTTCCGTTCTTTGAAACGATTAATTTTTACGTTATATTTATTCGCGAGTCGTAGAAGTTCGCAGTCAAAGCGTAAAGTACAAGTCGCACATTTTCTTGTATGCTCAGCAAAAATTAATTCTAAGTTCATAAGCCGAGCCGCCTTAATCCTTAGGCTTTCAGTCAAAATTTCCATTCCTTCTTGAGCTAATGTAGAACAAGCGGTCACTAAACTCTTGTACCCCTTAACTTCAACTACGCAAATACGACAATTAGCTTGAACTTTTAAATCAGGGTGATGACAAAGAGTTGGAACATCAAAACCATTAGCATAAACCAAATCTAAAATAGTCTGTCCAGGAGTGGCGTTGATTTTTTTATTGTTAAGTGTGACTTTCATTATTTTTTGATTTTAACGAGATGTTGGTTATTTTGATAAGAAAATTTTAGTGTAATGGGGCCAATTAACATACTAATAACTTGAACCAAGGCATTCCAAATTTCCCAAAATAAACTATGCTCAGGAACCACTAGCATTGGCACAGAGATTATAACGCTAAATAGCCAAACAACTAATGCGAGAAAACCAAAGCGACCAGCGACTACCAACCAGTAACCTTTTACCAACTCTTTACTTCTCTTAATAGCGCTCATGCCAGTTTTGCCTTCAAAGAAAAAAACATAAACAGCAAAAGAATAAAAAACAGAAAAAATTATACCAGGAATAATTAAAAGCAATGTCCAAAGTAATAATAAAATTCCAGTCAACAATGTTAAAGTTATATATGGTAATATTGAGGCCTTCGCTTCTTTAAAAATTTGCTTAGCCTCTCCCTCATAATTTTTTTTAACTAATAAGAACATGCCGATATAAGACTGGATATAAAAGTAAATTGTAATGAAAATACCGGCAATTACTAAAATTAAAATAACCGTTTTAAGGGCTAAAGATAAGCTCGCGCCCATAAAACTAATCGCAAGCACTCCTAAAAATATCACCGCCATTGGGATTAGAGAATAAAACAGTCCCCACAAATAAATTTGTACAAACTTCTTTAAATTCTTCCACCAGACATTAACTGAATCTTGAAATAAAGTTAAAGTCGGAGTTACTTTTTGTTTGATGGACTTAACTTCAATTGAGTTGATGCCAACTGTTTTTTCTTCAGCGGGCTTAACCTCTAAAATCTCATTTTCCATAAAATTTAATTTAATCTTTTAATATATTTAAATAATAACTTTTTATTGGAATTGGTAGCGAGCGACCAAGGGCGCAAAAACTTGTTTCCTCAAGAGCAGTTAAAATCTCATTAAATATTTTTTTGTCAAAATGTTTAGCATTAATTATTTCCCAAAGCCGATAAGAACCCTCTCGACAAGTCGTGCAGTTTCCGCAACTTTGAACGTGAAAAAAGTTTAGCCAGTATTTAACCAGTTTTTTATGATTAGTGAGTTTAAAATTATAAATCATAATTGAACCAGCGCCATCAACAGCTCTTTTTAACTGACTAGAATTTAAAACTTCGCCCGCTGCCTCGCCACCAATTTGAACGAAGAATTCGAAATTAGGAAAATTCCCTGTTTGACGTAGAACTTCATCAATATCTAAATTATCAGGGAGCAAGAAAACGCCTCGATGACGAGCATCACCTGTAATAGTATAAAAACGTTCATTTCTAAATTTATTTTTAGAAACGAGGCTAATATTATAAATAGTCTCAGGATTATGAATTAAAGTTGGTAAATTAAATAATCCATGTTGAGTAGGATATGGTGGCTTTAAGCGAGGTTCAACTTTCTTCCCTTCAATAAAATTTAAAAGAGCTGATTCTTCACCGCTAATGTATGATAATCTATTAGCTTTAATAACGAATACTAATTTTTCTTCAATGCGCGAATATTTTTTTAGACTTAAAGCCGCCTTTAATCCTTTAGTATATTTTTCATAGTATTCATGATTAAGAAAAAAATAAATTTTCTTAATTTTCTTTCTACCTAAAAAATTATCAAGAATGTCTATTCCATTAACCACTTCTTCTGGGTATTTATGAATAATATAACCGTCTTTTTTAACACCAGGCTCACCTTCAGCTCCATTAATAACGATATAGCCATCTTTATTAGTTTTAAGAGACTCCTTAACAGCTAATAATTTTTTAGCCACCGGGAAACAAGCTCCGCCACGACCGACAAGCCCCGCTTCTTCAATTTGAGTTATAAGATTTGAAGTTCTTGTCATTTTAGTTTATTTAATAAACTTTTTCAAATATTCAGTTAAATCAACTAAACGATTAGAATACCCCCATTCATTGTCATACCAAGCCACAACTTTCAATAAATCGCCACCGACGAGTGCAGTAGATTTTAAATCAACAATAGAACTATGGGGGTTGCCAACAATATCAGTTGAAACTAATTCCTCTTCACTGGCCTCTAAAATACCTTTTAACTTCCCTTTTGAAGCCTTAATAAATTCCGCGTTAACCGCCTCAATGGTAGTCTTTTTATTTAGTAAAAAAGTTACATCACACAGAGAGCCAACTGGAACTGGAACGCGAATCGCCATTCCATCAAACTTCCCTTTTAATGAAGGAATAGTTTCCGTTACCGCTACAGCCGCACCAGTAGTAGTTGGAACAATATTAATCGCTGCGCCACGAGCCCGACGTAAATCTTTATGAGGACCGTCCACTAAATTTTGGTCGGCCGTATAAGCATGAACCGTAGACATCAACGCTCTCTTAATACCAAACTTATCTTTAATGACGCTGGTAGCTGGAGCTAAGCAGTTAGTAGTACATGAGGCACAAGACAGCACGTCATCACTTTTATTTAATTTTTCTTCATTAACACCTAAAACGATAGTTTTACATTCCTTGCCAGGAGCAGAAATAATAACTTTTTTAGCACCGGCGGTTAAATGAGCGCCAGCATCCTCCTTACCACGAAAACGTCCTGTACATTCAAGCACAACGTCAACTTTTAATTTCATCCAAGGCAAAGCCAAGGGGTCTTTCGAGGAGAAAACTGGATATTTTTTTCCTGCCACAACAATAGAATCTTTAGTGTGACCAACTTTTTTTGAATATTTACCGTAGCAAGAATCATATTGAAGCAAATGAGCCAAGGTTTCAGTATCGGTTAAATCATTGATAGCAACCACGTTTATTTTTGGATGAGAATCTAAAATAATTTTGAAAGAGGCGCGGCCAATACGCCCAAAACCGTTAATAGCCACATTGATTTTACTGTTGAACATAAGATATGAAATTAATATAAATATTTTATTTATTTTAAATTTGATGAATTAACTAATTTTCTTGTTAAGGGTCCAAATATACCAATCGCCGGATTGATATTCTTGACTTTTTGAAATCTAATCAAGGCCGCCTTAGTAGCTGGACCAAAAAAATACGTCTCTTTGCCAAGTGAACCAGCTCCTTGACTAGATATCTTATAACCGCTCGCATTAAGATATTTCTGCAATTCCTTAACATCAGAGTTAACTGCATTGATTTTTAAATCACTGTTAAAAATAAATTTATTTTTCTGTTCTGCACTTTGCTTGGTTGTAACCAAGGTTGAAGATGTAATTAAGTTTGTGGTTGATTCTAAATCGGGATAATAATTTAACTGATTAGTACTTTTTTCCAACGACTTAATAGTAATCTCTGCTCGATTCACATAAACATCAACAAAAGAAACTAAAATATCATTTTTTAAATCTCCATCTAAATCAACCTCTCTATTCTCGCCCTTCTTTAAGGAAATAGTTTGCGGATTTGATGATAAAGTTATTGTAATAATGTTGTGATATAAATCTAAATTATCAATCTTGAAGGTATGCCTCATTAAAGCTCCACCACTTGTGCTTTCCGAAGCCTTGAATTCCGCCTGAGAACCAATATAAGCTAAGACATTTATCCCGTCGATATCAATTGGACTGATTATTTTAACGGTATTCATAGGAATAGAGACTTCTACAGAGCCAGAACCAATGGATGACGGTAAATAAACTGGGGCTAAACTTGGATTATTAACTGCAATATTTATTTGCGTATTTACACTGCCAGCTGAGTTGGTGGCGGTAACAGTATAACTAACGGCGCCCATCTCAACTGTTGGCGTCCCCGAGATTACACCCGTAGAAGAAGATATTGACAATCCACTAGGTAATTCTGGTGAAATCGAAAAAGTTAGATCAGAACCCGTTACGGTAGGAGTAAGAGGGCTAATTGCTAAATCTTTAGTATAAGTTTTTGGTTCATTATAAACTAAATTTTCCGGCATAAACGCTTTTATTCTTACAATATTTAAAGCGTTACTTGATCCATTATAAGCAACGACATAAACATACTCACCATCATTATCAACTCCTCTTGCTGAAATAAGTCGCGCCCCATCAGTGCCATCAGTAATTGAATAAAGATGACTTGGGCTAACTGGGTTAGAAATATCAATTATTTCTAGTGCACTGCTAGTCATAGAGCCGACATAGGCTCTATCTTCAAAAACAGACAAACCATAGGCTCCTCCAAGCAAGGCGCCACCAGAACCATTAGCGAGCGACCCTGCATGAACCGGCGTTGCTGGATTAGACACATTTACAATTTCTAAAGCATTGCTCCCGGAAGAAGCAATATATGCATAACCATTAATTACTCTGATAAACTTTCCTGAAGTAAGTAATGCTCCGCCCACTCCGCTAGCTAAGGATCCAACATGTGTTGGCGCTGCTGGATTGGAAATATTTATTATCTCTAAGGCATTGCTAGTTGTTACATAAGCATAGTCACCGACTACCTCAACATCAAATGGCGTTAACAGGGCGGCCCCGCCTGAACCATTAGCTATTGAACCGATTAATGTTGGATTAACTGGATCGGTGCCAATATCTAATATTAACAAAGAATTTTTACTAGTAGCAGTAATATATGCATAATCACCGACAATCTTTATATTTGAAGCTCCTCCAACAACAGTTCCTGAAAATATTCCCCCCACAATTGAATTAACATGAGTTGGATTATTAGAATCAGAAATATCAACAATTTCTAAGGCCCCCCAGGTAGCATTTGTTCCGCCGCCGCCAAAGTTAGCGCCTGTTGAAACTATATATGCATAATTTCCATAAAAATCTATCCCCAATGGACTATATAGCTGAGCACCTCCATACTTTAACGCAATCGCTCCTTTCAAAGAAGGATTACTTTTATTAGTTACATCAATGATCTGTAAAGAATTATGTATATTAGTCGTAACATAAGCAAGGCCATTATGAATTTTTACCATTCTAGCTCCACCCATAAAAGCACCGGGGTCTATCTTATTAATATGAGTCAATGTGGCTGGATTTGTAACATCAATTACCTCTATTCTATTTGATCCCGTGACAGAAATATAAAGAGTATTGTTGTTATAAGAAATTGCTCTTGGCCTTTGAAGAGCCACTCCTCCCTCACCATCGCTAACCACCCCAACATGAACAGGACTAGCTGGATTAGAGATATTAACTACTTCAATAGCTGAACTATCGTAAGAAGATAGATAAACATAATCGCCGGAAACATCTAGTTCATAGCCCCATATTTTTGCACCATTTGTTCCGTCTGTAATAAAACCAGCATGAACCGGTGCGGCCGGATTAGAAATATTAACTATTTCTAAAGCCTTACTATTTCTAGACATTATATAGGCATAATTACCGACAATTCTAATAGCTGCCGCTCCATCTAATTTAGCCCCACCAGTACCATTAAGCAGGTAGGAAAGATAAACGGGATTATTTTTATCAGTAATATCAAAGACTTCCAAAGAATCAGATGAATAAGAAGTTACAAAAGCATAGTTACCAGAAACAGCTACTCCGTATGGAACGCTTAATAAAGTACCATAAGTCCCCCTGGTGATAGAGCTCGCTAAAGAAATATTGCTTTTATCACGAGCATCTAATACTATAAATTTATTTCCAGCCGAAGTAGCAATATAAATATAATCACCGCTAACAAATAAAGAGTAAGTTTTATCTCCTGTTCCTAAAGTGTAAATATAGTTACCGACATGGTATGGATTACTTTTATCAGCCACATTCAATATTTCAACTGACTCATTGCCGGTAGCATTATCCCAATTAATAAAATATGCATAATCTCCAGCAACCATAACTCCTTTAGGACTTTTTATTGTAGCCCCAGTGTCGCCATCATGTAGATTACTCTTTTCTATCAAATTCATAGGATCGCTTATATCGACTATAGTAAAAGTATTATCCCAATTAGAGCTATAATAGAGATAATTACCTGATACCGTACTCCATTCCGGATAAGTAACATTCGGGCGATATGTAGAGTTGGCGGCAACGCCAGTCACTTCAGGGGCCACATAAACAGAAGAAGATGCTAATGTAGAATTACCAAAAAACAATAAAATTAACAGCGTGAACAAGGAAACTATTATTTTTTTCATTTTCATATTTTTATTAATTATATTTGAAATTATAACATATATTTTATTAAAACAACAAAAAATATTCCCAAAATTAAATCCTGCTCCATTTTCATCTTAAATTAAAAAAAGACCACTTTTAAGGTAGTCTTTTTTTATAAATATTTTCCTTATTTCTTCTTATGACGATTTATATCAACCTGAATAACTGTGTCTCTGTCTCCTTCTTTTACCGCGCTAAACTTAACGTCAACTGTTTGTTTTAAAATATGATGACCAACGACTACGCCGCGAGCACCATCGACGTTAACTTTAGTTCCGATTGGCGGTAACTGACCAGCCATATCTTTATAACCCTCATACTCGTAAGACAAACAACACATCAAACGACCGCACATACCAGAAATTCTTTCACTGCCACGATGGACAACTTGTTGAGCCTCGGCCATTTCCGAAGTTATAGAAGAAAATTCATTTAAGAAACCACGGCAACACAAGCCGCGACCACAAGGCCCGCAATCACCGGTTATTTTAGCTTCATCACGAGTACCAATTTGAGTTAAGCGAATACTAACTCCAAAATGAGCTGCTAGCTCTTTTACTAACTCTCTAAAATCAACTCTTCCGTCGGATATAAAAGCAAAATTAATTCTATTACCCTCAAAAGAGTAATGCATATCAACTAGCTTCATCGGTAATTTATATTTTTCTATAGTTTCGCGACAATATTCTAGAGCTTCTTCTTTTTTTTCATCACTTGGTAAAGAGGCAATATCATCAAAATTAGCTTTTCTAAGAATCGGCTTAAGTTCTCGCTTTGCTTCTTCAGAGTCCTTAATTTTCGTAATTGACGTAAGTTTTCCTAATTCTAAACCGAGTTCGGTTTCCACAATTACATAATCACCAGCTGAAACGTCAGCCTTTCCAACGGAAAAACTATACACTTTATCCCAAGGAGCAAATTGTACTTGTGCTTGCATCATATAAACTAATAAGCCGAAATTTCTTTCGGCTTATAATTAAGTAATTTTTTTATAGAGAGTAGCGAACAAACTTCAAAACATTTACACCGCCCAAGATATCCTTAATCTTCTTTTTATCATCTTTAATATATTCTTGTTCGATTAAGCAAACTTCTGAATAATATTTACCAGATTTACCTTCAAGAATCTTTTCGATCATTGCTTCTGGTTTCCCTTCTTTTAATAGTTGTTCTTTATAAATAGATTTTTCTCTTTCCATTTCAGCTGGATCAACTTCAGATGAAGTGATGTATTTTGGGTTAGCAGCGGCTACCTGCATAGCGATATCAGCAGCCAAATCAGCCTTGTCCTCTGCGTCAAGCGCAACTAACACGCCCATTTTCCCGCCTAAATGAGAATAAGCGGCCACGCTAGAACCTTTTAGAGTTTCAAAGCGTTTAACACTCATCTTTTCGCCAATGGTTCCACTAAGACTATCTAGATCTTCTTTAACGGCTCCCACTGATAATTTAAGACCTAATAAAGCCTCTAGATTTTCTGGCTTTTCTGATTTGATTAAAGCCATGACCGAATCGGCAAAGGCAAGAAATTTTTCATTACGAGAAACAAAATCAGTTTCAGAATTAAGCTCAAAGATATAAGCTTCAGTCTTATCATCGCTAACGCCAATTTTAACAACACCTTCATTGGTATCGTGATCAGCTCTTTTAGCAGCTTTAGCGATACCTTTTTTACGTAAAATATCAACGGCCATTTCTAAGTCATTGCTAGATTCTTTTAGAGCCTTTTGACAATCAACCATACCAGCGCCAGTCATTTCACGAAGTTGTTTAATAAGTTCCATATTGTTAAATATTAAATTTTATTAAGTTTAAGCTTTAACGCTTTTTTTAGTATCAAGAAGTGTTTCCTTGATAGAGTCTAAAACGATTTTAATTGTTTTAGTTGAGTCATCATTAGCTGGAATAGCATAAGTAACCTCATCTGGATTAACATTTGTATCACAGATAGCAATGATTGGAATATTTTTTTGCTGAGCTTCACGAATTGCTGTTTCTTCTTCTTTAATATCCCAAACAAATAGAGCGTCAGGCATCTTGTTTAAACTAGTTAAACCACCCACTCTCATTTCTAATTTTTTAATTTCTCTATCAAAATTCAAGCGTTCTTTTTTAGTATATTTTTCTAACTTTCCAGTTTCACGTTTTTCAATTAAATCTAAATATTTTTTTACTGATTTTTTAACAACTATGAAGTTAGTTAAATAACCACCTAACCATTTTCCAACGATATAAGGTTGACCAATTTCTGAAGCCATTTTTTTAAGTGGTTCCGAAACTTGGTTTTTTGTACCTACGAATAAAATACTCTTACCTTCGCTAACCAGTTTAGACATGAATTCTAAAGCGATTTGCATTTGATCTTGCGTTTTCTTCAAATCAATAATATAAATACCGTTCTTTGAAGTAAAAATGAATTGCTTCATTTTTGGGTGCCAACGATTTGTACGATGGCCGAAGTGCATGCCAGCTTTTAGCATGTCTTCCATTTTTGGAATTTTTACCATATTTTTTTCTTTTTACGTCTGCCCCTTCGTATATAATATTTTATTTAATATTACACAAGAAAATTAAATAGAGGCATGATAATTTAGTAAATAAAAAAAGCTTGTCCTAGAGGGCAAACCTCTATGTTAAAGATATACTAAAATCAGCTTCGTGTCAAGAATGATATATTAAGAAATAGCGAATATATAGTTTATTTATTATTGCTGATAAAAGCTATTTTGAGCCTTATTTAGCTCATTTATCTTTAAATTATAATAATTAATTTTTAATTTATAATCATTAATGTCTAGATTATATTCATTTATTAATTTATTATAGCCCACAATAGCGCTATTATACTCGCTCAATCTTCCAGCTGAATAAAGACTATCTAGATCAGATTTTAATATATTTAGACTTCTTTCTTTTGACTCAATAAGTGCGTTTAAGCTATCTATTTCAACTTGCTTTATAATCAAATCATTTTTTAATAATTTAATACTTTCGATCTTATTCTTTAAAACAGGTATTCCTCCGTAAATTTTTCCAGAGCTTTTCTGATATATTTCAATTCTACCTAAATTGGCTGTATTAAATAAATTATCAAAACTGTCCTCATTTTGAGCTTGACCATTATTTATGCTACGAGGAATAACTCCTAAGGGAAAATAATTAGTTGTTTCTCCGTAACAATACCCGGAATTATTAATTGAATATTCCCTGGGGCAAGCGAATCCTAACGCGCTATGATTAATATCGGGAAAATCTAATATAGCTGCCCCGTAGCCAAGCTTGCGTAGTAGTGCAAGAGCTAAAAATGTTTTATCAGAACAAACACCTTTATTTAAATATAGAGTCTCATACGGAAAGAAAGGATTGTCGTTTGTTGAGTTAGTGCTAGACACCTTTGTCTCGTCATAGGGAATATACTGAACGAAGGAAACAACAAACTCAAGTAATTCATCGGAGTTCCAATTATTATCTGTTGCTACTTTTTTTAATTTAACAATAATTTCGTCTAGTGATTTATCACCACTAATAAAGTTAAAAAATATACCATAAAAAGCTTCTCGCAAATTTTCTGGTGCTTGACTGTCGTAGTAAGTAAAAACCTTGTTAGAATTTTTATATCTATTATATAAGGAGTTAGAAAAATTTTGGGCCAAGTCGTAATTAACACTATTATACTTAAAGGAAAAATTTCTAACAAAAATATCGTTTGTGTTTACTGGTTTAGAAACTGAAGAAACGATTGGTTTATATGCAGATGTATTGGTTTGCAAATTGCTACTAGAAGCAACTAAAATACTATTTAAATCACGATTACTAATCCCTAGCCCGCGATTTCTCATGACTAAAAAAGCGTCTTCTGGTCGACCAAGATAATACAGTTTGAGTTCAATGGGGTCAACATAATATGCCTGCCCCTTGTCCTGAACTTTTAATAAAATTCTCCCTGCTAAATTAGCTGGCGCTTTTTTAAGAAACAGATTTATATCATTATTAGTCACACCTAACCCCAAGGAACGCATGACTAAGAAGGCATCGTTTGGTCTACCTAAATAATAACGCTGGTTATTTACTGGACTTACATACCAAGCCTGCCCCTTATCTTGAACCTGAAGGAGTATTCTTCCCTTCAAATTAGCAATCGCTTGAACTTGAGGCGTATAAACAAAGCCAGTGCCAAAAATTATGACACTGGAAAATATAGCAATAATCTTAAATCTGATTGTTTTTTGACTAAACATTTAATCACTTAATCAATTAAGGTAATAAACAGGTCCTCATCTGGCGGGGACGGCAAATGACTAACATCGTTGATATGAGAAAGCTTAACATAACCATCTTTATCAATAACTAATTTAGTAATTGAAGACTGAAAAATCTCAAGTGATAAAAAACCAATTACATCCGCATTCATAATTCCAGTCACTAAAGATTTTATAAAGTTACCGTGAGAAAATAAAGCAATTTTTTTCCCCTTGTTTTTACGATAAAGATCTGCTAAAGCACGCCGGGCGGCAACCTGCATTTTATCGAGTTGAATGTCTAATTCACGGTGATGTTTAAGTGTCTTTTCTCTCGTCTTTTCAGACATATTAAAATACTTAATCTTCACCCACTGAGTCCAGTCAATCTCGTTGATACGTTCATCAATAATTAGCTGCTTCTTTTTTTTAGTAGCATAAACAATTGCCGTCTCTCTAGCTCTAACTATTTCACTTGTATAAAGAGCGTCTATCTTCATAGTTAATAATTTTTTTGTGAGATATTGACGCTGCTTTAAACCATACTTTGATAAGGGCATGTTTCTCTCGCCAAGTTTTTTCTCTTTAGTGTAGTCAGGGTGGCAGTGACGTATTAAAAAAACCTCCGTATAAGGACCGGTTACTTTGGGTTTAATTTTAACGTAGGGATTTTTATACATTATAGTTCTTATTTAATTTAATTATTTTAAGTTACTCTCAGCGAATTCAAAATTTAATAAACTTTTTAAAGCTGCTTCGACGAAATCAGCGCGACGATTTTGATAATCCAAGTAATAAGCATGTTCCCAAACATCAATTGTTAAAAGAGGCTTTAAACCATGGGCAATTGGGGTGTCAGCATTGGCAGTTTTAATTATTTTTAGCTCCCCGTTCTCTAATACGAGCCAAGCCCAACCACTACCAAATTGGCCAATTGCTGCCGCTTTAAATTCTGAATAGAAATTATCTAAACTACTAAATGATTTATTAATCATTTCTAAGAATTCAGCACTGGGTTCTGATTTTTGATTAACTGGTTTCAAGCTCTGCCAAAAAAAACTATGATTATAAACTTGAGCAGCATTATTAAAAATAGCAATTTTTTCCGCATCGCCAAAAGTTTTAACAATAATATTCTCTAAAGTTTCATTTTCTAGCTCTGAGCCGGCAATAAACTTATTTAGATTATCCACATAAGCTTGATGATGTTTCCCGTAGTGGAAATCTAGAGTTTGAGCTGAAATTACTGGCTCTAACGCATTTTTATCGAATGGCAATAATGATAAGGTAAACATATGGTTATTTATATACGCTTGATGAATTTATTCATCTAGAGTAAATATATTAATTTTAATAGACTAATTATATCAAATATTTGATATTTAAAACAATTAATCACTTTTTAATTTTCTTCTTAAACTTTTAAAATCGGGAGTAGTCTGGGCAACTAAATTCCAAAATCTAGCCGAATGATTAAACTCTTTAAGATGACAAAGCTCATGAACAATCACATAGTCACGAATTTCGGGTGTTAAGTAAAATATTTTAAAATTAAAATTTAAACCACCACGCCTAGAGCAGCTTCCCCATCGAGTTTTTTGATCACGAATATTTATTTTTGTATATTCAAAATTATAAAAACTATTGAAATACTCTAAACGCTCTTTTACCAGCTTTCTAACTTCTTCGCGCTTATTTAAATAATCTCTACGAGTTAAAAGGTCTAGAGGATTTTTTTTAACGTCTTTATTTTTTTTGAAATAATTTATTCTCTCTATTAGCCAAGACTCTTTACTCTTAATAAAATTCTCAACAATATTAAAAGACAAGTTTTTTGGCTGAGTAACAATTAATTCCCCGCTAGGATATATAACTAAGTGCAAA
>CAZCQW010000005.1:11361-25565 GCA_964500975.1 uncultured Gammaproteobacteria bacterium | reverse complement strand
GCTTAATTTAAGAGTATAATCAATATTCTGACCAGATAAAATAATTTGTTTTTTTACGGGATCTAGCATTAAATTTATTGAGATCTTATTTTTTCTTTCCTCTTAACTGCCCACAGGCAGCCGAAATATCGGAGCCAAAACTTAAGCGAACAGTTACGGCTACACCAGCTTCTTCAAGAATTCTTTTAAATTTTTCTATTCTTTCGCGACTAGATGGTTTAAAGCGACCGGTTGGGTTATATGGAATTAAATTAACCATATAAAGAGGCTGGGTCATTAATTTAATTAATTCATGTGCGTCTTTATCGCTATCATTAGCATCTTTTATCATTAAGTATTCAAACATTACCCGGCGACCAGTTTTGGTAATATAATTATCGACAGTCTTCAAAATTTCATGTAATTTATATTTTTGAGCAATTGGCATCAAGTCACGACGTAAATTATCATTTGCTGCGTGTAGCGATATAGCTAAATTTATTTGCATCTTTTCACCAGCTAGTTTTTTAATGCCCTCTGTGATACCGGCAGTTGAAACAGACATGCGACGAGAACCAATATTAAGCGTCTCAGGATTATTTAAAAACTTTGCCGCTTTAATAAACTCAGCATAATTCAAAAACGGCTCGCCCATACCCATAAATACGATGTTATCAACTTTCTCGTCCTTCTTTTCCGCTTTTAAATAGCGCGACCAAAAAATAACTTGTTCAACAATTTCTTCAGAGCTGAGATTGCGACGAAAACCAAGGGCTCCTGTAGCACAAAATTCACACGCCAAAGCACAGCCGACCTGCGAGGATACGCAGACAGTATTACGTTTATCTTTTTGACGAATTAAAACTGTTTCAATTTCTTCGCCATCGGATAAACTAACTAAGGCTTTAACGCTTTTATTTTTACTAGTATTTTTTTCAATTTTAGCAGCAATGTCCAAAGGGCATTCAAGTTCTAATTTCTCTCGCAAAACTTTAGGCAAACTAGAAACTTCTTGCCAGGAAGAAATAAAATCCTGCCAAACAGCTTTATTAACCTGAACAAAACGATATTTTGGCTCAGTTTGCAAAATAGAAGATAATTTAGATAAGTTCATTTTATTTTTTCTTAAGAATAATTTTAACGATTTCACTTTGACCAGCAGTTCTAATTGGTGGGCCCCAAGTACCCGCCCCACCATTAACAATCAAAGAAAAATCACCATCTGTAAATAACCCATAACCATAGCCTTTATACGACAATTTGGCAAGGTAATTAAAAGGCCAAATCTGCCCATTGTGTGTATGACCTGATAATTGCAAATCAATTTCCGCATTCTTAGCAAGATCGATATTTTTTGGTTCATGAAATAAAAGAATACTTGGTTTTTCTTTGCTATAACCAACTTGTCTTAAAATTGCCATTTCTAAATCAAAGTCTTTATTAAATGAATAATTAACACCGATGATTTGCAAACCGTCAACAAGCGACATTTTATTATCAAGTATATTTACGGGATTATTTTTTAATAGCTCTATCGATCTATTAAAACCCAAATATAAATCATGATTACCAAAAGAATAATAAATTCCTCGTGGCACCTGCATTTTTGAAAATGGCTTGTTAAGCCAAGAAAAATCTGACTCCATGCCATCAAATAAGTCACCTGTAATAAACACGGCCTCGGGATTTAAATCCTGAACTTTATTCAATAGACGCGCAAATGATTTTTCTCGATAGACTGGACCAAGATGAACATCGGAAATTTGAACTACAACTTTATTATTCCAGCTATCTGGTAAATCTTTAATCGTAACCTCATAACTTGTGACTTTTGGGACAGTTGCTTTATATAAACCGAACAAAGACAGTGCGATTGCTACTCCAAAAAAAATAATTTTATAAACTAAAAAAGATGGATTCAAATTAAAGCCCAAAGAAAAAAGTTTGACCAGTAAAATAAAAAATAAACTCACACCAAGGTTTGCTAAAACACCGATCCAAAAACCAGCAAACATATAATAATATCTAGTAGCAACATTATCCCATTTATGAATCAAATAAGAAGCGACGACAGTATTTAAAAATAATAAAAAAATAATTATAGCGACGATTATCTGACCCTTTAAGGCTGTTATTTGAAATAGTTTAATTGTCACAAACCAAACAATTGCATGTCCAAAAAATAAAATTAAAACATAAACTGCAAAAAATATTAGCTGCATCATAAAATATATAACTTAATTACCACGAATTTTTTTTAATAAGCTCTGATAGAATTCTAAATTATTAAGACTGGCCATTTTTTGACCAAGTAGTTCATTTAGTCTAAATAAATGGTGAAGATAGCTCTTAGAGTGATTTTTAAGTTCGCTTATCTTGCTGTTTTTATTGATAATTGTAAAGTCATTAGCAAACTTAGCGTTATTTATATTAAAATTACTATAAATTGTTTTATAATTGTTTACAAATAACTTTCCGTGGCGCCCTTCTCTTGTTGGAATAACGCAATCAAACATATCCCAGCCCATTTTTGAACAACGAACTATATCCTCGGGTGTGCCAATACCGAGAGCAAAGCGTAAGGCTTCTTTAGGAATATATTCAGCGGTTTTCTGTAAAACAATTTCTAAAAAATTACCTTCAGCGTCTATTGGCCTGGCTCCAAAACCATAACCATCAAAACCGATTTTTACCAACTCCCTGGCGCAACGTTCTCTTAAATCAAGTTCAGCTCCACCTTGAATAACGGCGAACAACAAGGGTTTTTTAAAACCAACTAATTTTCTTTTTTTAATTTGTTTTAAATATTCTGTCTTACATCGCTTAGCCCAAGCGATTGTTCTAGTTACAGCAACTTCTAAATCTTTTCGAGAAAATTCATTAGGCGGACAGTCATCAAAGCAAACCATCATATCGACGCCTAGCGAAAATTGAATTTGTATTGATTTTTCCGGAGTTATTTCGTGATATGAGCCGTCTAGAGGTGATTTAAAAGTAACCTTTTCATCAGTTATTTTCCCCATTTTTGAGTTTTTATGAATAAGAGAAAAAACTTGAAACCCGCCAGAGTCAGAAAGCAAGGGCCCAGACCAATTCATAAATTTATGAATTCCGCCGGCCTCACTAATTATTTTAATTCCCGGCTGTAAATATAAATGAAAAGTATTGACAACCATTGCCCTGGTTCCTGTTTGCTTGACTTCATTATTATTCGTCAACTTAATAAAACCACGAGTAGCGTCAGGCATGTAAAAAGGCGTCTCCAAAACACCGTGAGCAGTTTTCAGTGTTCCTAATCGTACGCCAGTTTTAGTTATTTTCTTTATTTTAAACATAATCAAACATATAAATTACAAAAATTACTGAACTCTGCCAGAATTATTCATGCCCGCGATATCATCATCTTCTAATTTAGTCGTTTTAGCTCCAGTCTTTTTAGTAATTGTATTTTTTGTTTCACTATCAGTCGCGCTAATAGTAGATCCAGCAGATAAAATTAAAATTTTGTTTTTATCGTTTTCGCCAGGGGTAACACTAATACTAAATTCGGCATCAGCTCTGTAAACAGAAACCGGTAATCTACCAATTTCCCAAACAATTTCCCGAGTATTTTCATTATAAGAAATATTACCAACATTTGTATTGGCGCCATTATCCCAATTAACATTATTAGGCAAAGTAAATACCACTCTGGAATCAGTTAACTCATGCAAATTATTTTTAACTACCCAATAAACTTTAAAACTAGTTTTCTCTAAAACTTTTGGCGGCAGAGGCCCTGAACCAACCGGCTGATTATCTTCATTAAAATATCGAATTTCCTCACTAAGACTTAGATCACTATTTATTTTACTGATAATTGTATTGCTCTTATTTTCTTCTCCTTTAGTCACTTGGTTGTTTACGCCGTACTGAGAATAGGAAGTAACTTCGAAATTTTTACCTAGATCGGTCTCTTTATAAGGAAACAAGTTTAAAGAAAAATTTATTTCTCCTTCTTGACCAGGCTTAATTTCAGCCAATTCAGGAATCTCATTTTTAGTCCAAATAATCCTGTTTTCCTTTAATTCACCAGCTTTTTCCATCTGCAAAGAATTAAAATCCAAAAAATCACCACTTAAAACAGACATAATAACCACTTCTTTAAAAGTATTATCACCTTTATTATTGTAGCTAAGTGTGTAATTTAAAGCCTGTCCGAAATTAAGTGCGCTATCACTCTTCGAGCCGTTAATAAATAAAGTTAAATTTAAATCACTTTTGACTAATTCAGGCTTAAAAGTTTTTTCCCAAAAAACATACGACTCACCGTTTTCTAGTTTTTTTTCTAAGCGTACGCTAATTTCTGGATTATCTAACTTTGAACCAACTCTGTAAATCAAAGGTATGTCCTGAGGACCAAGCTCAGAGCTTAAACCATTTATTTGCCAGCTAGCTCCACCTATTTTAGAAATATCTATCTTCTTAGTCAACAGAGATGAACTAGCTGAAATGTTACTTGTTGAGGCAACTGAAGCATTGGTCTCCTCCGGTAAGGCAAAGCCGAGATTAAAATCGCCTAAATAATTATTTTTAACATCAGAGAAGACTAAATTCATTGAATTGTCTTGATTTAAAAAAGAGGTATTACTATATTGTAAATCAACTTGAAAACCTAAGCCGCTAACAAGGGTTGAGGCAGAAGCTTCTTTTTTAAACTGATTAGAGTAATTAATTGGAGTATAAATTAAGCGGCCAGACACAACATTAATTGAATCTGGCTTATTGATAAGCCTGCCGTTAATCGTCAAGGTAGCAGTTGCTCCAGGATTGATATCCGGTAAATTCCAACCATAATCACCACTTTGAGGAATAATTGAGCTATTAGTTAAAATAAAGTTTTCTGGGTATTGAATCTCGAGACGCACTTTAGTTAAAATATATTTGCTTGGATTATGATATTCAACTTTATAGGAAAAATCTTCGCCTGCTAAAACTTTCTCTGGAGCACTAATCTTCATTTCCAAAGAGCTAGAATCATTGTTCATGCCAAAAAAATATACATAAGAAAAATAAATGAATCCGCCAATAAAAGCTAGGAGTAATAAGTTCTTAAAAAAACTTACAATAAATAGCTGACGATTCTTAATTTTCATTTTTTTAACATCTACCAAAGCACCTTTTTTATCGGAATAAATTTCTGATAAATTCGTGTCTATTTCTTGCTCACGAAGTTCATGGCCGAGAGCCCTCTCAAAGCTAGCAACTTCTTTAGTGCTTGGAACGGGGCGCTCAATAAAAGAAGACAAGCCAGATTCATTCTCTCTTTCAACTTTCAGAACCTTTTTTATTTTTTTTTCTGCTGGCATAATATATAAATTATTTTTTTTCTATTAATATTGACCAATATTTATCAGAGTTAATCACGTCATTTATTTCCCAGCCGTTTACTGCTTTCATGTTTTCTGGGTATGACCAAAAAACCGACCAATTGTTTCCAAAGCTTAATCTACTTTTAAATTCACTCTCTCTAGCCCCTGCCTGTTTTTGTAGCATAAAGCTATATGGAACTAAATTTACTTTTTTAGAATTAACAAAATCGTTAATTTTTCTTAACCAATTATTTTCCTGAGTATAAGTAAAAAAATTAAAAGGCAAGCGATATTTTATAGTTACAGTTTTCTCTTCCCCGGGATCTACCATTAACCAATTAGCAAATACTGTTTTATCGTTTTCCTCGTATATTTTTGTGTCACTTAACTCAGAAACAAAAGCATTGTTTTCCTTATTAACCAAAGGATTTTCTTCCCAGTCACTATTTGGCCTATCCTGAAGATACTTGTCATCAGGCCCAACAAAACCATTTACTTCAACTAATTCACTTCCTAGAGGAACGTAAATTCTCAACCAATCAACATTACGAACGCCCGTCATTGCTTCATTTTTAATCCCCAAATGAGTTCTAGTAATCGTAACCGTATTAGTAATCACGCCACTGGCATCGACTTCACTTAGATGATTAATTTTTTCTGTCATTTTTCTATCCGATTTTTGACCAGCAATATTACTATGAACAACCATTAAATAATCTTTTTTAGCAGGTCTAATTTCGCCTGCCCAGTTACGATTAGCAAATTCTTTTTGCAATGATTCGTCTGTAAAATAAAACAAAACCTGCTTCTCTGAAAGATTGTTTTCACATAATGCTAAGATTTTAATCAAATTATCTTTATTTAATTTCTTTGGCAGCACCTCTAGTATCTTTGCCATTAAATCACCAATAATTTTTTTGGGCTTATTGTCACTATTTAGTTCTAGACCTTGTTTAATTGGAATTGCTGTCTCTATAATCATTGAACTTGTAGGGATATTTGATAATACCTCTGGATTTGTTTTGGCTAAATTTTTTTGTTCTGTTATTTTTTGAACAGTTTCCCAAAAATTTTTTGAGTCAATAATTATCCCATATTCCTTGGTTAGGTCAATTGGCCCAGTAACCTCTAATAAACCCTCAATAACGTTAGGAGTAATACTAATAACACCATCAACGCTTGGCCCACCACTTTTTTCGTAAAACCACATTAAATTCTTAGCAGTAGTCGGCCAGTCTGGCCACCAATTAGCGTCCCAAAAATGCCACAAAGGATTCACAAGCCATAAGGGCTGAGGAGCAACGACTCTAACGCTCATGCCGCCCTCAGTATCATAAGAACCTCCACCTGGAACTTCCAAGTTTTTAATCTTTCCATTATGAATATCCACTAAGGCATAACTCCCCAGAAAACCGCCGCTCGCTCTTAGCTCCGCGTTGTTTTGAAAAACTAAAAGATAGCGTTTATCTTGAGTTGCGCCCAGAAGATCTTTAAATTTTGATCCAGCCGCAACGAATGATTCTAAATTATCACTAATTAAAGATATTTGCTTATTTATACTCTTGAATTTTTCCTGATACTGCTCCGGAAGATTGTCGGGATTAATTTTATTAATTTCTGTCTTTAAATTTTTAGCATCAAGTACTGCCAAATCCCCATAAACGACAAAATTATCAAGGGCTAAGGAAAAATCCTCATTTTCACTATTAAATAAACTATCAGTTGATAGCACTAAATTGCTTCCCAGGGAGGCAGCAATCGCACCGGCCTTTAAAAATTTCTTACTCTCAGCTGCTAATTTTAATTTTGGATTATCAGACAAGGCCACCAAAGAAAGTAGCGTGCTATTTACTTTATCCAGATCTTCCTGGGCATTTAAAAAATTACTCGCTGCTTTTTGAAATTCCGAATCCGCCATTTTTAAGTCCATTTTAGAAACAGCGTTACCCGCAGCCATTAAGTTACTAATTGCGAGCTCAGAATTTCCAAGAATTTTTTTCTCAAACTCATCAATATTTAATAATTCAAAATATGATAAAAGCTTAAGGGGTGTAATTATTAAGATTAGAACCAAAATAAAAGAAAAGATTGATCTATACCAAGCAACTTCTCGCTCTGCTCGTTCGACTCGTTTAGAGATTTTTGACAGCTTATCGCTTGAAGTCAAGTTTTTTTTAGTTGCTTTTTTAAAATTCTTAATTTTTTCACCGTAAATTTTTGACCAAATATTATTTACCAAATTTTCTTTATTTTTTTTATCATTAAAAAATTTAATCTCCGAAATATTACTTATAATTTTTGAAAAAAATGGATTTAAATTTTTCACTTCCTTTTTTAGATAATTAATTTCTCGTCCTGTCTTTTTTTTAATTTTAAATTCAACTTCTCTGATTTTCCTTTCAGACTTGATAATTTTTTTTTCAATGACCGGCTCAATTTTTTTCGCCTCTTTTTCTATATTTTTACGTAAATCTACAACAAAACCAGATAGATGGGCGCTATTTGCAAAATTATTGATATTTAATTGGATTTTTTTATTTTTCATTTAATATTTCAGAATACACACTTAAAGTATTTTTAGCACATTCAAACCAGCTGTATTTCTTTATCATCTCTAATCCGTCAAGAATTAATTTATTCCTTAAATTCTCATCTTCAAAGATATTATTAATTTTTTTAATAAAATCAGATTCATCCTCTGGGTTAAAATACAATGCAGCTGAACCCAAAATTTCTGGCAAAGACGCTCTATCGGAACTAATTACTGGACAAGAATTGGCCATAGCTTCAAGGGGTGGCAGTCCAAATCCTTCATACAAAGACGGAAAAACATAGACCATAGCCTCTCGATAGAGAGCTTCTAATTGCGCGTCTGGAATATATCCAGGGAATATAACCGGACTATCAACGCTGTCTTCTTGCCAAAGATTTAAAATTTTGGCTATTTCCTTAATTTGCCTGTAAAAATAGTCTTCTTTTCCAACTAGAACTAATTTTAATTCTGGTCTTGTTATAATTATTTTTAAAAAGACTCTTAAAAGCCAATCCAAGTTTTTATGAGGATAAGCGTTGCCAACATAAAGCAAAAAATTGCCATTAATATTATATCGCTTTAACACATCTTGATTATTTAATTTGGCAACAAACAAGGAATCGCTTCCCTTTGCTAAATTAGTTACACCTTCATAAGTAACAACTATTTTTTCTGATTTAACCTTAAACTGAGAAATAATATCATTTTTAGTAAACTCTGAAACAGTTATTATTTTTCGAGATCTATTGATAGCAAAAATAATAACTACTTTATATGCCAAGTTCTTTAGCCAATACATAATTGGCGCCAAGCTCGTTGCTCTTAGCGTTGGAAAATGAGTTAAAATTAAATCATGTATAGTAACAACAAATTTACAAGGCGTTAAAACGGGAACATTGAAATGGGGATAATGAATAAGGTCGAGTTTCTCTCGCCAAATATAAAATGGCATCATAACTTGCTCCTTCCACGAATACCAAAAGACATTTAAACAAACTTTTTTTACATTTTTATTACTACAAACAAATTCATCAAAATTTTCTGGACTTAAAAAAATTACAAATTCTAAATTAGCAAAAAAACCCCCATCGTAATTATTTGATAATTTTGAACTACTAATATTTATAATATTATCGACAACTTCTTGGACGTATCTCCCTAGACCCTTCCCGACTGGGCCATAAAAGCGAGCGTCAATTCCAATGCGCATGCAATTAAATTTAAACAAAGGGTAAATTAGCTGGCGGAGAGGCTGGTTTTTCGCTATCATCTAGCGACAGAGAAACTGGTTTATCATCATTTTTTATATTAAAACCACTAAAAATATCTGGTGGTAAGTCTTGTTTTTCTTCGGCCAACGGTAGTGACGACGGCGCATCCGCCTTTCTTCCTGGAGCCTTCTGAACCATAGGCGACTTAACATTAGCTTCAACCGGAAAATGCCAAAGCGTGGCCAACTCTTCAATGTTTAATAAATATGGCTCGCGACCGTCAGACGATCGATTAATATAATTATTAAAAATATTTCTTTTTTTGACGTTCAAACGATACTCCCTATTAAAATAAACTGTTTTTGTCATCGTTATATTTAAATCAGGCTTAAAACTATTCAAATCAAGAGACATAAACTGCTTAATATAGCCAACAAAACCATTAAAAACCTTAGCCTTATTCATGATATCCTTTTTTGCGACATAAAGAACGCGAATCTTAGCTTGAAAACCCTGCTTAATTGATTTTAAATGGATAGCTTCAACCTGTCTTTTTTCTTTAGGGGTTAAATCTAACATAGTCCTCTTATCATCTTTTTTTGCCTTACTAGGGTCTATATCGCTCCAAATCGGAACAATCAACTCGCTAGCATCACCTAAAAATTCTAAACCTTGCATTACTAATCCCGGCTTTGCCTTCTTTGTTCTTCCCAAAATCTTGTCCAACTCTTTTTGGGCTTGCTTAACCCAATCAAAACCCGTTGGAATAACTATCATTTGAAACCAAAAATTTTCGCCAGGTCGAAGAGATCCACAAAGATCCATTAAGGACGCCATAGGATCTTTAAACTGTGTTTCACTTGGTCCCATTTTGTGTTCGAACTCTTCATAGGTTTTAATTGGAATATACCACTTATCTTGTAAGATAAATTCAGAGCCAAAAATATCCCATTCTTCATCAGGATACTTTTGTGGAACATTCTCAACATAATCATCAACCTCAGAAATTTCAGCATCAGGGTACTGAGAGTAGACTGATGATTCAATTAGATTGCGAAATTCTAAGGGGGTTCTGATTAAAAATTGAGTATAACCTTCAAGACTAACAATTTCATAACTAAATGATTTCTGATAAACACCTTCAAACCATTTTTCATAAAAATTTTGAGTACCATGGGCGCCACCCAGATAAGTAAACATATTCTCGACCGCTTTTGGCGACTGTTCATTGCCCTTTGGAATGTCAATTGCCAATAAAACTGATTTATGAGTCTTACTCCATTTGCTGCGCACATAAAACAACCAAACATCACGCGCCCCTAAGAGAAAGGTTATTGCAATAATTATCCAGCCAAAATTAACAAAAAACACCCAAAATATCTGGTCAGACGGAAGGTTGAAGAATTCTTTAAAACCGCTAGTGTTAATAACTATATCCATACATGTTTCTTTAGCTTAACATCTATATTTTAACATATTTTACAAAAAATAAAAAACCCAAGTTTTGAATCTTGGGTTTTTTAAATTTTATCAAAAATTCAGCTTTTTTTAATTTATTTTGACCACTCTTTAAGGCCATAAGTTCCGCGACTAATTAAAATATAACGATTATCAAGAATTAATTCATTATGAACAGTGGCGGCGTTTGCCTGCTTCTTATCAAACTTAACATCATTAATTTTTTTTGCAATTTCTGTAAAGTGTAGAGGTTTTCCTTCATGCCTTAGAATTAAATAAATCTTATCATTAACAGTCTTTGGTTTAATTTCTTGCCAATCAGCAATTCCCCATTCTCCGTATTTATTTTGTTCAATATTCTTTACTGCCTGCATTAAAGAGTACAAGACCTTATTACTATTGATAATATCAGCCTTATCAGGAAAAACTTGGCTTTTAAAAACGCTTGAGATATCGGTTTGTTTTTCAGGATTAAGCTTTTCTAGATGTTTATTATAAGATTCTAATTTTTTCAATAAATCTAATAATTCCTCAGTAGTATAAGTTTTCTTTAAAACCTCAACTTTTTTTAATAAATCAGTCGCCAATTCTTCAAGATGAGTAGTGTCGTCATTTTTAGATTTAAAAGAGGAGTTAAATGTATCATGAGAATTAACAAGTTCAAAATCAGCACTCATCAACTTAGAAATTAGAAAATTAAAATGATTGCGGTATGATGATTTGCTAGCTTCGTAATCACTATTACCAACTTCATTTTCATTATTAATTTCTAGAGCCATCACTGTTAAAATATCAAGAAGATAGTCACGGCTAATTAAACCGCCATGTTCACTTAATAAATTATTTACAGTTTCTCTTAATATTTCTATTGAACTTTCAAGGGTGTCTAATTTTTTTATCTTTTTAATACTAGCTGATTCAATTTGACGAACCCTCTCTCTAGTTAACTTATGCAAGCTACCAATTTTCTCTAATGTCTCGCCTTTGTCTCCCTTTAAGCCAAAACGACGAGACAGAATGTCTTTTTCACGATCCAATAGCTCAGAGAACAAAGAATTCACAATATTGATAGCATCAAGACGAGCCAGCTCCTCTGACTTTTCTTCTTTAATCATTTTTTCTAATAAATTTTCCATATAAAAAATAGACTTTTAATATCTTTTTCATAACTGTACTCTATCATATTATTTTATATTAGTCAACAACGAACGAAAACGAATAATCTCCACGTACTCTTTTAAAATAAATTGCTCTAATATAAGCGAAAATAATCCCATAATTAGTACTCTAAAAATAATGATTATCTTATTTGTTAAATTTTGATTTTTCCAGTATTTGACAAAAATAAGGTGTTGGTTTCTAAACGACCAAGCCCTAACTTGTCGACTTTTTTTTGATCTATCTGAAACCTTGGCTAATATCCCACCATGGCTAGCGGAGGCAGTTCTGTCGTGATACATGATTGAAGTTGGCACTAGAGCTGATTTTCCATTAATCAAAAAAAGGCGATAGGCTAAGTCGCAATCCTCTTTATACATAAAAAAAATCTCATCAAAATACTGATCGTCAACCTTAACCTTCTCCAGAAAACTCAACCTAAGCAAAGCCGCTGCCCCAGATGGGCCTATAATCTCAAACTTATCAAAACGCTTGTCATCCTCTTGCCCCTGCCCTAGATCGCTAAAACTTAAACCGGCGCCAAGAATTAAGCCACAAGAATCAATTATTCTTGTTTTAGTGTTAGCAGCAAAATCCCAACGACGAATTTTCGGACTAGCCGAGGCTAAATCCCTGTCTTTATCCAGGGCTGCCACTAATTCTGAAATAGTATTTTTTTCTAAAACAGTATCTGGATTGATTACTAAAAAATATTCCGCCTCCAAGCGAGAGGCCGCTCTAATTAATATGTTATACGCTCGACTAAAACCTAAATTACATTCTGCATGTAGGAGTTCTAGAAAGTTAGAATTTTTTTCATTGAACTGTTCCAACTTAACTTTGTTTATTCTATTACTCTTATCGCTATTGTCAAAAACAAAAACCTTATAATCATTCTTATCTAAAAAACCAAGCGCTTCTTTTAAGCTCGGCAAAAAGTCAGCTAGATATTTAGCGCTATTTTCATTATAAGTTAAAAAACCAACAACTAGCTTCATAGTTAAATTAGATAATCATTTTGCTCGCCATCTTTTCTTTTGCAAAATTCTGCGCTTTTAATAAGCTATCAAAGGTTCCCGCGTCTAGCCATTCACCCTTAACCTCAGCCACCTCTAATTCACCTTTTTCCAAAAACCAATTATTTACGTCAGTAATCTCCAATTCGCCTCGTTCACTCGCCTTCATTTGCTTAGATATTTCAATTACCCGCTTATCATAAACATATAGACCAGTTACCGCATAATTACTTAAATATTCTTTTGGCTTCTCGACAATTTTTTCGGCCTTCATCTCTTCATTAAACTTAACAACGCCAAATCGTTCTGGGTCGTCAACTTTTTTAGCAAAAATTTTAGCACCGCCCTTAAAATTAATAATTTCTTCTGTAAAATCATCCTCAAAAATATTATCCCCCAAAATCATCGTCACATCATCATCGCCGATAAACTTTTCACCAATAATAAAAGCTTGCGCTAAACCCTCTGGCTTGTCTTGAATCTCATAAGTAAACTTAACTCCGAATTCCTTGCCAGACCCTAAAAGGTTCAAATAATCGCCTGCTCTTTCTGGGGCAATAATAATTAAAATCTCCTTAATTCCCGCTTTAATGAGCGTATTAAGGGGATAATAAATCATTGGTCTATGATAAATAGGTAATAACTGCTTGCTAGTTATTTTTGTTAAGGGGCGCAATCTTGTGCCCGAGCCACCTGATAAAATAATCCCTCTCATAATAATTAATTATTTAAATATTCTCTTAAAGCATCTTGAAAATGGCGCATTTTTTTTACTTTCGAATTTTTTAAAACCGAGAACTTTGGACGACGAGCGGCGCGTAATAAATTTTCGCTTCTAATCGCTCTAATTGAAACGTTCATTTTCTTTAAACTAAATAAAACTTTAACACCATCAAGCCAATTACATTCGCCCTCATTAATTAAATGATAAATTCCAAACGGCGCTTCAACTTCCCAGAGACGTTTAGTTGACTCAGCTAAATCAAGGGTGTATGTAAAGCAACTTAACTCCTCATTAACGACTGTAACCTCTTTATTTGTATCAGCTAATCCAAGCATGATATCAAAAAAGCTTGGCTTAGCAAATTCACTAAGACCCTTAGGGCCAAATAACTTAGAGGTTCGAATTAAGTAATATTCCAAACCTAACTCAGCCTGTCTTAATATTTCTCTTTCGCCAGCAAACTTACTTTCGCCATATTTATTTATTGGATTTGGTGTTTCATTTTCTAAAAATTCACGTTTTTCCTCTGTACCATTAAAAACATAGTCTGTTGAATAATGAATCAAAACGGCCTTAGTACGTCTTGCCAAATCCGCTAAGACTGCGGGTAATTCAGCATTAAGTTTTAAGGCGACTTGATATTCATCTTTATCCTCACATTTATCAACGGCGTTATAAGCGACCGTGTTAATTATCAGTCCAGGGCTTAATTCGCTAATTTTTTCTATCAAAAGAGGAAAATCTAGAACGTCTAAATCGTCTCTATCCCAGGAT
>CAZCQW010000005.1:10608-11351 GCA_964500975.1 uncultured Gammaproteobacteria bacterium | reverse complement strand
CGCGGCCACCAAGAATTAATATTTTCATATGATATTAGTATAGATGCTATTTTAGATATTGACAAACTTAAACACGAATCTAAGTATTGACAACAATTGACTAGTTGTGTTAAGTTAATTAAGCTTATTAATGAAAATTTTTAAGAAAATTGAAATTTAACAACTCAAAATAAATAAAAAATGGGACAGAAAACAATCAGCATTGAAAGAGGCTGCTTTAATTTTGAAGGAAAAGAAAACTTTGTAAAAAAAATTAACAACCTTAAGGCCGGGCAAATTAAAGAGTTTACTCTTGATGACATAGAGTTCAACGGAACGCTATCAATTAATTCAGTAAACATATCCAAGGATCAAGAATTTATTGAATCTAACTTTGTGCCGCTCGATATATATTGCGGACAATCTTTATATAAACAGATTAGAGAGGACCTGGGATTCGCCTGGGATGTTTTCAATAAAGCCAAGTTTTCGAAAATCTATTTTGTCGGCAGCACGCTTGAACAAAAAAATTCAAGATGCCAAAAAAACGATTCTCCGTTCTACTTATGTCTAAGCTACCCTGATGGCAGATTCAACTTTCCGA
Source organism: uncultured Gammaproteobacteria bacterium (assembly GCA_964500975.1). Lineage (GTDB taxonomy): Bacteria > Patescibacteriota > Patescibacteriia > Patescibacteriales > UBA12465 > UBA12465. The sequence goes on along the minus strand of CAZCQW010000005.1, from coordinate 10,768 downwards.
CTTTATCTGTCGAGAAGCCAGGATTTGTCGAGAACTCAGAATTTGATTCAGAAAATAGCTGCTTAGCTGTTTTTAAAAAATCCTTTATTGAAAAGGAGGAAGTAAGAATTAAAGAAATGGCTAAAAAAATATTGTCAAAAAAAAGAAAACTATTCATCAT
>CAZCQW010000005.1:1321-10598 GCA_964500975.1 uncultured Gammaproteobacteria bacterium | reverse complement strand
TAGAGAAATTTAAAACAGAACCAAAACTTATAAGAAATGGCTAAAAAAAGAAAAGTTCGTCCTTGGCCAAGTTTCGCAGAATGCCAAGCGGCAACAATTAAATTACTACGAGCGGAGAATAACAAATTAAAGACAAGGTGCTGTGATCTCGAAAAAGACTATCAAGAACTTCAAGGCAAATACGACAAAGATATTTGCAATGTCATTAGACCGCAACTTAATACGGAAACAATTGAGCTCCTTTGTAAACGTATATGCGATTTTGATTTAAGCGTTCGAATAACTCGGGCTATGGAAGCGACTGAAATAATCTATCTTTTTCAACTGGTCTCTTGGAAAAAAGATGAATTGGAAAAAATAAGAAATATTAGAAAGGTTTCTATTAAAAACATTCAGCATTTTCTCGCTGAGCATAATCTTGAGCTTGGAACAAGTTTTTTTCAAGAGGAATACAATTTCTTTTGGAAAAAGGTTGAACAGAAATAATGCTTGTAAAAAGCAAAAAGCTTCTCTAAAAGGAAGCTTTTTTTAATCTCTATTTAGTTTGAAAATTATTCTATTTGTCTTCCCATTCCTTGCTCTGGCGAACGATTAACTCCTCAGCTCTTTCTGGCTCAGCCATTAATTCCTTAACAACCTTCTCCATTCTGGCTCCCTGAGAACCCTTAACAAGAAGCACGTCCCCTGCTTTAATCCTTTCTTTAATAAAATTAGCCGCCTCTTCTGGCTTATCAAAATAGAACACATAATCATCATTCATTCCCTCTTCCTTGGCACCATGAATATAGTGTCGAGATTTTTCGCCAACCGCAATTAAATATTTTATTCCACTTTGGGCAACTTTTTGGCCAACTAATTCATGTCCTTCTTCAGTATAGCTACCGATTTCTAGCATATCGCCCAAGACAGCAAATTTATCAGCTGAATCGTCAATTTTTACCTTACGCAGAGTTTCTATGCCGGCAAGCGATGCTTCAGGCGATGAATTATAAGTATCATCAATAATAAACGTATGTTTTACGCCTGGCAGTAAATTCATTCTTCCTTTCGGCAAACTAAAATTGCTCAAAGCTCTAGACACCTCGATTAAATTAAAATCAAAATATATAGCGACTGCTGCTGCTGCTAAAGCAGAGTAAAGCGCAGTCTCAGCCATCACGTTTTTCATACTTACGGGCACAATCGAGCCATTGTAATTTAGTTTAAAATTAATACCTGATAAATCATATCCATCTTTAGTAAAATTATAAACTATATCTTGGGCCTGCAAATTTGCACCAACATTTAAACCATATGTTAATATTCGAGCCTTGCTAACCTCGGCCATCTCACGAGTATACTCATTATCATAATTTAAAATTGCCAAGCCCTTAGAATCTAATTTCTCTATCAAGACTTGTTTTTCTTTTTTTATATTTACTACGCTACCAAAATATTCTAAATGAGAATAACTAACAGCCGTCACGACGCCAACATTAACTGGTGCAATGTTTGTTAAATAATCCATATCACCTGGCCTGTCAACGCCCATTTCTAAAACTAAAACTTGAGGATAGTTTTTGTCTTTAATTAGCAAAAGATTCGTGGCCTTAAAAAATACCCCTAACCAACCAAGTAAACTTTTTCCCGGCGACTCGACGCCAACAATAGTTAGAGGCAAACCAATTTCATTATTATAGTTTTTAAATGTAGTTCGAACTTTTAGCTTATCCTTTAAAACATGGTAAATGGCATCTTTAGAGCTTGTTTTACCAATTGAGCCCGTTATACCAACTACAACTGGCTGATATTTTTTTAAAATCAGATGAGAAAAAAATTTTAATTGAAATTGCAATATTTTCTTCATATTATTTTCTAGTTTTTGGCACCTCATAATATTTCAACATGAAGTCTGCAATATCTTTCCATAAAGGCACAACAGAACCTTCAGCATAGATAACATCTTTAGGGCTATCTATCTTTGTTAACATAACAAAGCTTGGATTCTCAATAGGCGCAACGCCAATAAACGTATGTATATATTGGTTTTTTAAATAACCGCCAACTGAAGCAATCTGAGCCGTCCCAGTTTTTCCTCCTATATAATATCCGGGTATATAAGCCTTACTTGAATGACCATTTTCTACTACATTAACCAACATTGCCGAAATAGCATCGGCAGTTTTAGCGGAAACAACGCGACCAATTTGCTTAGGAATAATTTCCTCTCTCTTCCCATCACTTCTAATAATTGATTTAACTACATAAGGCTTCATTAAAATACCCTTATTAGCCAGCGCCTGATAGGACATCACCATTTGTAAAGGAGTGACAGCGATGCCCTGGCCAAAGGAAGCTGTCGCAGCATCTATTTCTCTTACCTTATTTTTCAGTAAATTATCAATATTCCCAGAACTTTCAGAGCCCAACTCAACTCCAGTTTTTTCTCCGAAGCCAAATTTTCTTACATATTCAGAAAATACTTTTGGGCCGACCTGTCGCATGGCGAAAATTGCTCCAGTATTAAGGGAATTTTCTAAAACTGAATTCATATCAACAATGCCATGTGCACCCTTGGTGCTAAAATCTGAATTACTGATAGGCTTAGGCCAACCATTAATCATTATTCTTCCCTCGTCTTTATAAGTTGTTGAGGGAGAAACTTTATTTTGATCGATTGCAATTGCCATGGTTACAACCTTAAAAACTGAGCCAGGCTCATACTGATCAAATATAGCAGGATTATTATATACTCTAATATTACCAACACCTTTATAATTATTTGGGTCAAAATCCGGAACAGAACACATTGCAATAATTGCTCCAGTTTTTGGTTCTAAAATGATCACACTTCCTCCATCCGCTCCATGTTTTTTAACAGCCTCTTTTAGTTTTTCACAAGCAACAAACTGAACATTTCTATCAACTGTTAAAATTAAATCCGAACCTTTTTCAGCTTTAACATACTCTCTGTCGTTTACAATAACAGTATTACTCTTGGCCGCTTTCTCAGATTTAAGAAATCCATACTTACCAAATAAATCATCATTAAAAAATTCCTCTAAACCATAACGACCCTTTTCTTCATCATTTGCATAACTAACAAAACCAAGTAAATGAGAGCCTATTTCCTTCTCTGGATAATAGCGATATTTTTGCAAATCAAATCCAAAACCAGGCAAAGCGAATTTCAGGGTTGTGCTAGCAGTTTTTTTATAGACAACTTGCTCGTTTCTAACTTCTAAATCGTCAGCATTAACAGGGTTAGTGCTACTTGAAGCTAAATAAGCGTAAAACTTAAGCAGATCATCTAGGCTTAATTTTTTGTCTAAATTTTCATAGGGGTCGCCTGGCTTATCAAGTTTCTTCAGATAAGTGTTTATGATTGATTCCTTTGAGCTAGAAGATACTACGAATTCGGTGCTAGTAGCTAATTCCAATCTTTCTTTGGCTAAACTTGGTTCATCAAAATATTTATACAATTTTTCTGCGGTTTCCCGAGGATTAACAATTTCCTTAGGAACAACAAACATTAAAGCAAAATCTTTATTAGTAGCTAGTGGATAAAGCTTTTCCTGTCCGTTTATTGTTTCACCTAAAAATATGCGTCCCCGATCAGACTTTAATTGACTATAAACTTGGTGCTGAGACGAAGCTAGGGCTGTATAAAGATCGAATTGACCAATTTGAATTACAAATAAACGATAAACTAACGCTCCTGACAATAAAAAAATAACCGCCATAATTAAATGAAGGCGATTATTATTAACCTTGCTACTTTCCTGTCTACATTTATTTTTTAATTGGCGCCACATAAATCAGAGTTTCAATAATTTATTATTTACGAGCAACAACGGTATTTTGAACTGCTAAATAATCAATTTCTCCAATTGCAACCATATTTAGTCTTTGAGTGCGAGAATTAAGAGAGTAATAAGATTGCAGATTATTTATTTTTTCCTCATTATCAAGTTTTTCACTAGATAAAATGCTAATCTGAGTTTTTAACTCCTTAAGAGCAAATCCTTTAACCGTTAAGTCGCTTACATTAATAAGGTAAAAAACACCCAAGCAAAACGTCAAAGCACCTATTCCAAGATTAAGCATTTTTAAATTTAAACGCTTACCCTTTCTAGAGTGGTTCGCATTGTTAACTGACGCTTGATAGCAATTAATGACATTGGTCATACAATATGAAATGAGAAAATTATATTAATCTAAAAATTATCTAATTTTTTTCCGCTACACGTAATTTAGCGCTACGGGCTCGGGGATTATTCTCTGTTTCAGCATCACTGGGAACCAAGGGACGCTTAGTTAGTATTTCTATATCCTCCCTGGCTTTAAAAAATCTTTTAACAATTCTATCTTCACCGCTATGAAAAGATACGATAACTATTCTTCCTTTTGGTTTTAATAATTCTATAGCGTTTGGCAATACTTCTAGTAAACTATTAAGCTCTTCGTTTGTTTCCATTCTTAAAGCCTGAAAAATTCTGGTTGCTGGATGAATCTTGGAGCGAAAACGGAAATGAATTCTCTTTTCAACTATGCTCACCAATTCCAGGGTAGTTCGTATTCTTTTTATTTTTCTTTCTTCAACAATTGCTTTAGCAATTTGATAGGCGTACTTCTCTTCTCCGTACTCTCTAAATATTCTAGTTAATTCTAAAAGAGAATAACTATTAACAATTTCTTCAGTCGATTTATTATTAGCAGGACCGAAAGACATATCGAGCGGTCTCTCGCCCTTAAACGAGAATCCGCGAGCTTCATCATCTAACTGTGCCGAGGATAAGCCGAGATCAAATACAATGCCGTCAAACCTAGTTTCTTTCGGAAATCGCCCACCAATAACAGTTGCTAAATTTTTAAAGTTATCATTAATGAGAGTAATATTATTCAATTTCTGTTCTCTTATTAAAGCTTGGGCGTTTTTAATGGCTAGCTCGTCAAGATCTATCGCTACAACCTCCCCTTTCTCGCCAATTTTTTTAGCAATCGCAGTTGTATAGCCAGCACCACCCAAAGTACAATCAATATATTTCTTGCCGGCCCGCGGTTTTAAATATTCAATAATCTCATCCAACATAACTGGAGTATGGGAATAAATCATATCAACTTAGATTCCTAAATCTCCTAGTTCTTCGGCGATTGCATTGCTATTTTTTTCACTTTCACCCTTATATTTATTCCAGACTGTTTCATCCCAAATTTCTAAATGATTATACAAGCCAGCCACAATAATTTTCTTTTTTAAACCAGAAAATTTTCGTAAATATTCCGGCAAAGTAATACGTCCTTGATTATCAAATTCAACATCCATTGCTCCGGCTAACATATGACGGCTAAAAGCCCTAGCCTTGGCCTGACTAATAGGTAAAGCGGCAAACTTTTTAGCGATAGTCTCAAACTGTTCTTTTGAATATAAAAATAAGCAATTGTCTAAACCCTTAGTAACAACTGCCCCCTTTTTTAAAATCGCACGAAATTTAGCCGGAATTGCTAAGCGGCCTTTTTCGTCTAAGCTGTGATTATATTCACCAATAAACATAATATTTTAAAGAGAATTGGGAAATTGGAAAATAATTAATTCACCCTCATTCCCCACAATTCACCTTACATGTTTAATTATACACCACTTAACCCCTAGGGTCAACACTATTCTTTTGGCTTTAATTAGACAAAAAACAACAAAAAAACTACTTATTAACAAGTAGTTTATTTATTAAAAAATATTTTTTTCAAACTTACTAAAAGTTTTCAACAGCTAGCACACAGGCTTATAGTTTGGGTTTTTTAGAAAATCCAATATTTGGCTCTCTGTCATAAATAGGCTCAACAAGTGAATATTTAGAAAATGTCTTATTTTTTTTAATTTTTGATTCAGCTTCAACAGGAATATTCAAAGCGTAAGCCAAGGCATTGGCAGTAATAACGCCAATCCTAAGTGAAGTAAAACTACCACCAAAGTTCGCAACAACGATTTTTTTTAGCTGACTTAATTTTATTTTTTTAGCTAATAAAAGTTTTTCAATTGACGGTAATAATTTTTCTGATTGCTGACGAGGAGCTTTTATTTTTTTTGAAATTAAAATATTATCTCCATCACTAAGACTGAGTTGTATTTCATCCTGCGCTGTCGTATTAATATAGATAATCATATCTAAAATTTTTGTTTACTTAAGATTTTTTTAATATCATTAAAGGTATTTATTTTAACAAGCCGTTCTCTTAATTTTGCGGCACCAGTTAATCCTTGAACATACCAAACTAAATGTTTGCGAAATTCAACGATTCCCTGTTTTCCTTTTTGAGACATTTCAAGTTCACCGTGAAGTAGAGCAATTTTAAAAATTTGCTTGGCTTTTAAATTTATAACTTTATTATTTTTAATTTCTTTGTAAAGCCAAGGTCTACCAAGAATACCACGAGCTAAACCTAAACCATCCGCCTTACTTTCTTTCAAGGCCCTCTGAGCACTTGCTAAATCATTAATTCCACCATTAGCTAAAATTACGCCTTTAAAATATTTACGCGCTTCTTTAATGATTTTCCAGTTCACTCCACCGGCAAAACCCTGCGATAAGGAGCGTCCATGAATCATCAAGGCACTTATAGGTAAATCAGAAATATTTTTTAAAAATTCAGCTGCTTCAACGACTCCGGCCTGAGTGCGAATTTTAATCGAAACTGGTAAATTAGTATTAGCCAAGACCGCCTCAATTACGGCTCGGGAATTTTTTAGGTTCTTCATTAAACCTGAGCCCGCCCCTTGTTTAATTATTTTAGGAACCGGGCAGCAAAATTAATATCAATTCCATCTGGTTTTATTTCATTAGTAATTATTTTAGTAGCGACTGCAAAATGTTCGGGGTTAGAACCAAATAGCTGGACTACATAATAAGCCTCTTTTTTCTTATCAAACCTCAGAAGATCTAAAGTAGTATTCTTCTTAACATTCTGATTATAAAAAAGGGCCGTCGCAGACGCCATTTCACTATATAAAACGTCAGCTCCATATTTCTTACATATCTGGCGAAAAGCGGAATCCGAAAAACCAGCCATCGGAGCAAGAGCTAAGATGGCTTTATTTTTTTTCTTTAATTTTAACCAGAAGTTATTTACCATAGTTATTTAAACACTCAAATTACGATTACAATTTTGACACCTTAAAACTATTTTTTATATCTTCAATCAAATAGCCTTTATCTTTTAATTCATCACGGAGTTTATCAGACTCCTCCCAATTTCTTTGTTCGCGTGCCAATTGCCGATTTTCAATTAACAATTTAACATCCTCATCTAAAGCGTCAAAATCTATCTCTTGATTATTTAAATCTTTTGCTAAATCCAACCTTAAACCAAAAACTCTATCAAAATCTAAAATAGTCGCCAATTTATCAGAACTACTTAATTTTGATTTTAAAACTGCCGATATCAAAGCTAGAGCTTGAGGTAAATTTAAATCATTATTAATAGCCATTAAAAACTTATCTTTAAATTCATTATTTATCTTACCAACTTCAGAGCCCAAAGATGAAACTGAATTTAATAAGCTATTTAAACCATCGCTCGCCTGCTTAATGCCTTTATAACTATATTCCATTGGCTTACGATAATTAACTTGAAGAGCGGCAAAACGATAAGCAAGCGGATTAATATTTTTAGACACTAAAGCGTTTTCTAAAGTTAAAAAATTACCATCGCTTTTAGCCATCTTCTTTCCACCTCTAATATTCAAGAATGCCCCATGTAACCAATAATTAAAAAACGTCTTGCCAGTGGCCGCTTCTGACTGAGCAATTTCATTGGTGTGATGAATAGTAATGTGATCAGCGCCACCGCAATGAATATCAAGTTCATTACTTAAATATTTTAAACTAATCGCGGAGCATTCTATGTGCCAACCAGGAAAACCAATTCCCCAGGGTGACTCCCACTCCATTTGACGCTTAGAGCCTGATGGCGAAAACTTCCACAAAGCGAAATCAGTAAAATTTTTCTTTTCTTCATTAACTTCAACCCGAGCACCTTCTTTTAATTCTTCTAGCGGCAAATGACTTAATTTATTATAGTTAGCAACCTTAGAAGTATCAAAATATAAACCATCACTAGTTTTATAGGCATAGCCCTTATCTTCCAAAATTTTAATCAAATCAATTTGCTCAGGAATATTATCAGTCACACGAGCATAGACATCAGGCGCTTCTATGTTTAATAATTCTAAATCGTTTTTAAAAGCCTCTTCATAATTAACAGCTATTTCCCAGGCTGTTTTCCCTTCACGTTTTGCGCCTAGTTCTAATTTATCCTCTCCCATATCCATGTCGCCAGTTAAATGTCCGACATCAGTAACGTTCATTATATGCTTAACTTGAAAATCATTATATTCTAAAACACGCTTTAAAAAATCTTCAAATAAATAAGTCCTTAAATTTCCAATATGAGCATAGTTATAAACTGTTGGACCGCAAGTATAAAGACCAACCTCATTTTTGTTTATAGGTTTAAATTCTTCCTTTTTACGAGTTAACGTATTGTATAGGGATAAGCTTGCCATAGAAATAGTTTGTTATTCTTTCGCTTTACGGAATTTAGCGAGCATTGATTCGGTTTTCATCTTAAGATCGCCAGATAGATTTTGACGACCTGCTTGTAATTCTAAAGAGTCTAATAATTTATTAAAGATACTTTGTTCAAAATCAGAAATTTTATCTGGACTATTTTTTAAACTTTCCAATAACTCTCCAAGTTCAAGTTTACTTAAAGCCATGTAAAAAGCTGGAACATGCTCAACCTCGGAACGGACTAGCTCTGATTTTTCAACGAAGTCGTATTTCTTTTCCGCTACTTTATTAATCACTCGGTCGTGTTCCAATTTTGCTCCATATTTTACACTCGCACCTCCAGACAACATTACTTCTTGCAGTTTTTCCGACTTCATCATACTATCAGCATCACCAGTTCTAAGAATAACCTCATCAATACCACAAACCACTTCACCTGTTGGTTTATAAATTATAACTTGATCTACACCATTTCTGTAATCGTCAAATGTAGATGAGCGGGCAACAATAAATTCACTTCCTAATATTTTTTGTAATAAGATGGTAATAGCAATTTCAGTGAGATTAGAAGAATCTTTTTCCTTATCATTTCGCCAATCTTCTAAACTCTTATTTTCTCTTGAGCTAAACTTCAATTCATCTTTTTTAACTGTCTTTTTATCCCATGTTTCATCATGACCACTAATAGCTATTCTATTATCACTATCTAAAAATCCGGGGAAATCTTT
>CAZCQW010000005.1:0-1311 GCA_964500975.1 uncultured Gammaproteobacteria bacterium | reverse complement strand
ATTAGTTTCAGCAAGTCTAACCATGGCTTCATTCAAAAAACGAAGATAAGACTCAAGATTCTTATCGCGAGTAATTTCTTTTTCACGTTTTTCTTTTTCAAACCGACTAAGATCAATAACGTCGCCTGGCTTATAAGTTGGAAAACTATCTATTCCCATATAATTATTTATTCCGCCTCGGGCGGATTATTTAAATCTAACTGGTAATTTTATAAAGCCATCGTTTTCTGGAAGGCCGGATGGATTATCTTTTGATATAATTAAATAGCCGCTAGTGGCATTGGTTAAAAATTCTAAACTAGCACTAAAAGGAACTGGTTTTTCAGCCATCCAATCGCTATCAGCTCTAGCCTGGCCACTCCCAATAACATTATTATCTGAGTCAACTAATTTTATCGGCAGAGTTCCTTCAAAAAACCAAGAACCAATAATACTTCCCTTAACAATTAAAGGCGAATTAATAATCTCATTTTGTTTAGGACTAATTACTAGCGCCTGATTAGCAAACGTCGCTTCTCCTGATTTAACAGTCTGGTTATTCAAAATATTACTCCCTTCAACTTCAGAGCGCAGAGCTAATTCATTTTTAGAAATTTCCAATTTATCTTTTGGTCTGTCATTTATTATACTAACAATCCGAAGCACAATTGCGCTTACTAAAACTAAACCGACAACCGTTAGTAAAAAATATGATTTTTTCATAAAACTGTAAAAATTATTCTTTACTCTCTTATTATAACATATTTTTATGGTATAATAATACTATCACAATATCAATATGCTTGATTTAAAGACTGAACAGCAATATTTTGAACTTGGCCATAATCTAGTTGGCGGAGTTGATGAAGCTGGGCGCGGCCCCTTGGCTGGTCCGGTGGTGGCTGCCTGCGTTGTAATTGATAATAATTTTAAAATAGATAGTGATGATTTAGCGCTAGTAGCAGATTCCAAGAAGTTAAGTGCTAAAAAGCGAGAAAAACTGTTCAGCATCATCAAAGACAAGGTTTTGGCGGTTGAAATTGGTGTTGTCGATAACTTAACTATTGATAAGATTAATATCCTCCAAGCTAGTTTTTTGGCGATGCGCCGAGCTATTAAGAAACTAAAAATTGAGCCCGATTATTTATTGATTGATGGTAATTTCAAAATACCAAAACTTGAAAAGCCGCAAACGGCAATTATTGGTGGCGACGCTAAGGTTTTTTGTATTGCGGCCGCATCTATCATTGCTAAAGTTAGCCGTGATTGGATGATGAGTGAAATTGATAAACAATATCCGGAATATGGATTCTCTAAGCATAAGGGCTACGG
>CAZCQW010000004.1:83606-85950 GCA_964500975.1 uncultured Gammaproteobacteria bacterium | reverse complement strand
CGCTTGGAAAGACAGTTTCCGAACTTCACTCGCTAATTATGGTGAAAATTTAGACACCAATTAGTTAAGTGGAACCGTGTTGCTCTTATCAAATTGAATCGGATAATCACTTCTAAGTAACTCAATATCTTCATCTAACATATTCCAATTAACTGAATCTAAGTTTTCTTCTAAATGTTTAATGTTCCCCGTCTTTGTCAGAGTAATAACATTCTTTTGAGAAATGAGCCAATTAAGGGCAATTTGGGAAGGGGTTTTATTATATTTCTTACATAACTCATCGACAATAGTTATTCCCTTTTTTGCCAAACTGCCATATTGGACTGGGCGCCAAGCTTCGATAAAGATATCATTCTTCTGACAATATTCAATAACCCCTTTTAACTCTGGTTCTCTAAATATTAAATTATAATGCACCTGATTCAAAACAATCTTATTTTTTGTCTTGCTCTGTGCCTCTATTAATCTTTCGATGTTAAAATTACAGACTCCAATATTTTTAACGAGCCCCTGCTCTTTTAAATAATCAAAAGCTTTCATCGTTGCTTCGATAGCAATATCAGGATTAGGCATGTGCACAAGATATAAATCAAGATAATCTAGTTGAAGACGTTCAAGACTCTTCTTGCATGAAGAGATCACGTTATCGTAAGCTAAATTATTTGGACTAACTTTTGAGGTCACAAATAGCTTAGTTCTGTCATACCCCTTTAAAGCTTTACCTAATATTTCTTCGCTATATCCATTGGCATACATTTCAGCTGTATCAAAACGATATCCGCCCAGTTCAATAGTTTTTTTAATAACTTCAATATCATGACTTTCGTCGTAGTCAATCTCTTTTTCCATTCGGCCGCCCATAAGCCAAGTGCCAAAACCAAGGACTGGTATTTTAAAACCATTATTTAATTTTTTTATTGGAATATTCATAGTTTTATATTAATAAACCTCTTATAGTTTTAACTAAAAGGTCTCGATTTGGAGCATGGAAACCATGGTCGCCATCTAGTGAAGTTATTTTAATCCTTTCATTAAGCTCTTTTAAATCAATCTTTGGTACTAACTCGTCTTGTTTAGCTTCAATAACAATAATTTCTGTCTTTTCGGAAAAGGCATTATATTCTATAAATGGTTTTATATTTATACGTTCTTGCCAATATTCTTTTGGAATAATTCTAGTCATTCCACTGGAGGATGGGATTATTGATGTTCCATTAATATCTACTTGAGCATCTGGTTTAGTCCTATATCGCGACAATGTCCTTTCTAAGTCCATATCAAAAACTGGCGCAAGCATAATGGCTTTTCTAATTCCACTTGGTTTAGCCATAGCTGCCACAATTGCGCCCTGGGAGTGAGTAATTAAATCTATTATGGCTTCTGGGTAGATTATTCTAATATCATTAATAATTTGATTTAACTTATCAACTTGATGACTGGTAGGACAAATTAACAACTCATTATTAGCTTCGTTTAGATTATAATAATCAAACAGCAATGACTCCACTTCTGGTAAATGCTTAGCTATATCAGAAAGAAGACCATTGTCATCTTTACGGACACCGAAACCATGGGAATAAATTACTATGTGTTTTTTTGTAGACATATATTTTTTATATAAATTCATTATATCTTAAAATGATTTTTTATAAAAACAGACAAATGGATTCGAACTTTTTTTAACCAATAAAATCAAGGTGTTTGCTAAAAATGTAAAAATATAGTCTTATTTTTGAACTACTTTGGAACCTTAAATATTGCTTAATATTAAAACAAAAACAGACATCGCTGTCTGCTTATGTTCATCGATGCTCGGGGATAGGGATTCGAACCCCAATAAACAGGACCAGAACCTGTTGTCCTACCGTTAGACGATCCCCGAATTCTTATTTTGTTTTTTCCCACTTCTCTATCTCTCCTTTTACGACCTTAAACAGATTATGGATTTCAATTTCTTTAGTAAATTTATACTCATTAAATCTTTTAATATCTCTTGATTCAAGTTTTTTTAGTAAATGGCTAAACTCATAAACCAACTGTTCGCTATTTACTTTAATCTTCTTGGAAACTTTTTTCAAGCCGTCTAATTTTTCTAGTGAAAACTTATAACCACGCTTCTCTGCTTCCTGATAAATACCAAATAAATAATTGTTAATATGAGCAATGGCATCCTGACTATTTTTAAATCTATCTAGTTGTGGGTGGTTTTTATAACCCTTAGTCTTACCTTCTAAAACATTTTTAGCTAGTAATCCTTCGCGCCATACAGCCAAAAGGCCTTGGCGATCTAAATATTTCGGCGATAGACTCCAAAGACGCATATTTTTTAAATTATTCGTCGTGT